>JAXMBD010000003.1:0-216775 GCA_046350035.1 Isosphaeraceae bacterium | reverse complement strand
GAGCACGTCGAGCCCGCCGCCCGACCCGAGGTCGACCACGACCTCGCCAGGCCGCAGATTCGCCGTGGCGGTCGGGTTGCCGCACGACAGGCCCATGTTGGCCTCGGCCGGGATGCTGGCCAGTTCCTCGGCCGAGTAGCCGAACGCCTCGGCGACCCGGTGGACGCCGGCATGGGCGCTGGAGAGGGAACTCGCGGCGACCGCCCCGTACTTCTCGCGGACGGATTCTTCGATCGAACGGTTCATGGGGTGTCTCCGGTAGTGGCCGCGGCACCCCGCTCGTCTTCCATCAGGCAAAGGGCCAGGTCGAGCAAGGGGGCCACGCAGCCGTTCTGGACGCGGTAGAAGACGTTGTTCCCGTCGCGACGCGAGGCGAGCATCCGCGTATCCGACAGCCTGACGAGCTGATTCGAGACCGCCTGCGGCTTCATTCCGAGGGTTTTGGCGATGTCCGTAACGGTCGCCTCGCCGCTGCGGACGATGTGGTGCAGGATGCGAATCCGCGTATCGTTCGCCAGCACCTTGAACAGGGCCATCGCCTTCACGGCATCGACGAAGCCGAGCAGCGGACGCTCGGCGAGCGGTATTCGGGACGAACACGGGTCGCCCGGCGGGCAGCAGGCTGTTTCCGCCGGGGCGGGTTGTTTGCGGGCCATGGCCGGTCCTCCTGTTCTATGAATACACGGCATTGTGTATTGGTGTCAAGTGGGCACAGGGAGGGCCGATCCGATCGCTGCTTGTCCGCCTGCCCGCCCTGGAGGGGCGCGTGTCGATAGGCCGGGGTGCAAACCCCGGCAACCCGACGCACGCCCATTCCCCTGCCGGAGCCCCGGAGGGGCGGCATTTCCGTTCAATCCCAGAGGAACCGTTCGTCGTACGAAATCTCGTGCCGATCCAGGAACGCGCGAAATTCGTCCTGAAATGAGATCGTCCGATGATGCTCGGCCTGGCGGGCCAGGTAGGCCTCGACCCGGTCGAGATGCGAGGCACTCACCGAAAAGGCCCCGTAACCCGCCTGCCAGGCGAAACCGGCTTGTTCCGGGAACGTCTCGTGAATCCACCTCGACGAATTGGACTTCACGAGGCGTACCGTTCCGGCGATCGAGGCTTGCCGATCGATCCCGACCAGGAGATGCACATGATCGGGCATCCCGCCCGCCGCGAGGAGGATTCCCCCATCGGATCGGAGGATCCCGCCGATGAAGGCGAACAGGCGGGGTTGGGATTCGATCGCGAGCAGCGGCGCACGGTTCTTCGTCGAGAAGATGAGGTGATGGTAGAGGCAGGCAAAGGAATCAGACATTTTTCAAATAAATTTAAATCGAATCAACTAAGGTCGACTCGCATTTCCGTTGTAGCAGGGGTTTGCACCCATGGCGAGGGACTGTCGCCCCTCTGGGGCTCCGGCGGGGGTGAGGGCGTGGGTCGGATTGCCGGGGTTTGCACCCCGGCCTATCGACACGCCCCCTCCGGGGCGGGCGGAGGATCTCCCGCAAGGGCCTCTCTGCGGCCTGGGGATGGCAAAGGCCGAGCCTCGACGGGTGCTGGAGCTCACGCCCCGTTCATCGGTGATCGACCCTCCGGGGCGGTTGGATAAGCTCCTGGGGGCGGCCACTCAGACCCGCAGCAACTCTCTCGCCTCGGCCACGCCCGGCGCGGGCCGGCCGTATTCGCTGGCGGTGACTCGGGCCAGGGCCACGAGCTGCCTCCAGCGGAATGCGGGGCGAGTGGAGGCGAATTCCATGCGGGCGGTCCGGTAGTACTTCTCCGCGTGCAGGGCGCCGTCCTCGCTGATGGCGTATTGCAGCATCTTCGCGAAGGCCGCTTCGGGGTCGTGGCCGAGCGTGCCGTAGCGGTAGATCAGGGCCGAGGCGATCTCCTGCTGATTGGCACGGATGGCCGAGTCGGCGGCGTTCAGCAGGGCCTGCGCTTCCGTTTCACGGATGCCCTCGACATACTCGGCGAGCGGCCGAGGGGTCCACTTCAGGAACTCGTCGGGGCGGGACTGGCGGTCGCGGGCGACCTCGAATCCGGCGAGGATCAGGCAGGCCGCCGCGTTCCGGGGGTTGGCAACCCGGGCCATGTTCCTCCAGGCGTTGACGGCGTCGCAGGCGTGCACGCCGATCGAATCGCCGTGGACGCTGCCCGGCGGTTTGCCGGGGGAGGCCCAGCGTTCGGGGCGGCCGGCGTCTCGCAGGACGAGCTGGTTGGCCGCCAGCGAGATCGCCTCGCCGATGTCGGCCGGGTCGATCCCCTCGGCCAACGCCGACGCGACCGCATCGGCCGCGGCGGCCGGCGTCGATTCGAAGATTGTTTGGCCCATCGAATCGACCCAACCATCGCCCGGCCGCTTCGTGCCGGCCGCGGCGCATGGCAGGTGGTGCTCGTCGAAAAGGCGGGGGAGCAAGGCCCGACTTCCGGCGGGATTCGCGCCGTGGCCGGCGGCCGGCTCGTTCTTGACGCAGTAGCGGACCGACTGCCGGAGCATCGTGTGGGCCCGATCCTTGCCGACGATGTCGAGCAGCTCCCAGGCGCGGTACGGCAGCACGACGCGGTGGACCTCGGTGTGGTCCTCGACGGTCATCAGCAGGCTGTTGAAGGCATCCTCGGGCGTGCCGGCGGCGATCGCGGCGAAGGTGCTTTCGGCCGCGTTCATGTCCTGGCGTCGCACGGCGTCGCGGAGGGCCTCGGCGGCATCCTGGCCGGGCGAGAGCGTGCCCGGTGCGACCGATTTGAGCACTTCCGAGCTTTTGCCGCCGTGCTCCTGGATCCGGTTCGTGTTGCGGTGGAGGACCTTGATCACGGGCAGGGCGCGGCGGTCCTCGGGAAGCTCGCGGGCCATTTCATAGGCGGGCGAGAGGGCCATCAGGGTGTGGAAGCCGACATAATCCTCGCCGCCGAACGTCCTCGCGTTGGCCAGGGCCGCGGCGGCGACCAGATCCTTGAGGTCGGTGCCCGAGCGGAGCTTGCCGACCAGCACGGGCACAATATTGGTGGCGGTGGTCTCCTGCATCAGGGCCACCAGCGGTTCGAGGGCGCCGAAGGCGATCCGATCGCCGTCGTCGAGGGCCGATACGCGGGCGAGGCCCATGTCCGTCGACGCGTGGGAGCCGATGCTGGCGACCAGCATGCCCCGGCCGACGTCCTGCAGGAAATCCCGACGCGTGCGGAGAGTGCCCATCGTCGCGATCCTTTCGTGAGGTGCGGGGAAAAGTCCGGCGGACCTCCCAGTCTATCAATCTCATGGCCACTTTCCTCCGACCCTTCGGAAGTTCATCGGCGGTCGCGCGAAGGTTGCGGTTCGGATCGGCGCCGGATACAAGGGCGGTCCATTCGATCCCACGTTCGCTTTGAGCGATGACCAGGTCAGGGGGTGGGCCGTGAGGAAGCTGATCTACGGCGGTGCGAACAGCTTGGATAACTACATCGCCAGCGCGGATCACTCGGTCGACTGGCTGATGTGGGGCGGGGAAGCGGCCGACCTGATCGCGGAACAGTGGAAGTCGATCGATTGCGTACTGATGGGGAGGAATACCTATGAGCTCGCGATGAGGAACGGCGTGGTCGGCGGTTCGGCGGGCGTGGAGTGCTACGTTTTTTCCAGGACACTCGGACCCTCCGATCTGGGCGAAGGGGCGGCCCTGGTCCGCGACGATGCGGCCGGGTTCGTCCGGGGGTTGAAGGATCGGGAAGGCAAGGACATCTGCCTGATGTGCGGCGGCGGACTGGCGAGTACGCTGCTGGAAGCGGGCCTGGTCGACGAGGTGGGCGTGAATATCCACCCGGTGCTGATCGGCTCGGGCGTGCCGCTGTTCGGGCCGATCGGCCGGCAGGTTGATCTCGAGTTGAAGGAATGCCGCGCGTTCAGGAACGGCTGCGTCTATCTCGCCTATCGCGTCAAGAACTAATATGGCCTGATGAATATGGGCATTCAAGGCCGACGTTTTGGACTGATGGATGGCCTCTTGGGGATCGCCGCAATCGCGGCGGGCCTGGCGTTGGTCGGGCCGGGTCAGGGGGCGGTCGCCGAGATTTTTTGCTATAAGTTGCTCGACAAATGCTGGCCCGACGGCACCTACACTTACTACATAACCCGAGAAGGTACCCTGGCCGAGGTAGGTGCCCGCATACTCGCCCCGTGTTCGGCCGCATTGCTGCTATCGGCACTTCGACAGCCCCGCCCCGGTCGTCGTCGGTTGCTCGACGGACCGGGTTTCGTGGCGACGGCCACGGCCACATCGTTCATGGCATTCCGGCTCGCCGGCGGCTTGGCCGAACACCTGGCGATCGGATGGGGGCCGAAGAGTTCCGACCTGCTCAACGAAGTGACCAATGCAGCGGCCGTGGGACCGGCCGTGATGGCTTCCTGGATCCTGTTGGCTGCCTGCGGCCGTCGGCGGGTCGAGCCGACATGGGTCGATCGCCTGGGCCAGCTCGCGGGTATCGGGTGGATCTTGATGGCAGTCAGCGATTGGTTAGCCTGGCCCGTTCGTTGAGGCTTAGCAAGACAGGAGCGCGGGCCGCCGGGTAAGATGGCCCCCTTCGCCCGCGACCGTTGGCGGGCGGTTTTCCGCGGGTTCCGAGGTTTTTACGGCATCATGAAAGCCGGTATCGTCGGTCTGCCGAATGTCGGGAAGAGTACCCTTTTCAACGCGTTGACCAGCTCCAAGGCGGCCCAGAGCGCCAACTATCCGTTCTGCACGATCGAGCCGAATGAAGGCATCGTGCCGATCCCCGACGATCGGTTGGAACGGATCAGCCGCTACATCGTCCCCAAGAAACTCGTGCCGGCGGCGTTCCAGCTCGTCGATATCGCCGGGATCGTCAAGGGGGCCAGCGAGGGCCAGGGCCTCGGCAACAAGTTCCTCAGCCACATCCGCGAGGTCGATGCGATCCTGCAGGTCGTCCGCTGCTTCGAGGATCCCGACGTCGTCCACGTCGCCGGCGCGGTCGATCCGCTCTCCGATATCGAGACGATCGAGATCGAATTGATGCTGGCCGATCTGCAGACGCTCGAAAACGCCCTGCCCCGGGCCGAACGCGCCGCCAAGGGGGGCGACAAGGATGCCAAGCTTCGCGTCGATGCGATCCGCGCGTGCCTCGACCAGCTCCAGAACGACCAGCCGCTCCGCAAGATGAAGCTGGGCGAGGCCGAGGCGAAGGCGATCAGCAGCTTCGGGCTGATGACGGCCAAGCCGATTCTGTACGTTGCCAACGTCGATGAAAGCGACCTCCACGGCGAGGGGCCGCTCGTGCAGAAGGTCCGCGAGTTCGCCGAGAAGGTCGGTGCCGAGGTGGTTCCGGTCTGCGCCAAGCTGGAGGCCGAGATTGCCGAGCTGGACGAGGCCGACCGCGCCGAGATGCTGACCTCGGCCGGCGTGGCCGAGCCGGCTTTGGCCGTCCTGGCGAGGGCCGCCTATCGCGAGCTGGGCCTGCAGAGCTATTTCACGGCCGGCGAGAAGGAGGTGCGGGCCTGGACCGTGCCCGTCGGCGCGACCGCACCGCAGGCCGCGGGCGTGATCCATACCGACTTCGAAAAAGGGTTCATCCGCGCCGAGGTCTACACGCTCGCCGACCTGGAGACCTACAAGGGGGAGAAGGAAATCCGCGCCGCCGGGAAGCTCCGCACGGAGGGTAAGACCTACGTGATGGTGGATGGCGATATCTGCCATTTCCTGTTCAATTGACGATCCGAAGCGATCGGCGGGCCCCATGCGCTACCTGCTCTTCCCCGGCCGGCACCTGGCGAACACGCGGTTCCAGGAGGAATACCTCCTGCGGATCCTCCGCTTGCCGGCCGATCGCCTCGATTTCTACGGGGGGGATGCAACGCCCGTCGCGGGCGGCTCGCTCGACACGATCGTGTTCGCGATCAGCTCGGCCAACCGGGAGAACTCGCGGTACAACTGCGTGCCGTTCCACGTCCGCGCGGTCGGCGTCGACCGGTTCGCTCGCGGCGTGGCTTCGGCCCTGGGGGTGTCGTACCGGATCTTCGGCATCCCGCACTATCCGCCCAGCGACCGGTTCGCCCGCAACGTGATCCGCGAGGTCGCCGAGCAGACCGAGGGGGCCCTGCCGCTGGATCCCGGCAACGCGGCGGTCCTCTGCTCGACCCCCGAGGTGATCGCCCAGTTCCGGGCGCTCGGATTCTCGATCCTGCCCGCCGAGCTGGGCGAGCCGGCCGGTCGCGTGCCGCCGACGCCGATCGATCTGGTGCGGAGGCTGGCTGCGCTGGGGGACAGTTGGAGCACCGATCCCGGGATGCGGAAGGAGCTATCCCCCGCCACCTTCAGCCTCTGGACCGACTTCCCGGATGTCCCCCGCCGGATCGCGCGGCTGTTCCGCGACCCGCTGCTCACCGAACAGGGCGACCTCACCGCCACGCGCAATTACGCGACTTACAGCATCGGCATGAGCCGTTCCGACCTGATCGAGATGAAGTACCGCGACATCCGGCCTTCGATCGCCGAGGGCAGGATCGTCGACGAGGGGTGCGCCGACGGCGGTCTGCTGGTGCCGATCGCCCGGGATTTCCCCGATTCCGACCTGATCGGCATCGAGATCACCGGCGAATTCCTGGCGCAGTGCCACGAGCGGCAGCGCCGGGGCGACTTCGGCGAGACCTACGTGCATTTCCACCAGCGGAACCTGATGGAGGACCTGTTCGACCCCGGCTCGATCGACACGACCCTGTGCAACTCGACCACGCACGAGATCTGGTCGTACGGCGACCGCGCCGATTCGCTGGTGCCCTACCTCGAACGCAAGTTCCGTCAGACCCGCCCCGGCGGCCGGATCGCCATCCGGGACGTGGTCGGGCCCGAGGACAAGGGCCGCGAGGTCTTCCTCCGGTGCAACGACGCGGATGGGTCGAATGAAGACATCTTCCGCGAATTCCGGTCGGATACCGACCTGGCCGATCACCTGCGGGGCCTCTCGACGGCCGCCCGATTCCGCCGGTTCGCCCGCGACTTCCTCGCCGACGACCGCGCGAAGGGCCGTCGGGGGCCCGAGACGGCGATCGCCTATGATGAAGCGGAGGTCGATGGCCGGAGGTACTTCGTCCTTCGCCTGAAGGACGCCGCCGAGTTCCTGGGCCGGAAGGACTACCTGGACAACTGGCGGAGCGAGCTGCACGAGGAGTTCGCCTTCTGGAGCCCGACCGAATGGAAGCAGGCCCTGTCGTCGGCCGGGTTCGAGCTGGTCGTCACGCCGGCCGAGCCTTCGAACGGGACGCGGGCCTATCTGAACCCGTGGATCGTCGAGAACCGCTACCGGGGGAAGGTCGAGCTGTTCTCGCGATCGGGGAATGGGCCGATGGAGCCGCTGGAATACCCGCCGACGAATATCGTGCTGGTCGGGGTGCATCCCTGAACAGGGGGCGTCGGCGATGGCTTGCGTCGGTCGCCCGATCGTGCGATGACGGCGACCATGGATGAACGGCCCTATTCCCCCGTGGAACCGTGCGGTCATATCGCACGAGGCACCGAGATGCAACGGAACCCTCGCCGCCCCTTGATGGCCTTCCTCACCTTCATCGCGATGGCCACCTCGGCGCCGGCCTGGCAGGAGCCGCCCCGGCCGGACGATTCGCCCCGCTGGTTCAAGGGCAACCTGCACACGCACACGCTCTGGAGCGACGGCAACGACTATCCCGAGATGATCGTCGATTGGTACGCCCGCCGCGGGTATCACTTCCTGGCGCTCTCGGACCACAACACGATCGGCCAGGGCGAGAAGTGGATGAAGGTGGCCGAGGCCGACAAGCGGGCGAAGGCCGACGGGTTCGACCGATACCTGGAACGATTCGGCCCGAGCTGGGTCCAAGCCCGCGACGTGGAAGGCGAGAAGCAGGTCCGCCTCAAGCCGCTGAGCGAGTTCCGAACCTTCTTCGAACGGCCGGGCGCCTTCCTGCTGATCCAGGGGGAGGAGATCACCGACAAGTTTGAGAAGAAGCCGATCCACATGAACGCCAGCAACCTGCTCGAACGGATCGCGCCGCAGGGAGGTGCCAGCGTCGTCGAGGTGATGACGCGGAACCTCGCGGCGGTCGAGGAGCAGGCGAAGCGGCTCGGCCGGCCGATCCTCGCCCACCTCAATCACCCGAATTTCGGCTATGGGGTCACCGCCGAGGAACTCGCGATGGTCACGCGCGAGAAGTTCTTCGAGGTCTATAACGGGCACCCGGGGGTCAATCACCTCGGCGACGACCAGCACGCACCGGTCGAACGGATGTGGGATATCATCAACACGCTCCGCATCGCCGAGATGAAGTTGCCGCCGATCTTCGGCCTGGGAACCGACGACTCGCACCATTACTTCGGCAAGGCCGGCTCGTCGCCCGGGCGCGGCTGGATCGTCGTCCGCGCCCGGTACCTGACCCCCGAGGCGATCATCGGCGGGATGGAGGCGGGCGACTTCTACGCTTCGAGCGGCGTCGCCCTGGACGACGTCCGCTACGATCTCGACGCGCGGACGCTGACGGTGGCGATCCGCCCCGAGAAGGACGCCCGCTACACGACCCAGTTCATCGGCACCCGCAAGGGCTACGACCCGGCACGCCGGGAGGTCCTCGACGCCGACGGCCAGCCGTTGCCCATCACCCGCCGCTATTCCGACGAAGTCGGCCGGGTGCTGGCGACCGTCGAGGGTACGACTGCGGTCTACAAGCTCGACGGGGACGAACTGTATGTCCGCGCGGTCGTCACGTCGAGCGAAGCCCCCGAGAACCCCTCGTTCGAAGGGCAGAAGGCCCAGGCGTGGTCCCAACCTGTCGGCTGGTGATCCGCAAAACCGGCGGCTGCGGGTCAGGCCACGGCCCGCCGCGTATGCTCGTCCATCCGCAGGATCGGCTTGGCCAACGGCTTCTGGGCCTCGTTGATGATGTACGGGGCCAGGCCCCAGCGGACCTCCTGCTCGGCCGGCTCGAATCCGGCGGACTCGGTGAGGTCGCGGAACCGGCGGGCCGAGCAGTGGTGCACCGCCCCTTCGCGGAAGGCGACGCAGACGTCGTAGATGAACCAGCCCCAGATCCAGTCGCGGTGGCCGTCGACCAGGATCAGTCGGCCGCCGGGGCGGAGCACGCGGTACATCTCGGCGACGGCTCGGGCCTGGTCGGGGTAGTGGTGGAAGCTGTGGGCGCAGGTGATCGCGTCGAACTGGCCGTCGGCGAAGGGCAAGTGCTCGCTGTCGGCCTGGATCGGCAGGACCGAGGCCCGGTGGCGGTCCCACCGGTGCATCCCCTGGCGGAGCATCGGGCCGACGAGGTCCACGCCCCAGACGCTCGCCCGGGGCAACGCCGAGCGGATCCGCTCGATGAACTTGCCGGTGCCGCAGCCGATGTCGAGCAGGCGGGCGGGCCGGCCCGAGAACCGCTCCTCCAGCCGGGCCAGCATCGCCCGGTGGGTCGGGTCGAACAGCATCCACTGGAGGACGCTGCGGTCATACCCCTTGCTCCAGCGGTTGAATTCTTCGGTGGCCTGGACCTTGTCGTACATCGCGCTCGGCTCCTTCCCGCGCGGGGTGCGGCCCGGATTCCGGGGACCATGGGATAGCCGATCGGGGCGGATCGGGCAAGGCGGAATGGGTGGAAGGGGACGAGTCGAGCACGATCAGTCTCGGCCTTTGCCGGCCTCGATCTCGCGCGAGATCTGTTCGTCGAGGTCCGGGGGATCGTCGGCCGGCTCCCGTTCCCACTCCGCATCCCAAGCGGCGAACATCCGGCCGATCGCCTCGGCATGGGCGGCGCATTCGGCGGGGGTGCTGCCGACGGCCCTCCCCAGGCCGTCCCGGAGGGCCTTCCGGGGCGCGTCCGAACCGTTCGGCATGCTGCTCATCACCTGCCCCCCGGAAATCGGTTGGAGCCGACTTTCTACCCTTCCTGGCATCCACGCTGCGGGATGTTGCATGGATTGTCATCCCAGTTTACCAGGAAGTCCCACCGAAGGACCCGGCCCCGGCACGTCGCCCGACCTTCCGGTGGAGACAATCCCCACCCGGCCCCGCTATGCTGGAACTCGATTCATTGACTCCCGGACGGAAACGGAAACGGCCCGCAGCCCAGCCCCATGATCTACCTCGACAACGCCGCGACCAGCTTCCCCAAGCCCGAACCGGTCTATCAGGCCCTCGACCGGTTCGCCCGGACCGAGCTGGCCAACCCCGGGCGCGCCGGGCATCGGATGGCGATCGGCTCCGAGCGGGCCCTGGACGATGCCCGACATGCGCTCAACCGGTTCTTCAACGGCCTGGCGCCCGAGCGCTGGATCTTCACGCTGAACTGCACCGATGCGCTGAACATCGCCATCAAGGGGACGCTCAAACCGGGCGATCATGCGATCACGTCCGACCTGGAGCACAACTCCATCAGCCGGCCGCTGCGGAAGCTGGAGAAGGACGGTGTGATCTCGCTCACGCGGGTCCCCTCCGAGGGCGGCTATCTCGACCCGGAATCGATCCGCAAGGCAATCACGCCCAGGACGCGGATGGTCGCGATCACGCATGCCGCGAACGTCCTGGGGACGGTCCAGCCGATCGAGGCGATCGGGGCGATCGTCCGCGAGGCCGGCGCCCTGTTCCTGGTCGATGCGGCCCAGTCGGCCGGGGTCGTGCCGATCGACCTGCGGGCGACGCCGATCGACTTCCTCGCGTTCCCCGGCCACAAGGCCCTGTATGGCCCGACCGGCACCGGGGCCCTGTACGTCGGGCCGAGGGCCGCGCCAAGGGCCTGGCGAGAAGGGGGCACCGGCGGCGATTCGTCGAGCGAGACCCAGCCCGAGCTGCTCCCCTACTACCTGGAAGGCGGCACGCCCAACGTCCTGGGCGTCGCCGGCCTGGCCGCCGGGATCGCCTGGGTCGTCGAGCGGGGGATCGAGGCCAACCGGCTTCACGAGGTGGGATTGCTGCAACGCGTGGTCGATTGGGCCGAGGCCTCGGGTTCCTGGAAGGTCGCGGGGCGTTGGGATCCGGACACGCACGTCGGGGCGCTCTCGCTGATCCCCCCCGATGGGCTCTCGCCGCAGGACCTGGGCGCGATCCTCGATTCCGAGTTCAAGATCGCGGTCCGGCCCGGATTGCACTGCGCCCCCTATATCCACAAGCGGCTGGGCACCTTCCCCGAGGGTACCGTCCGGGTCAGCCCCGGCCCGTTCAACACGGCCGAGCAGGTCGATGCCTTCACCCGCGCCCTCGACGAGATCGCCGCGGGAATCCTTTAGGTTCGGGCGGGGGGCTCGCCGATGGACCCGGACGCTGGCCTTCGCCCCGAAACATCCGTACAATGTCCGAGGTTCCTGCCGAGGTCGAGGGGGATACCGGTCCTGCTCTGCCTGGTGGCGGCCGCCCTGGCGATTTCCGGCCCACGATCGGCCGACCGCGATGGCACCTGGGCCGATTACCGGGCCGAGCTGGACGTGAACTCGGCGACGCCCGGGCAACTGGAGGTCTTGCCCAGGATTGGGCCGAAGCTGGCGGAGAGGATCGCCGAGGGGCGAGGCAATCGGCCTTACCGGTCGATGGCCGACATGGAGCGCCGGGTCCGAGGCATCGGGCCCATAACCGCGTCCCAGCTCGCCCCGCATGTCCGGTTCGGCCTCGTCGCCGCCCCTTCGCCTGGCGAAGCTTCCCCCTGATTGGATTCGATCGGATCGCCCCGGAGAGCGACGCGATGGATCGGTTCGACCTGGTTTGCCCGTTCCCGCCGGCCGGCGACCAGCCCGCCGCCATCGACGCCCTGGTCCGCGGCCTGCGGGAAGGCAAGGCGCACCAGACCTTGCTGGGCGTCACCGGGTCGGGCAAGACGTTCACGATGGCCAACGTCATCGCCCGATTGAACCGCCCCGCCCTGGTGATGTCGCACAACAAGACGCTCGCCGCGCAGCTCTACGGCGAGTTCCGCGAGTTCTTCCCCCGCAACGCCGTCCGCTATTTCGTCAGCTATTACGACTATTATCAGCCCGAAGCCTACATCCCCCAGCGGGACATCTACATCGAGAAGGATGCCTCGATCAACGAGGAGATCGAACGCCTCCGCCTGGCGGCCACCAGCGCGCTCGTCAGCCGCCGCGACGTGATCGTGATCGCCAGCGTGTCGTCGATCTACGGGTTGGGCTCGCCCGACGATTACAAGAAGATGATGGTCCACCTGAAGCTGGGCGACATCGTCGATCGCGACGCCGTCCTGCTCAAGTTCGTGGACATCCAGTACGACCGCAACGACGTCAGCTTCGAGCGCGGCAAGTTCCGCGTCCGGGGCGACGTGATCGAGCTCTGGCCGGCCTACGAGGAGATCGCCTTCCGCATCGAGCTTTTCGGCGACGAGGTCGAATCGCTGTCGATCGTCGACCCGTTGACGGGCAACGTCCTGGAGAAGAAGGCCGACCTGTACGTCTACCCGGCCAAGCACTTCGTTTTGCCCGAGGAGCGGATCGCCGGAGCCGTGGCCGCGATCCAGGAGGAGCTGGAGCAGAGGCTCCAGCAGCTCAAGGAGCAGGGGAAGCTGCTCGAAGCCCAGCGGCTCGCGGCCCGGACCCGGTACGATATGGAGATGCTGCTGGAGGTCGGCTATTGCTCGGGGATCGAGAACTACAGCCGGCCGTTGTCGGGCAAGAAGCCGGGCGAGACGCCCAATACCCTGCTCGATTTCTTCCCGCACGACACCGTGCTGTTCGTCGACGAGTCGCACGTGGCGATCCCGCAGGTCCGCGGCATGTTCGCCGGCGATTTCAGCCGGAAGACGACCCTGGTCGAGCACGGCTTCCGGCTCCCCAGCGCCCTGGACAACCGTCCGCTCCGGTTCGACGAGTGGGAGAAGAAGCTGGGCCCGAGGGTGTACGTCTCGGCCACCCCCGGCGACTACGAGCTGACGATGTCGGGCGGCGAGTTCGTCGAGCAGGTCATCCGGCCGACCGGCCTGATCGACCCGAAGATCCGCATCGAGCCGGCCAAGGGGCAGGTGCCGGCCCTCCTGGAGGAAGCCAAGAAGCGGGCGGCCAAGGGGGAGCGCGTCCTGGTGACGACGCTCACCAAGCGGATGGCCGAGGACCTGTCGCACTTCCTGAAGGAGAAGGGGCTGCGGTGCAAGTGGCTCCATTCGGAGCTCGACGCGTTCGAGCGGGTGACGATCCTCCGCGAGCTGCGCGAGGGGGCCTTCGACGTGCTGGTCGGCGTGAACCTGCTCCGCGAGGGGCTGGACCTCCCCGAGGTGTCGATGGTCTGCATCCTCGACGCCGACAAGGAAGGCTTCCTGCGGAGCGAATCGTCCTTGATCCAGACGATCGGCCGCGCCGCCCGCCACATCAACGCCGAGGTCATCCTTTACGCCGACACGGTGACCGGCTCGATGCAACGGGCCCTGGACGAGACCGGCCGCCGCCGGGAGAAGCAGCTCGCCTACAACGCCGAGCACGGAATCACGCCCGAGACGATCCGCAAGGCGATCAAGCGGGGGATCGAGGAGGAGATCCAGGCGCGTTCGGAGGTCCGCAAGGCGGTCGGCCGCGACGAGCAGGCCGACGCCAGCGAGGAATACCTCAACGCCCTGGAAGCCGAGATGCTCCAGGCCGCCGAGAATCTGGAGTTCGAGAGGGCCGCCGCGATCCGCGACCGGATCGTCGCCCTTCGGGCCAAGAAGGAAGGCGGGCCTGCCCGGCCCGCGCCCACCCCGCAGGGCGTGAGCGCGCGGGCGAGGGTGAAGGGCAAGAAGGGGGCCCCCCGCAAGGCCCCGGGCCGCCCCAAGCCCTCCTGACGGGAGCCGAGGCATGAACCCGATCGACTTCGACGCGGCGGCGCGTCGCAACGCCGAAACGCTGATCGAACTGGCCCTGGCCGAGGACCTGGGGATGCCCATGCCGCACCTGGGCCTGGACTTCAAGACCGGCCAAGGCGGGATCGCGCTGGACTTCGGCCCGGAACCGGGCCCGTTCCTCGGCGACCTCACCGGCGAGGCCACCATCCCCAAGGCCGCCCGGGGCGCGGCCAAGTTCGTGAGCCGCCGCGAGGGGGTCGTCGCCGGCCTGCCCGTCCTCGACCTGCTGGCCCGGCGATGCGCCCTGGCGACCTGGTTCACGCCGACCGCGGCCGATGGCGACGCGGTCGGGCCGGGATCGGAAATCGCCTCCATCGCGGGGCCGATGCGGTCGATGCTGATGGTGGAGCGGACCGCCTTGAATTTCCTGCAACGCCTCAGCGGCGTGGCCTCGCTGACCCGCCGGTTCGTGGACGCGGTCTCCGGGACGAGGGCCGTGATCCTCGACACCCGCAAGACGACGCCCGGCTGGCGGGCCCTGGAGAAGTACGCGGTGCGTTGCGGCGGAGGCCGGAACCACCGGATCGGCCTGTACGACGCCGTGCTGATCAAGGACAACCACCTCGCCTGGCTGGAATTCCTGGGCGATCCCGACCCGATCGGCACGGCGATCGAACGGGCCAGGGCGTTGGCGGCGCCGGGCACGACGGTCGAGGTGGAGGTGGACACGCTCGACCAGTTCGACCGGGCCCTGGAATGCCGGCCCGACATCATCCTGGTGGACAACCTCGGCCCCGAGGCGCTCTCGGAAGCCGTCCGCAGGCGGGACGGGCGGCAGCCCGGCGTCCTGCTGGAGTCCTCCGGCGGCATCCGGCTGGAGACGGTCCGGGCCCTGGCCGAGACGGGCGTCGATCGGATCAGCGTGGGGGCCCTCACGCATTCGGCCCCGGCGCTCGACATCGGCCTCGATTTCGATCGATCCTCCTGATTTGACAGGGGCGCCGATCGGCCTACGCTTCTCCCGGCGGGAGCGGAACTTCCGGGGCTCGATCCGATCCCCGAGTCGATCCGCTTCGCGACCTGAGGGGCCGGCGCGCCTGGGGAGGAGCGTCGGCCTTGGCGGAGGGGGGTGCGGGGGTGGACCGCCGGATGCGGTTCGAGGGGCCCTCGCATCCTCCACCGCCTATCTTCTGGGGTCCCGGGGGTGGCAGGCATTCCCGCCTGCACCGGGCAAGAATCGCGGGCGGGATTGCCTGCCACCCGACGATGGAGCCACGGGTGGATTCCGCGGGACGGGGATACCTCCGCGGCCGATCCGTCGGCGTTGCCGTCAAGGCGGCGGCCGGCGCCTTGCGGAACGTCGTGCGAAGGGCGAGAATCGGGCTCGTGCGAGGGGGCCGCCCCGGGCCTGCGTTCCTCGCAGGCCGGCGACCCTCGGCCGATTCGGATCGGGATCGAAGCCCGTCGGATGCGGCCGAGCCCTTGCGTCTTGCTCGGCGGGCGACCGCACCGAGTTCCCTCGGCCGGCGATCCGTACCCGGGCTATTGCCGCCCGGCTGCCGGCCCTCGATCGCCCTCCAAACAGGGAGTTGCCGACATGAAGCGACTGATCCCCCTGGCCGGCATCGGCCTGGCCGTCCTGCTGTTCCAGGTCTCCCAATCGAGGCCCGTTGACCCGCCGGGCCCGCCCGCCCCTCAGGGCGACGCGGCCGTGATGGACGAGGTGGCCGCCTCGACGTACGAGCACCTTTCGACCGTCATCATCGAAACCCGCAAGACCGAGGATGACCTGGTCAAGAGCATCCTGCTGGGCTATCACGCCGCCGCCCAGATGCACCTCAAGGAGGCCGCGGCCGACGGCAAGGCGACCCACATGGAAGCGGCCGCGGCGCACGTCGCCAACATCGCCAACGAGGGGGACAAGCGGATCCTCGCCATCCGCCAGCGGCTCGCCAAGGCCGGCCACACGCACAACACCGACGCCGACACCAAGGACGATTACATGTTCATCAATAGCAAGGAGAAGAAGGAGCTCGTCGCGCTGGCCCAGAAGATCGCCAAGACGGCCCCGACCAAGGGCGACGCCGAGGCGGCCGCCAAGGAACTGTCGGCAGCCTTCGGCAAGGCGATCGCCGCCGAGAAGTGATCGAGTGACAGATGTTTTTGTCCGAGAATTCCGCAGGGTGGCACGGGTTTCCCATCGGCGTAGCCGATGAAACCCGTGCGAGAAGGCTCCTGTCGTAGCCTGCCCCTCAAGCCGCGCTGGCGCCCGATCGGCCTCCCATCCGGGCCGGAAGCCGGCGGCGAACGCCCCCCACACGGGTTCCGCTCCGCGGGGGACCCGTGCCACACGGGGCCCGGACGAATCCAGCGCGGGAGCGTTTCATGGGGCGTTTGCTGGTCACTTTCCGCTGGGTCGCCCTGTGCGGATTCATCGGTTGCGGGGGATCCTCGCCGGTGCCTTCGGCGAATCCCCCGCCTTCTCCCGCGGCGGCCGGACCCTCCGCCCTGGCCCCCCCCGCCCCGCCGCAGGTCCCCTCCCCGCCCCGGGCCCCCGATGATCCGCTGTTCGTCGAGGTGGCCCAATCGGTCGGCCTGGCCCGCGTGCTCTACTGCGGCGGGGCCGACAAGGACCACCTCCTCGAATCGGTCGGCACGGGCGGGGCTTTCCTCGACTTCGACAACGACGGCTTCCTCGACGTCTTCCTGGTGAATGCCTGGGCGCTCGACGAGGAACCGTCGCGAGTCCGCGAGAAGGGCCGGAACGCCCTCTACCGGAACCGGGGCGATGGCACTTACGAGGACGTGACGGATCGCGCGGGCGTCGCCGACGAGAGCTGGGGCTGCGGGGTTTGCGCCGGCGATTATGACAACGATGGATTCGTCGACCTCTACGTCACCGCCTTCGGCCCCAACCGGCTGTACCGGAACAAGGGGGACGGCACGTTCGAGCAGGTCGCCGAGGAGGCCGGCGTGGCCGACCCCGGCTGGGGCGCGGGCGCCGCGTTCTTCGACGCCGACGGCGACGGTTTCCTCGACCTTTACGTCGCCAATTATGTCGAAGCCACGATGGACGACGTCCATCAGGCCAGCCGCTCGATCACCTGGCGGGACAAGGTGAAGGTAATGGTCGGCCCGTTCGGGCTCCGGGGCTCGAAGGACAAGTTCTATCGCAACAACGGCGACGGCACGTTCCGAGACGCCACCGAGGAGTCGGGCATGCACGACATCGCCGAATCCTACGGCATGGGCGTGCTCGCCTCCGACCTCGACAACGACGGCGACATCGACGTGGTGGTGACGAACGACTCGAACCCCAATTTCCTGTACCGGAACGAGGGCAATGGCAAGTTCACCGAGGTCGGCATGATCAGCGGCCTGGGGGTGAACGCGAACGGGTTGGCGCAGGCGGGGATGGGCGTCGACGGCGGCGACTTCGACGGAGACGGCCTGCAGGACGTGCTCGTGGCCACCTTCGCCAAGGACAGCGCCACGCTCTACCGGAACCTGGGCGGCCTGCTGTTCGCCGACGTTAGCGACGAGATCGGCCTGCGGAAGCCGTCCTTCGACGCGCTCAAGTGGGGCTGCGCCCTGTTCGATTTCGACCTGGACGGGGACCTCGACGTTTTGATCGTCGCCGGCCACATCTATCCGCAGGTGGATTCGGCGCCCGAGTTGAAGGAAGCGTACAAGCAGAGGCCACTGCTGCTGAGGAATGACAACGGCAAGTTGGTGGACGTCTCCAACCGGGCGGGCCCGGGATTCCAGGTGCCGGCCTCGGCCCGGGGACTGGCCCTGGGCGATTACGACGACGACGGCGACGTGGACATCCTGATCACGGCCGTCGACTCGCCCCCCTTACTACTCCGCAACGACACGCCCCGCGCCGGTCGATGGCTCAAGCTCCGGCTGCTCGACCGCCACGGCTCCCCCGCAATCGGGGCGAAGGCGGTGGTCAAGGCCGGCGGCAAGTCGTTCCTGAGGGAGGTCCGGAGCGGATCGACGTATGCGTCGCAAAATAGCTTCGACCTGCATTATGGCCTGGGGAATGTGTCGAAGGTGGAATCCGTCGAAATCACCTGGCCGGGCGGCGGGCAGACCGTGCTGGTCGATCTCTCGCCGGATTCGCTGGTGACGGCACGCCGCCCCGAACCTTGAGGGGCCTTTCCCCTGCCACGCGGGAGACAGGCCCGAGGCGCAAGCGACTGGATTGCTCCCGCCTCCATACAAAGTACGGACATTCACTCGCGTGCGCTTCGGGCTTGTCTCCCTTCGCCGTCACGGCACCAGCGGCGAGGGCCTCCAGACGATCTGGCAGCGGTTGCCCTGCGGGTCGTTGAAGAAGCCCGTGCTCATGTTGGCGTTGTGGACCTCGGTCTCGGCCTCGAAGGCGATCCCTCGGCGTTCGAGGTCGGCCTTGGCGGCGGGGTAGTCGTCGACGAAGAAGGCGGTGTGGCAGACGTGCCGGGTGGCCGGGGCCGCCATGCCCTCGGGCCGGCCGATGATCTCCAGGGCCATGCCGTGGTCGTCGGCCAGGAAGTAGCCGGGCGGGGTCGCCTTGCTGTTGTCCAGGACGACGCGGAGGCCCATCGCCTCGACGTAGAAATCCTTCAAGGTCGCGGGGTCGGCGGCGAAGATCGCCGAGTGCTCGATGCGGGACATGCTCAGGGATCTCCGGCCAGTTCCATCACCACGGCCCAGTGTTCGTCGGAGACCGGCTGGACCGAAAGCCGGCTCCCCTTGCGCAGCAGCTCCATACCGGCCAGGCGGGGCTCGTCGCGGAGCCTCGGCAGCGGCAGGGGCGGGTCGATCGGGCGGACCGCCTGGATCGAGACCTGGACCCACGTCGGGTTCTCGGGGTCGCTCCTGGGGTCGTAATGCTGCTCGGTCGGCACGAACGCGGTGGGGTCGGGGTGGGCCTCCTCGACCACCTCGGCGACGCCGGCGATCGCCGGCGGGTTGCCGTTGGAGTGGTAGAAGAGGACCTTGTCGCCCTTCTTCACGTCGTCGCGCAGGAAGTTCCGCGCCTGGAAGTTGCGGATGCCATCCCAGCCGGTGGTCTGACCCGGCTGGGCCTGGAGGTCGGCGAACGAGAAGCAGCCGGCCTCGGACTTGAACAACCAGTAGGCCATCGCGAATCGGTCCGGGGTTACTTGACGAGCTGGTTGAGGTCGGTGTTGCCGGGGAGCTGGATGATCCCGGAGGGGCCCCGGGCCACGTACGACGGCAGGCCGATGCCGCCGAACCAGCCCTGGGCGCCCAGCCAAACCTGGTTGAACAGGTAGCCGGGGATATCCCCCTCTCCGGCCGGCAAATGGACGATGCCGAACTGGCGCATGTGCATGGTTTGCTTGGCGATCGGGATCGGGCCCTGGGCGTCGGCGATCAGCAATTCGCATTCGAGGTTGCGGATCGGGATGCTGAGGTTCCGCGGCCCCGGGTTGCGGAGGCCCATGCCCATCATCTGCAGCTCCATGTTCTCGCCGGTCGGCTTCTCGGTGATCCGGGCGACCAGCTTGACCGGCTGGTTGTCCTTCGGGTCGGCGCCGGCGGCGCGGAGGCGGTTGGTGAGGGCCTCGGCCAGCTTCTTGCGGAAGGCCTCGCCGTCGCGGGGCGGGGTGCCCATCTCGAACTGGATGCTGACCGGCGTGCCGGCCCGCAGGACCGCCTGGATCGACCTGTCTTCCGACTGGGCCACGAGCTGCTCGACCTTGGGCTCGGGCATCTGGAGCGAGCCGAGCAGGGCCGGGTTGAACGGGTTGCCCAGGACCAGCCAGTGGAGGCCGTCGGGGCTGCCCGAGGCGGCCACGCCGCCGTTGTAGTACCAGATGATCTTGCGTCGGTTCACGTCGTAGAGCGCCTGGCCGTTGACCAGGGCGTGGTTCGGGCCGCACAGTTCGACCGACTTGGCCTCGCCGACGGCGATCGGGAATTCGCCGATCGCCTGGCCGGTGGCCAGGTCCCATCGCGTGAGGTTCGCGCCGACGACGGCGGCGAGCGTCGCGCCGTCCTTCGAGAAGCAGGAGGCGGTCACGCCGGTTCGGTTCGGCGGGCTGGCGACGGCCCCGGTGGTGCCGCGGGCCTCGCCGGTGGCGGGATCAACCAGGGTGAAGGCGCCGTCCCGGAAGAGGGCGAGCGACTTTCGCCCCGGGCTGAGCCTCGGGGTGCCCTGGCAGGCCCGGTCGATCACGTACTCGGGCTTGCAGTCGGGGAGGGTCCAGAGGACCACCGTGCCGGCGGTGTTGGCGGTCAGGACGCGGTTGGCGTCGAGGAAATCGGCCCAGGTCACCTTGCGGTCGTCGCCCGATTCCTTGTCATAGGGCCGCCAGCCGGCGATCGGCTTGCCGGCCTCGTCGAAGGCGTCGAGGCGGTCCTGGTCCTTGTAGTTGATGGTCAGCACGGCCTTGCCGTCGGGGCTGTAGGCGGCCAGGTCGATCGAGGGGGGCAGCTCGATCCGGCCCAGGTGCTTGCCGTTGGTGATGTCGTATCGGTCGATCACCAGGGCCTTGCCGTCGAGCGCGGGTTGCTGCTGGAAGAAAGGCTTGTCGGGCTGGCTGGAGATCGCCGCCCGGCCGACGTCGGGGCCGGAGAAGAGGATCTTCACCACCTCGCCCGGCTTGGTGCGGAGGGTGGTCAGGCGGCTGGAGACCCCCTTGGCGGGGGCGGCGGCCGGGTCGGGCACGGCCGACCAGGCGACGTTGGCGAGGTTCACCTGGCGGGCGGAGGCGAGGTCGGCCGACCTGGTGCCGCCCAGCGTGGCGTCGAGCGGGTCGCCGCCCGACTTCGCGATCTTCATCGCGGCGGCGATCTTCTCGGTCTGCAGCGGCATCGCGACCAGCCGTCGGCCGTCCTTGCCGACGACGGCCAGGGCACGCTCATCGTTCAGGATCTTGCGGGCGGCCACCTTCAACTCGTCGCCGTAGGGGAGCGTCTCGACCTTCTTGCCCGACTCTTTCTCGATGATCGCCTCGCCGAAGACGAGCCAGCCGTCCTGCTTGGGCAGCCACTGGATCGCCTGCAACTCGTAGCCGATTGGCTGCTTGATGGCGTCCTTGTCGAGCGGGCCGTGCTGGGCGATGACCCTGCCGTCGGCCACGTCCCAGCAGGTGATGTACCACTTATTCCACGCTTCGCAGAGGGCTACCAACTCCTTGCCGTCGGGCGAGAACGCCAGCCCCTTACCCTTGACATCGGCGTTGTTCTCGCCACGGGGGAGCGGTGCTGCGCCCAGTTCGGCCCCGTTTTCGGTGCCATAGACGTGCATGGACTGCTCGACGACGGCGGCGACATACTTGCCGCCGGGGCTGACGGCGGCCGCTTCCTTCTCGAACCGCTTGAGGCTGATGTTGGCGACCTGCTGGCCGGTTTTGAGGTTCCAAACCTGGATCTGGTTGCCGAAGAAGAAGCCGAGTACCAGGCGGTCATTGCCTGCAAAGTCGATGTAATCGGGATTGTGCTGGGGGAATTCGAATCGGCCGAGTTCCTTGTTGGCCTTGAGATCGATGACCATCACCGCGTTCCTCGCCAGGACGATGCCCGCGAGGTACGCGCCGTCGGCGCTCAAGGCAAAGGGCTTACTGATATCGGACCGGCCACGGACCCGGGCGACCGCCTTCTTGGCGGTGAGGTCCCAAAGTTCCCGGGATTCCTTGTCGGTATTGTTCCGGCCGACGACCACGAACGGGCTGGGGGCGGTGGGGAAGACGACGTTGCGGGAATCGTAATCGGCGGGGATCGCGATGCTGATGTCCTTCACGCCCGAGAGGTCCACCGGCTGGGCGGGGGGATCGACGGCGACGTTCCACAGGGAGGGCCCGGAGCCGAACCCGCCGCCGGCCCCCTTGGTCGCGTTGCCGCCGCCGGAGAATCCGCCGCCGGGGGTGAACCGGGGGGCGTTCGGGGCGGGCTCGGGCTTCGACTGCGCCCCGCCCGAGAAGCTGCCGCCGCCGGGCTGGAACGAAGGGGCCTTGGGCAGCTCGCGCTGGGGGGCCCTGGGGGGCGTGGCCTGCGGGAAGGTCGGCGGGGGCGTCGGCATCGGCGGGGGGGCCGGGAATCCGGGCGGGAGGCCGGGGTTGGGCCCGCCGAAGTTGGGCCCGCCGAAGTTGGGCGGTTGGACCACGGCCGGCTGGCCGAAGGGCGGGTTGCCGGCGTTGGCGAGATTCCGGTTCGCCTCGTCGAAGCCGCCCAGGCGGCCGATCTCGGCGAAGCCGGCGCCGCCGAACACGAATAGCACCAGCATGCCGGCCATCTGCAGCAGGAACGGCCGCTTCTGCACTTCCCAGCGGGTGACCAGGTAATAGAGCGGCCAGACGTAATTGACGATCGGGATGAAGTAGAGGATCCCGCACATCGCGCTCTCGCGGAAGGCGTTGACCAGGATCCAGATGCCGCCCGTCATCATCATGGCCATGCCGGTCAGCCCGGCCAGGATCATCAGGCCCCAGGCCGCGGGGATGCTGAACAGCCCGATCAGTCCCAGCAGCAGGAACAATCCGCCGAAGCTGGCGACCGCGATCAGGGCGGCCTTGCTATCGATGTTCGCTTTGGACTTCTTCTTGCCCGGCCCGCCGCCGGGCCGCATCCCGGACCGGCCGATCGGGGGGATGACGTCCTCCACCGGTTCGGCAGCCTGGGGGGCCACCTTGTATCCGGGCTCGTCCAGCCCGTAGAGGTCGGCGTATGGGTTGGGCTCGGCGGGCCGGGGAGCCGGCCTCGACGGCGCGTCGGTGCGGGCGAACGGGTCGAACGCCGGGGCGTTGGTCCTGGGCTTCGGCGGCGGGGCCGATGGGGCCGTGTCGAGGAAGGGGGAGTCGGAGGCGGACGCGGGTGAGGCCACCGAGGCCCTCGGGCGGGGCACCGGGATCTGCTGGACCGAACCGCACTTGCGGCACTTCATGCGCTTGCCGGCCAGATCCTGGGGGACCTGATATTTCTGGCCACAATCACCGCAAGGGAAGGTGATGCTCATCGGACCCCCTGATTCGACACGGCCCCCGCAGCGAACGGGCGACACAGCCCGATCGCGGCCAGGCAACGACGACCCCGCGACATGTCCGAATAACCCCGGAGTCCGACAGCTTATCGGTTTCTTCCCGGGTCGGGAAGCGTGTTTCGTCTATTCATCGGAACACCACCGGCCGGGCCTTAACCGGTAGTCTCCCAGGTGATTCGCAGCGAGGCCGATTCGCCGTGGCCGAGGGTCCGCAGGCCGGCGTCGATCCCCTTCGGTTGCAGGTTAATCGCGTCGGTGGTCTGCGTGTAAGGCTCGACGGCGATGATCCCGGGCGAGTTGGGCGGGGTGTACACGACGATCTCGCGGAACGACCGGTCGAACCCGAACCGGAACTCGGCATTCAGGGATTGGTCGACCAGGCGGGCGACGGCCTGGCCCTGCTCGTAGGACAGGCCGGTCAGGACGTCGTCGAGCTTGAGGTCGCGGATCGGCTTCCCCTTCTGGAAGTCGAGGCGGCCGTCCACCGGCTTGACTTCTCCCGTCGGCAGGAACTGGTCGAGGACCCAGAATTTCGAGGCCGGTAGGACGATCGAGGTTCGGTCCAGGTCCTCCCCGGGCGGGAACGGCAGCCGGAAATAGGGGTGGATGCCGAAGCCCCAGGGGAGCGGGTCGGCGGTGGGATTGGAGACGGTCACGTCCAGCAAGAGCTGGCGGCCCTTGAGGGTATACCGCATCTGCAAAACGCCGTCGGCCGGCCAGTTCGCCGCCATCTTGGGCGTGTTCTTGGAGATCTGGTACCGGCCGGCGATCGTGGCGCCTTCGGGCTTCACGGCGTGCTCGACCACGTCCCAGGGGGCGTCGATGGCGAAGCCGTGGATCGCGTTGGGGCCGTTGTTCGCCGGCAGGCTATACGACTTGCCGCCGAACTCGAACTTGCCGTTGCGGATCCGGTTGGGGAACGGGAACAACACCGGCGTGCCGTTGCCGCCGGGGCTGGAGGGGTTGTCGGCCCAGCCCGGCGCCGTCCGCAGGATCTGCCGGACCTTCCCGGCCGCCGGCAATTGCAGGTCGAACAGGTTGAAGCCGTACGAGGGCAGGATCGAGGCGATCGCCCCGGTGTCGTCGTCGTGGAGGTGGTAGACGGCCCGACCCTTGCGATCCTCGGTGCTGATCCGCTGTCCCATCGGGGGGTCTCCGCCGGATGCCGGCCCGCCGACCGTCGTTCACGTTTGGCACGCGGGGGCGGGTGCCCGCCGGCCCCAGTATCGGCCGGCGGCCGGCGGCCGGCCACGGGGAGCCGGGAAAATCCGCGAGGGCCGCTCGCTTGCGGGTCCGCCCGGGCGCGCCCAAAATCGGGGGAAATGGCCGATCCCGATGCGAATCGTCCGGGGTGGCCGTCCGATTTCGCCAGGTCGGGGCGTATCGTCGAGATGGGATAGGGTGGGGCCGATTTCACGGGGAGGAGACGATCCATGATGGGCTATCCCGGCCGCGGGTTCCTGGCGATGGCGATGGCCCTGGCGTCGATCGCGGCGCGACCGGCCCCGGGAGCTTCGCCCGCGGACGAGTTGCGGACCAAGCTCGACGAGCTGGCCGCCCAGGTCGAACGGGCGATCCCGGTCGTGGCGATGGGCAAGCCCAAGGAGGTCGCCGTGGGCGACTTCGCCGGCCCGCCCCAGGTCGACGCGAATTGCAGCCCCGGGATCGCCGGCCAGCTCGCCGACGCCCTGGCGGCCCGGAAGGTGAAGGTCGACCGGCGGGCGAAGATGACCCTCCGGGGCCGATACGCGGCCGTCCCGCATGAGGCGTATCCCGACCTGAAGGTGATCAAGCTGACGGCCGAGCTGTTCGACGACCGCGACGAGAGCCGCGGGACGTTCACGACCCGGTTCTCCGAGTCGGCCACGATCGCCGCCCTGCTGGGCACGACCGTCTCGCTCTCGCCCGACGGCGACCTGAAGACCCGCAACCTGGAGGTGGTCGGCTCGTCCGAGAACCCCCAGGCGGCCATCCAGGAGACGCGGATCCGCAGCAAGCCGACCAGCCCGTTCGCCCTGGAGATCTTCGCCAGGCCGGCGAACGCGGCGGCCGGCCAGACGGCCGTCGCCAAGGTGCCGACCCTGCGCGACGGCCAGCCGTTCGTCGCCCTGGATCGGGGCGAAACTTACGAGATCCGCCTGCACAACAGCGCCCCCTACATGGTCGCCACCACCGTCGCCATCGACGGAATCGATTCGTTCCGGTTCTGCGAGGAAAGGGGCAAGGGGGGGCAGCCCCGCTTCTCGTTCTACCCGGTCCATCCGGGCAAGACGTTCGACGTGAAGGGTTGGTTCCGCAACCTGAAGGTCTCCGACTCCTTCCTGGTGACCGCCTACGGCCAGGGGGCCTCCTCCGCCCTGCCCAACCCCCAGCCGGGGAAGTCCGGCGTGATCACCGCGGCCTTCCGGGCCTGCGCCGAGAGCAAGGAGAAGCTGCCCGCCGACGAGCAGGTCGTGAGCCGGGGCGGGCAAACCAACGAGACCGGGTTCGGCCCGTCGATCACGACGGCGCTGCAACCCGTCAGCCGCGTGCTGGGCGAGGTCCGCGACGTGATCTCGGTCCGTTACACCCATTGACCCGATCCGGACCCTCGGCAGAGGAGTCGGCCCATGATCCGCCCGACGTTCGCCCTGGCCTGGTGCGCGGCCTGGCTGCCGGCCTCGCTCGCCCCGGCGGCCGACGACCCCGTCGGTGCCGCCTACAACGAACAGGCCCCCTGGATGGTCCGGGTCTCGGTCGATCGGGACGACCGGCGGTACGTCGTGGGGGAAGAGGTCCGGATCTTCGTCGAGTCGGAGGAACCGGGGTACCTGTACCTCTTCAACGTCGATGGCGAGAAGAACTCCACCCTGCTCTTCCCGAACAAATTCGTCGCCGACAACAAGATCGCCGCGAAGGTCGGCGTGGCGGTGCCGGGCGACCCGAGGTTCCGCATCCGGGTGGGGCAGATCGGCCTGGGCGAGGAGACCCTGCTCGCGGTCGTCAGCCGGCGGCCGCTCGACCAGTTCAAGCCGGTCGCCCTGGGCGCGAACGGTCCGACGCCGCTCCCCTGGGACCGCGTCGAGAAGATGCTGGCCGAGGCCACGCTGGGCGACAAGGACGGCTCCAGGACCCGCGGCAAGTCGCTGGTCGAGGCCCGCGACGCGCTCCGGCGGACCGACCCGGCCGCCTACCGGGACCGATCGAAGGAGTGGGCCGAGCACAGCATCCGGTTCCGCACCGGGCGGGACCGGCCCGCGCCCGAGGGGAAACGGGTCGGCATGTTCGTCGGCATCAGCAAGTACAAGGGCCTGCCCGATACCGCCCAGCTCAATTACTGCGACCGCGACGCCGAGCGGATGGCGGAATCGGCCCGATCGGTCGGCGGATTCACCGTCTGCGACCTGCTCACCAACGAGGACGCCACCTGGGAGCGGGTCGATCGCGAGTTCCGCAAGCTGCGGAACATCACCGACCCCGGCGACACGGTGCTGATCTACTGGTCGGGCCACGGCGCCCGCGACGTGACGCCCGATCGCGATAAGCCGTACTTCTACTACCTGCTGACGCACGACCCCGGCAACCGGACCCTGACCGAGGACGAACTGGGCCGGTACATCCGCGACCTCGACGGCCGGAAGGTGATGGTGATCATCGATGCCTGCCACAGCGGCGGCCAGGTCGAGGGGGCCAAGAGCCCGGCCGGCCTGGCGGCCCGCGGATCGGACCCGAGGTCCCAGGGCGGCCGTCCTTCCCAGTTCCCCGACGACCTCATGCTGAGGGCCCGCAGCATCGGCCAGCACGACGCCGCCGTCCTGACGGCCTGCCGGCTCGACGAGACCTCCATCGAATCGTCGAGGCTCAAGGCGGGCCTGCTGACCTATTATGTTCTCGAAGTCATGGATCAGAATCCCGGCCCGATGACCCTGCACGACGTCTACAAGAAGGCCGCGCCCCTGGTCGAGGACTACTGCACCAGGAATCGGGTGCCGAAGAAGCAGACGCCGACCTTCAGCGACCAGACCCCGAGGCCGCCCGCGACGATCCGCCCTTGAAGAAGGCGGGGAAAAAGGTGCCGGGGACCGTTTTTGGGGAAAAGGTTCCCGACACCTTTTTCCCCGGGGCCCTCAACGGGACGGATCGACGGGGTCGATGATCACGTCCCAGTGGGCGTCGAGGATGGCGAATCGTCGCTTCTCCTCCTCGCGGAAGGCGTCGCGGGCCGGGTAGAGTTCGGCCTGGATCGCCTCCTCGTGCTCGGGGTCGTACGCCGCGTCGGCGTCGCGGAAGGCGAGAGTCACGCGGAAGTCCCAACGGCCTTCCTCGGGGCCGTGGTAGCGGGGCTTGACGATCTCGATGCGCGTCAGGCGGCCCTCGTCGAGCAACCGCTTCATCACCGGGTAGTGGTTCTTCTTGTAGAGTTGCAGGAATTCGTCGGCGTGGCCCCACTTCGCCTTGTAGTAGCATTCGAGGACCACCGGCCTCGCCTTCCCTTCGCGGCCGGCCGCCGGGCCCGAGAGGGCCGCCGCGCAGGCGAACGCCACGAGGCAATTTCGGGAAAACATTTTCATCTCTCTGCTCCTTGGGTTGGGCCGATCCGGCGGGCCCTCCGGCCCACGGTAGCACGCCGGCGGCCCGGGACACATCCCGTCGCCCCGCCGACTCCCCCCTTGATCCGGCGCCCCGTTTCGGGTCCGCTCTTTGTGGGGGCCGAGGGCGGCCCCGGCGGTGACAAGCGGCGAGGAGGTCGGGCGGAGCGATGCGTGGCTTACACGTCGGACTCGGCCTGTCCCTCGCCCTGGTGGCGACCGCCCCGGACGCCCGGGCGCAGGCCCCGGACCTCCGCCTCAACGCACGGATGACGCGGTCGACCGTGAAGATCGCCGGGCAGGGCTCGGTGGCGACCGGCTTCGTCGTCACCCGGCCCGCGACGCCGGCCGACGCGGCGAATGCCGGGCAGGACGCGCCGGCCTCGCCTTCCTACCTGCTGGTGACGGCCGACCACGTCCTGGCCCAGGCCCGGGGCGATGAGGTGACGGTCTTCTTCCACAAGGCCGAGCCGGACGGCTGGTACACCAAGGCGCCCGCCCGACTGGCGATCCGCCGCGAGGGGAGGGCCCTCTGGACGAAGCACCCCTCCGCCGACGTCGCCGTGATCGCCGTGACGCCGCCGATCGACGCCCAGCCGCCCGGCGTCCCCGACCGGTTGCTGGCGACCGAGGAGGACCTGGCGCGGCTCGACGTCGAGGCCGGCGACGTCGTCCGATGCGCCGGGTTCCCGCATCCCAACCAGTTCGACACCGGCGAGGCCGGTTTCCCGGTCACGCGCATGGGTTGCATCGCCGGCGCCCCGGTCCGGCCCGCGACCAAGGTCAAGTCGTTCCTGATCGACCTCAACGCGTTCGAGGGGGATAGCGGCGGCGCCGTCTACCTCCTGGACCCGGCGGGCAGCAACGGCGGCGGGGCCGGGGTGGTGCTGGGCCTGGTCACCGGCCAGCAGTTCATCGACGAGGAGTTTCGCATGACCTACCAGGCCGGCAAGTTCCGGCATCGGATGGGCCTGGCGATCGTGGCGCCCGCGTGGGCGATCCGCGAGGCGATCCGCAAGCTCGACGAGACCCGGTCCTGATCGGATCGGGGCCGCGGCGGAGGACTTCGGCACGGGGCGAGCGAGCATCGAGGGCGATGGCGGCACGACGCGGCTTGTCGGGAGGCGATGCGATCGGCCCTTCGGGGGCGCGACGCGACTGGATCGGTCGGATCCGGCACGCGCCGGGTGACGTGGCCGAACGGGTGGCGGCCATCCACGACCGGGCCCTCCGGGAATCGCCCTTCCTGAAGGCCGGCAACTTCGCCGAGATCCACCCCCGGGACCTGGATCTCCTGTTCGACCTCTACGACGAGGGCTTCTTCGAAGGGCTCCTGAGGCGGATGCTCGAGGAAGACGGGGCCTATCCGGTCCGCATGAGGTTATCGCGCCGCCTGACGCGTTCGGCCGGCCAGACCGTGCAGCGGGTCCACCGGGGCAACCCGGCGGCGGGCGTGCAGGCCGTCCGCTATGAGATCGCCGTCTCCTCCACCCTGCTCTTCAGCACGTTCGCCACGCCCGGGCGCGTCGTCGAATCGAGCGGCGTGGTCTGCCGGGACCGCCTGGAGGCCTTGCAGAGGACCTTCGAGCACGAATTGCTCCACCTGGCCGAGTTCCTCGCGTGGGGCCGCTCGAGTTGCTCGGAGCCGAACTTCCGGTCGCTCTCCGAGCGGATCTTCGCGCACGAGGGGGTCCACCACGACCTGGTGACGCCCCGGGAGCGCGCCGAGGTCGAATTCGACATCCGGGTGGGCGACGCGGTCGCCTTCGAATACGACGGCCGGCCGGTCTGGGGCATCGTGAATCGGATTACCCGACGCGTGACGGTGCTCGTGCCCGACCCCGGGGGCGAGCCGTTCTCGGACGGGCGTCGGTATCTCCGGTTCTATGTGCCGATGGAGCGGCTCCGCAAGCGGCCCACGGCTTGAAACCCTGGCCCGCGGGCCTCCGGGGCGTTACCGTGGTCGTCGGATGGCCGCGATGGGGACGGCCCGCCGGTTCGCTGGGATCTGCCGTGCCGCCGAATTCGCCGAAAGGACGGGGCCGAACCCGGATCGGCGCGGCCTCGGTCGCCGGCCTGGCCCTGATCCTGGGCCTGGCGTGGGCCTTCCGCACGCGCCCGTTCGACGCGCCCGACGAGCCGTCGCACGTCAACGCGGTCATCCAGGTCATCCGCACCGGCAGGCCCCCGATCGCGATCTTCTCGTTCGAGGCCGACCCGAAGGGCGAGCTGGCCTACCCGCCGTTCGACCGCGAACTGGCCCGAGCGGCCTCGGCGGCCGGCCAGGGCGATCCGCTCAAGCTGTCGGCCTACGAGTCGTTTCAGCCGCCGCTCTATTACCTGATCGTCGCCGCGATCGCCGGCCCGATTGCCGACCGACCGGCCGACATCCTGATGATCGGCCGATTGGTCTCGGTCGCCCTCGGCGCGATCGGGATCCTGGGGATCTGGCTGGCCGCGCGCCGGCTGGTTCCGGAGGAACCGTGGCTGGCTTTCGCCGCGGCCGGATCGGTGGCATTGATCCCTCAATTCGCCTTCAACTCGGCCACCGCCGGCAATGATTCCCTGATCCATGCCCTGTTCGCCTGGTCGTTCGCGTCCTGGTTCCGGTCGCTCCGGGATCCGACGGACGATCGCCGGATGGTCCGATCGGGCGTGCTGGTCGGCCTGGCGATCCTCTCCAAGCTGAGCGCGTTCGCCCTGCTCCCGGGCCTGGCCTTGCTGGTCCTGATCCGCACGGCGAACTCCGGCGACCGGCGCCGATCCGAGCAGCTTCGGATGGCCCTCGGATCGATCGGGGCGATTTCCGCCGTATCCGGCTGGTGGTTCGTCCGGAACGCCTGGGTGCTGGGCGACCCGCTCGCCTCCCGCGACGCCTCCCGGTATTACCGAAGCCGGTTCGTGCCGTTCTCGCCCGATTCCTGGCACGATATCAGGGCCCTCGTGGAAACGACCTGGCAGAGTTTCTGGGGCCGGTTCGGCTGGATGAATCGCCCCTTGCCCGCGGCTTGCTACGCGGCGACCGCTGCGATGGCCGCGGGGTTGGTCGTGCTCACGATCGCGCGATGGCGGCGGCCATCGGGGATCGATCGCCCCGCGTGGTCCCTGATGGCGGCCGTGTCGGCGTTCGTGGTGGCGGTGTTCCTCCAGATCAACCTGTCCATCGGCTTCCAGGCGCAGGGGCGCTACCTCTTCCCCGCCGCCCTGCCGATCGGCCTGCTGCTGGCCTCGGGGCTGGCGATGCGGGGGGATCACGCCCGGGCGAGGGGCCTCGGCCTGGCGATTTTCTGGGCGTGGCTGCTGGTGATGCAGGGGCTCGGGCTGGCGGGGTGACTACTTGGTTTGCCAGCGGTCGGCCGGGTCCAGGACCGAGCGGGGCCCCTTGCCGTCGAGCCATTCGCGGGCGTCGGACTGGCCCCTCAGGTGGGCGTCCCAGAAGGCGGTCGAGAGGGCCAGGATGGCCCGCTGGTGATTCGGGTTCCGAGCCCGGCGTTCGCCGGGCAAGGGGCGTTCGGCGATGAGGGAGTGCTCGGCGCCATCGAGGACCAGTTCGTATTTCCCCCCCCGGGGCAGCGCGGGGAAGACCTTGAGGCGTGATTTCGCATCGATGTCACCGATCGGGGAATCGTCGTGCGTGCCGGTGATCAGCAGCCAGGGGATCTTCACGCCGCCGAACGCCCGTTCGGGCGGGCCGGCCCTCGGAGGGCTGGGGCTGAGCGCAATGGCCGCCCGGATCCGGGGGTCGGTCAGGCCGGGCGCACCGCCCAGGAACGCCTGGCCGCCGACGGCCTGCGTCGTCACGGCCCCGAACGAATGGCCCGACATCCCGACCTTCGTCATGTCGAGCCGCCCGGCGAGCGGATGGCCCTGCTCGGCATCCCAGGTTTCCAGGCGATCGAGCACCGCCGGGATATCGCGGGCGCGGAGCAGGAAGTTCTCCAGGCTCGCGGCCTTCTTCAGGACGGCCATCCGCTGGCCGATCGGCGCATCCTGCCAGGCGGAGGTGTCGCTGCCCGGGTGCTGCACGAACACGGCGACGTATCCCCGCGCGGCCCAGTGCCGCCCGAGGGCCGCCGAGCCGTTTCGCGAGCCGCCGAGGCCGTGGCTGAACAGGACGACCGGCGCGCGGGCCCCGCCATCGGCAGGGAGGTAGACGAGCAGCGGGATTTCCCGATCGCGCCCGGCGTCGCGGAATGACAGGTCGATCGGATCGGCCGGCTTGCGGCCATCGACCGCGAGCGGGTCGTAGCGCGAGGCGCCGGCCGATGGGGCTTTCGAGCCGCCCGGCGCCTGCGGCCTGGCGGCGGGCGTCGCGCCGAGGGCGAGAATCAGGGCAGTGGTCGCGATTCGGTTGGCCATCGTTCCTCCCGTATTCGGTCCTGTTCAAGATCCAACACCGCAACCGCCCGGAAGTGTCGTTCGGGCCTGCCGCTTGTTTCGATCCGGGGGCGCCGATAGGCTGACCTCTTCCTTTCATCTCCCCTGGGCTGCATGCCGGCCGGTTCGACCCCGAGGCGGAGGCGTCGCCATGTTCTCGTGGCTCCTGGGCAAGAATCGGTCGGCCCTGCCGAAACTGCCGGCGACGAATCCGGGCTCGAGCACTTCCCTCACCCTGAATTTCGAGGATGAAGGCGGTGTCCGGTCCCAGGAGTTCCGCATGGCGGGGATGCTGGCCGACGTGCTCCAGGGGTTGGGGCACCGGGTCGAGGTCGAGGGGGATTCGATCCGCCTGCCCGGATCGGGGCTGGTGGCCCGGCCGATGTTCGTCCACCTGCAGCCGATCGGCGGCGGGAACGTGCACACGGTCACGACGATCGAGGCGATCCACCCGGAGATCCGGCCGGCGGGCCTGTTCGAGTTCCAGCACGGCACCGGCGAGGACCCGGTATCCGCCCTGGAATTCGGCTTCGACCAGTGGGCGAGGATCGACCTGGTCGCGCTCCAGGAATCGCTCCGCGACGAGCCGGAGGAATGCACATCGATGGTGATGGAGCTGCCCGCGCGGGAGGGCCGCCCGGCGCTGGTGCGCCGCGCCCTGTTCGGCCCGGTCGGCCACATGCGATCCCGGCCCCCTTCCGGCGGCCCCGCCGAGGAGCACCCGTTCTGCCCGTGCTGCCTCCTGACGAACGCGATCGGGGCGTTCCGGGGTTGCCTGGAGTCGGACGGATTCTACGGCATCCGCCTGTTCGCCTCGCGCGACGAGCGCGGCAAGCCGCAGGCCGATTGCCGGGTCAACGGCCGGGATTGGGCCCCCGGCGCCCGGGCGCTGCGGGGATACGCGAAGTCCTGGCCCGACGCCGGCTTCGAGTTCCGCAAGCAGTACGTCGCCCTGCGGACGATGCCGGGGCCGCCGCGCTGAGGAGAACCCGCCCGCGACGCCGGCCCGGCGGCGTTTTCTAACGCAATCGAAAATTTTAGATTTGGGTCATATTGTAATAGATCAATATTCACCAAGATTCTTAGAAATTAGCAAACGAATTCTTGGATGACTTGGTTGACAGGGGGCGCGGCGCCCGCTATGAATGTCGCTTCTTCGGTCGATTCCCGACCGCGGCGGCCCGCGTCCCGGGCCCGGCCGGCCCCATGGGCCGACGGATCCTCGCCCGGCATCCGCCCGCCGCGCCAATACCAAGACCAGGCCACCTCCGAGTTCCACCATGCGACGAGCCAGACAACGTTCGCTCCGCGCGCCCCGCGTGGAGTCGTTGGAGCGCCGCGCGCTCCTGACCGACGTGCTCCAGGGAGGATTCGAACTCCCGCCGCAATCGGGCGGGTATACCTATCGGCCGGCCGGCTCGGCCTGGTCGTTCGCCGGCAATTCCGGCCTGTCGGCCAACGGCACGGCAATCACCTCCGGCAACCCCGCGGCGCCCGAGGGGGCCCAGGTCGCCTTCATCCAGGGGACCGGCTCGATCAGCCAGTCGAGCCCCGGCTGGTCGGCCGGGCAGTACGTCATCCGCTTGATCGCGGCCCAGCGCGGGAACGTTTCGGGAAACAACGCGGACTTCCAGTTGCTGGTCGACGGCAACGTCGTCGGCTCGATCCGCCCGGTCGGCGGCGCCTACGCCGCCTATACGTCGGATCCGTTCGTGGTCGCCGCGGGGACCCACGCGTTCGGGATCCGGGGCGTCAACTCGGCGGGCGGCGACAACACCGCCCTGATCGACGGCTTCGCCGTGCAGGCCACGCCCGCCTTCGACGACGCCGGATTCGAGCTGCCGTACGCCGGGCCGGCCGGCCAGTCGGGTTCGCTCCTGGTGGCCCCGACCGGGACCGCGTGGGGATTTACCGGTTCGGCCGGGGTTACGTCCAATGGCACGGCTCTGACTTCGGGCAACCCGGGCGCGCCGGAGGGGTCGCAGGCGGCGTTCCTGCAGTACGGGACCGGCTCGGCGATGACCCAGGTCGTCCCCGCCTGGCCGGCCGGGACGTACCAGATCACGTTCCGGGCGGCCCAGCGGGCGAATTTCCAGGCGGCCGCCCAGGATCTCCGCGTCCTCGTGGACGGACAGTCGGTCGGGATCTTCCGGCCAACCGGGGCCGCCTACGCCGGCTACGCAACCGTCCCGTTCACGGTCGTGGCCGGTTCGCACCAGGTGACGTTCCAGGCCCTGGGAACGGCCGGCGGCGACAACACGGCGTTCATCGATTCGATCGCGCTCCAGCAGGCCTCATCGGATGCGACGCCCACGTTCGCGGACGCGGGTTTCGAGCGCCCCAGCGCCGGATCCCCGGGCCAGCAGGGGTCGTTCGTGTACGGCCCGAGCGGCTCGTCGTGGACGTTCGCGGGGACCGCGGGCCTGGCCGCCAACGGGTCGGGGTTCACGGCCGGCAACCCGGCCGCGCCGGAGGGGTCGCAGGCGGCGTTCCTGCAGCGGACCGGCCAGTTCTCGCAGTCGGTGTCGTTCGCCTCGGCGGGCAGCTACACGGTGGGCTTCCGGGCGGCGCAGCGGGCGAACTGGCAGGCTTCGTACCAGGACTTCGACGTGCTGGTGGACGGGGCGTTGGTGTCGACGATCCGGCCGACGGACGTCACCTACCGGTCGTACGCGACGGCGACCTTCTCGGCGTCGGCGGGCAGCCACACGATCGCGTTCCGAGGGCGGAACACCGCCGGCGGCGACAACACCGCCCTCATCGACGCCGTGTCGGTGCAGGCGTCCTCCGGCGTCGCGGTGGGCGACTCGGGTTTCGAGCGGGTGAACGCGGGGCCGTCGGGGTCGTCGTCGTCGTTCGTGTACGGCCCGAGCGGCTCGTCGTGGACGTTCGCGGGGACCGCGGGCCTGGCCGCCAACGGGTCGGGGTTCACGGCCGGCAACCCGGCCGCGCCGGAGGGGTCGCAGGCGGCGTTCCTGCAGCGGACCGGCCAGTTCTCGCAGTCGGTGTCGTTCGCCTCGGCGGGCAGCTACACGGTGGGCTTCCGGGCGGCGCAGCGGGCGAACTGGCAGGCTTCGTACCAGGACTTCGACGTGCTGGTGGACGGGGCGTTGGTGTCGACGATCCGGCCGACGGACGTCACCTACCGGTCGTACGCGACGGCGACCTTCTCGGCGTCGGCGGGCAGCCACACGATCGCGTTCCGAGGGCGGAACACCGCCGGCGGCGACAACACCGCCCTCATCGACTCGATCGCCATCCAACCCGTCATCAGCAATTCCGGCCTGTCGGACCCGGGCTTCGAGTCGGTGTCGGTTGGCCCCGTCGGCCAGATATCGTCGTTCGCATACTCCCCCGCGGGCTCGCCGTGGACGTTCGTCGGATCGTCCGGGGTCGCGGCGAACGGCTCGGGCTTCACGAGCAGCAACCCGAACGCCCCGGACGGGACGCAGGTCCTGTTCCTTCAGGATGGGGGCGGCTCCGCGATCTCGCAGGTTGTCAACGGCTGGGCAGCGGGCACGGCTGAATCGCGTTCCGTGCGGCGCAGCAGGGCAATAATTTGGGGGCGGGCCAGAACTTCCGGGTGCTGATCGACGGCAGCCCGGTGGGCTTTTCCGGCCATCAAGCACCTCTTACAGGAGCTGCGACCGACCCGTTCACGGTGGCGGCCGGGGCTCACCAGCTGACCTTCCAGGGGCTGAACGCCTCGGGAGGCGATAACTCGGCGGCTTAATCGATTCGGTTGCCATCGAGGCGGCCGCCGTGGTAACGACCTCGGCGACCGGCTCGCCGAACGCGGGCGTGAACGTGGAGGGGATCGGCTTCGTCTCGACCGGCCCGGTGTTCACCGACGTCACCAGGACATTCTCGGGCTGGGGGCGGGCCAATTCGCCGTGGTCGCCCGACCCCACCATCCCGGTGGATGCCTACGGATATCCGCTGGTCGATGCCGGCGCGGGGAACCCGATGCGGGGCTACCCGACGGGGGTTTATACCCTGCGTTATCAGGGTACGGGGGAAGTCAGCATCTTCGGGCTCGGCCATTTGATCACGCCTATTACCACCGTGAACGGCGTGAAAACGGCCCAGGTCCTCGTCGATAACACGTACGAGGCCACCGGGGGCCAATTGTACGTAGGCCTGAGGAACGTCAACCCGAACGACCCGATCCGCAACCTGCACATCATCATGCCGGGCTACGACCCGGCCAATCCGCCGACGTTCTCCAACGAGTTCCTCGATCGGCTCCGGCCGTTCTCGACGGTGCGGTTCATGGCCTGGATGAACGCCAACGGCACGTCCCTGGCCCGCTGGGCCGACCGGACCCGGCCCGATGCGTTCTCGATGACCGGGGACAGCGGGGTCGCCTACGAGTACATGATCGAGGTGGCCAACGTGCTGCACAAGGACATCTGGGTCAACGTCCCGTTGCGGGCCGACGACAATTTCGTCCGCCAGTTCGCCGCCATGCTCCGCAATCAACTCGACCCGTCGCTGAACGTCTACGTCGAATACAGCAACGAGCTGTGGAACGGCGGGTTTCCGCAGTATCACGACCTGGTCTCCGCGGCCCTGGTCAACCCGGCGCTGACCGCCACGGACCCCTGGGAGCGGGCTGCCCAGCAGGTCGGCTACAAGATCCGCCAGATCGGCCAGATCTTCAAGTCGGAATTCGGCGCGCAGGCGTCGAGGATCCGGCCGGTGCTCGACGCCCAGGCGGTGTGGGACGGCACGCAGAGGATTACCCTGTCCTACATGGCCGCGACCGGTTCGGTCGGCCAGGACCTCTACGGCCTGGCGATCGCCCCCTACCTGGACTACTACAGCAGCGACCCGAACCTGACCGTCGACCAGTTGTTCGCCGGCCTCTACGGCGGCATGGAGGACGTCCGCAAGGGGATCGCCCTGAATCGGACGCTGGCCTCGCAATATGGCCTGTCGCTGCTGGCCTACGAGGGGGGGCAGGGGTTGACCGCCTACGACAACGCCACGTTCGCCGTGAAGCAGGCCGCCCAGCATGATCCGCGAATGGGCCGGTTGCTGCGGTCGTACTACGATGCCTGGGCGCAAGGGGGCGGGTCGCTGTTCATGCAATTCACCATCAGCAGCCTGGAGCAGCCGTGGGGCTACTGGGGCCTGCTCACCTCCAACTCCCAGGTCGGCAGCGTCAAGTACGACGCGATGATGGCGAGCTACCTGCCCGGGGGGGATGCCACGCTCGATAATTCGGTCGGGTTCGACGACTTCAACGTGCTCTCGGCCAATTACGGCCTGTCGGGCACGAAGTGGTGGGCGCAGGGCGATTTCAACGCCGACAACGTCGTGAACGACCTCGACCTGGCGATCCTGAAGCGCAACATCCGGGGCCTCACGGCGGCGCAGGGGTTGGCCGTCAGCCTGTTCGGCCTGCCCACGGCCGGGCGGGTGGGCACCTCGCTGCAGTTCCTGGGCGCGGCCGATCCCAACCTCCGGGTCGGCTGGCAACTGGCGCTCGGCGGCCAGCCGGTGGCGCAGGGGACCGGCCCCGGCCTCTCCTACGCGCCGATGTCGGCGGGGGCATATACCCTGGACGTCACGGTAAGCGACGCCGCCGGCTCGACGGTCGTCGCCGGCCGGAAGACGGTCGTGATCTCCTGAAGTCGCCCCCCGGGGCTGGAAGGGGTGTCGGGGAACGCGACTTGAATCCCAAGCACGATCCCCGGCACCGCTTTCGCCGCCGGCGGCTCAGTATCGGAGGATCGCGGCGATCTGCTGGTGGCCTTCCAGCAGGCCCGGCTCGTAGAAGAAGACCTCGCCGCCTTCGGCCATCGTCCGTTCGATCAACTCGTCCACGGCGTCGTCGAGGGCGGCGGGCCCCTTGCCCGTGTAGGCGACGAGGTGATCGCCATCGGGGGCGAGGTCCGCCGGATAGCGGAAATCGGCCTCGACCAGGAGGGTCTGGATCTTCTTCTCGAAGGCGGCCCGCCAGGCCTGGGCGACGCCCGAGGCGTGGCGGTTGGCCTTCACCGCCTCGTTCAGGCGGCCGAGCGCCTTCATCCGTCGGAGCGTGGAGCCGGCCTGGAAGACAGGCCAGGCGAGCTTGCCCAGGTCGCGGGCGTTGGGCTTGTCGTGGCTCCCCTGGATCATCCCGACGATCGCGTCGTTGTGCTGGGTGACCTCCTGGTAGAAGGCGAGGAAGCGGTCGACGCCGACCAGGACGATCGGCAGCGGGTCTTCCTTCTGAATCGCGCCGAGCGCCTCGTCGACCTTGCGGAAGAACTGGCGATGGGACTCGTCCCGCGCGCCCGAGCGGTTCACGCCCGGCCCGCCGGGCAGCTTCGACTCGCCGCCGGGCCCGGTGTGGATCATCGGGAACGGCTTGGCGGCGACCTCGACCAGATTCTTCGTGGACGCCTCGAACAGCCGCGTGGGCTTCTCGGTGAGGACCAGGACCCGATAGCGGGGGGCGCGGTTCAGGGCGTAGACCAGGTCGCGGGTGGCGAACGTGGCGTCGAGGGCCACGCGGGCCTTCACGCGGAACGGCAGGGGCACCTCCACCGCCGTGTCCTTCGAGGCGAACAGGGCGACGCCGTCGAGCGAGTGCTGGTAATCGATCTTGTCGGCCAGCTTCTTGAGGTTCTTGACCAGGCCCTCGACCTCGCGCTTCTTGAATTCCCCGGAGAGGCGGTCGATACCCTTGGCCACCAGGTTCTTGATGACGATCGGGTCCTTCTTGTTCCCGGGCGCCGTCCGGTGCATCGGCGCCAGCACCGAGATCGACGGGTATTCGTAGTGGCTTTGTAAACGCTTCAACTCGCTTCGACAGATCATGGACGGGGGACCTCGGTTCACGTCGTTGGGAGGGTGCAGACCGAGGATATTCGTCCCGGTGTCGGGCAACAATCGGCCGGCGGCCGGCCGCGGCCGATTGGGGCCTCAGGGGGCGGGCTCGGCCGGGCCGATGCGGAACGGGCGGACGGCCGAGGGGCGCAGGGCGGTCGTGAAGCTGATCGCCGGCAGCAGCGTGGCCGGCAGGATGCCGAAGAGGGCCTCGAACAGCGTGGCCCGGTCCCCTTCGTAGCGGACCTTCACCGATCGGCCGGCCATCAGGGCCTCGCACCACGCTTCGAGCGTGTCCGCCGGGCAGGCCGAGGCCAGGCGCGAGCGGTCGATCGACGACCGCGGCCGGAAGGCCCGCCCGAGCCTCGCCGCCGGCAGCGACGCGGGCGGGTCGCGCCGGAACCGGAGCAGTCCCCGGGCCATCGCGTCGCGCAAGAGGGCGAACGGCTGCCAGTCGGCGGCTTCCAGTTCCTCGGGGCCCAGGATCAGGGCGTGCGTGTAGACCTGCGCCCCGCCCCGGCCGCTGTATTCGGGCGGGCCCTCGCAGGTCCTCGACAGGGCGAATCGGCCTTCCCGGATCGGGTGGAAATTCAGGCTGAAGGGGTTCGAGGCGCCGGCCAGCAGGGCCCCGTGCGAAGGGCACCAGGCCGCCAGCGCGTGGGCGTCGTTGTCGTCGATGCCGGGCGACCGGGAGACCAGGTGATAGCCCGACCGCCCGGCCCTGGGGAGCGACGTGAAGATGGCCTGTTCGATCATGGGGGCGGCCCACACTCGGGGGGAATGCCGGCACGGGGCGAGGTCGGGCGGTTCGCTGGCGGCCCCCGCTCGGGGTGGTCGCTCGCGCCCCGCGACGGCCCGGATGGATCGCGCCGGGTTTAGCGCATCTGGCCCATCAGCCAGGCGAACGGCTCGATGAAGCCCCGGGGCTCGATCCGCAGCGGGATCAGCATCTCGCCGCCGGCCTGGTCGATGATTCGGCCGGTCGAACCGGCCACCGACGAGCAGAAGAACTTGTGGGTCTTGAGCCGGTTCCGGCAGAGCCGGAACAGCGCCGGCACGTTCGATTCGGCGAAGGCGTCGATGTCGCGGATCGGCTCGTCGCAGAGGTCGGTCTTGGTGAAGACGATGGCCACCGGCATCGTCACGCGGCCCCGGGAGTTGGCCCGAAGCGAATCGAGGTACGAGATCAACTGGATCGCGAACAGTTCCTGCGCCTGGCCGTCGGCCGCGACGCGGAGGGTGTCGGCCAGGACGACGAGGCCGGAGCACCGCGCGATCAGGGCCAGGATCGTGGGATACGTTCCGGGCCGCTCGATCTCCTGCATCAGCGACTCGCCGGCGACGTCGGGCGTGACGATGTCGAAGACGGGCCTGCGGCGCCCCTGCGAGACCTCGGCGTGGACCCAGTGCCAGCGGTCGGGCTCGTTCGGGGTCTTGTCGGGGAACCGCTGTCGTTCCAGGGCGAGCATCAGGTTACGCTGCAAGGTGAGCGAGAACGGGCCCCGGGCGACGCCGGTGAGGCCGCCGGCGCCCCGGCTGATCTGGTCGAGGAGCATGCCGAGGTAGACGGTCTTGCCGACCCCGCTGGGCCCGACCACGCCCAGGAAATGAGGCGTCCCGGGGCGGCTGAGGATCGAATCGATCACCTCGGCCGGGGCGAAGCACTGATTGCAGGCGCTGCCCCAGGAAAGCGGCTGCTCGCAGAGCGGGCAGGCGGGGTCGTCGACGGCGGAGCCTCGCCCGCCCGCGAACAGGAAATCGAGGAGGGACATGGTCGCTCCGGGACGGGGGGAGGGTTTCAGGGTACGGGCCGTCGCCTCAACATGTCGGCCGAGAGGGCACAGCGGAACCCCAGGTTGGGCCGGCGGTCGAGCTCGGGCTGGCCGGTGACGAAATGGGTCGAAACCTCCGAGGGCAGGTAGGTGTCAAAGGCGCCGCCGTGGATCCGACGCATCGGCACCCAGGGGGCGAACGCCTCGCCGGGCTCGCATGGGACGGTATCGAGCGGGTCGTCGAGCCATCGCCAGACATTGCCGGCGAGCTGCCGGATGCCGTTGGGGGTATCCCCCTGCGGGAAGTCCCGCGCCGGCACCGTGTCGCCCACGCCGGTGGCCCAGACGTTGGCGCGCTTCGGGTCGAACAGATCGCCCCAGGGATAGCGGCGGGTCATCCCGCCCATGGGCTCGGGCCAGCCCGCGGCCTTCTGCCATTCGGCGGCGGTCGGCAGGCGGAGGCCGCTCCATCGGGTGTAGGCCAGGGCCTCGTACCAGCAGACGCCGACCACCGGGTGGTCGGCGCGTCCTTCGGGAAGCGGCTGGCGGCCCAGCCGGCGGGGCCCGGCTTGCCGTCCCGGCCGACGAATCGCATCAGGCTGGGCCAGACCTCCGGGGGCCAGAGTTCGAACTGGTCGTACCCGCCGGCATCGACGAACGCCTGGTATTCGCGGTTGGTGACGTCCTGCCTCGCCAGGTAGAAGCCGGGGATCTCGCGGAAGCTCGGCGGTCCCGTCGGCCAGGACGACCGGGCGCCGGGCCCTCGGGGACCAGGGCCATCGCCTCGTCGAGCGCCCCTCAGGCGGGGAGGGTCTCCGATTCGGGGACATTCTCGCGGGCCTCCTCGGCCAGGACGAAGCGAACCGCCCCTGGTCGACGAGCTGGCGCATCATCTCGCGGGGCGACGGGCCGGAGCCCTCGCCGCCGGGGCCCGGCTCGTCCCGGCCGCGCCGGGCCGGCTTCGGGGGGGGCTGCTCGCGTTCTTGTGCCCGCTTCGGCAGCCATCTCGACCGGGGCCGGGAACCGCCCATCGGGGAATCCTGACAACGGCTCATGGCGGCCTCCTGCCCTTTGGGGGCGCGGAAGGGGGGGGATCAACCGGATGCGCGGCCGTCGGCCTTGCGGCGGACGTCGCGGCGGAGCACGCGGAATTGTTCGAGGATGGCGCGGGTCACCGAACTCTCGGCGGACGTATTGGAGGAGGCCGGCCGCGGCATCGGCGGCAAGGACGAGCCGGGGCCGTTCCCATGCGGGCGGGGATAGGCCTGGGCCTGGGCCCTCGCCGGCTCGCGGACCTCCTGGCGTTCGATCTGCCTCCAGACCTCGGCCAGGTCGAGGCGATCCTGGTCGAGTGCCTGGAGCTGGCCGGCCCGCGCGTTTTCCCAGCGTTCGACCTCGGAGCGGAACTGGGCCTGGGCGGCCTCCAACTCCTTCAGGCGGCGCTCGACCTCCTCGTCGTCCACCGGTCGCGCCGATTCCTGGAGCCTCCGCCTGGCCCGGGTCTCGAGCTCGTCGAGGGCGCGGAGCAGGATCTCGCGGAGCTGTTCCAGTCGTTCGGCCGACGGCTCGGCGGCGGGATTCGGAATGGCCATGACGATCCCCATCCCTCTGGCCCGGGCCCCGTTCATGATCCACGCCCCAACGAGTGCCAGAGCCTCGACAGGCGCCCGGCGAGCTGGGCGCTCTTGCGTTCCTCGGCTTCCTTCTGGTGGACTTCCCGAAGGTGGAGCCGCAGGGCCCGGATCCGCTCGTCGGGCGAGAGGCCCTCGCCCGGCTGGCCCAGGGCCGAAGGCACCGCGACGGGGGTCGCGGATACCGGGGCCGTATGGCTCAGGGAGTCCTCGGCCGTCTTCAGGCGGATCCGGAGCAACTGGGCCTCGGTTTCCATCGCCTCCCACCGTTGCCGGTCGGCCCGAAGCCGGGCGTTCTCCCCGCGGAGTTCCTCGATTTCGGCGTCCTGGCGGGCCGGCGGGGGGGCCGCGACGGCCGTCTGCTGGGCCCGGTCGAGCTGCCCCCGGAGTCGATCGATCTCGCCGGTCAGCCGGTCGCGCTCCGCGTCCCAGGCGAGCTGCCGGGAGGGTTCCTCGACGCGGGCGGAGTCGATCGGGATCGTCCAGGGCTGGCCGGTCAGCCGGGCTTCCAGCTCGTCGATCATCGCCTGGACCTGCTCCCATTCGGCCTGCGAGGCCGCCTCCGATTCCTCGAGATTGCGGAGGTGGTCCCACAACTGGGCGATCGTCTCATCCCGGAGGGATAGCTCGTCGCGGAGCCGCTCGATCTCGCGGACCGAATGCTCGTCGGGCCCGCGGACTTCCGGCTCGGCGGCGACCTCCTCGCGGGCCCGAAGCTCGGCCTCGAGCCGTTCGACCTCGGCCTGGAGCAGGGCCACCGGGTCTTCGTAGAGTTCGATGTCGGAATCCAACATGGATCATCGCCCCGCGTTCGAAACGATCAACCGGCGGCGACCCGGGCCGGCGGCCCGAGCAGGTGCTGCACGGTGGCCCGGACATCCTCCTCCACGAGCGGCCGGTGCAAGACGCCGTCGAGCCCCAGGGCATCGAGGCGGGTGAGTTGCGCCTCGTCCTCGATGCTCACCAGGCCGATGAACCGGGTCGCCGCCTGCGCCAGGGCCCGGCAGGCCGAGAAGCAGGCGTGCTGCTCCGGGTCGTCGAGCGGGAGGAGGATCAGGTCGACGGCGGAGCGCCTCAGGAGGAGCTGGGCGCCGAGCTTGTCGCGGACGACGCGGACCTGGCACCCCTCGCCGCCCTGGCCCAGCAGCCTCTGGAGTGTCCGGGCCGTTTCGGGGTCCTCCTCGATGATGAGGACCGAGCCCCGGCTGGAGGCGGCCTTCTCCTCCAGGATCCCGGCCATCGCCAGGGCCCTGGCGGCGTCGGCCGCCTCGGCCAGGTCGCAACCGGCCCGCTCGGCCGCCTGGGCGAGCGTCAGCGAGCCGTCGAGCAGGCCGGCGAGCTTCATCGGGGCGAGGCCCAGGCCGGTCCGGTCGGGGTTGCCGCCCCGGGGGCTCTGGCGGGCGTACACGCGGCCGGCCCAGGGGCCGAGGTCCGGGATCGGCCGGGTCAGCGGCATCCCCTCGACCAGGAGCGCCGGCAGGCTGACCTGGAGCGGGAACGCCTGGAACATCGGCGGCAGCGCCGGGTCGCCCTCGAAGACGAACGGGCCGGGCTCGGCCGAGGCGGCCCAGCAGGTCAGGATGGCCGCCTGGGCCCGGAGCAGGGCGCGGAGCCGCCGGGGGTCGCTGAGGCTCTTCTCCAGCATCCGCACGAGGCCCGACATCGACGGGTCGCACGCCTCGCCGAGGGTGACGGCCACCAGCGGGGCCAGGTCGGCCATGTCGGCCGGCAGGGCCGCGGCGACCCGGTCGGGGGCGATCGTCGGCGAGAAGACCGCCTGGATCCGGCCGCCCGAGAGCACGAATCGGTAGCGGTCGTTCCCCTCCTCGATCGTCAGGCGGCCGGCCTTCTGCTGGTTGTTGAGGAAGTCGAGCAGCGAACGCAGCGGGAAGGCGCCGGTGTCGCCCTGGAGCAGGGCCTCGCGGACCTCGGCCACCGCCTCCGGGATGGCGCAGCCGGTCCGCTGCGCCTGGACCACCATCGCCCCCATCTGCAGGGCGTTGGCCACGCCGCTCTTGAGCAGCTCGGGCGTGAACGGCTTGGGGATCTGGTCGACGACGTTGGGGTAGTCGGTGTAACTGGCGAACGCCCGGTTGCGCATGGCCGAGCTGACGACGACCGGGATCCGCGCCGTCGCCTCGGAGGCGAGCAGCCGCCGGCAGACCTCGTCGCCGGTCGTGCCGGGGAGCTGGTGGTCGAGCAGGATCAGGTCGGGCCTGAGTTCGGCGGCCCGCTCGACGCCCCGGTCGGCGTCGCCGGCCAGGGCCACCCGGTAGCCGGCCTGGGACAGGTGGCACTCGACCAGCTTGTGGATCGTCGGGCTGTCGTCGATGACGAGGATCAGGGGCGATTCCATGGCGCGGTCGTCCTCAACCGTTCGGGTTTGCCGGGGCGGCCGGGCGCGGCCAGGGCCCTCGCCAGCGCCGGAGTCCACCGGCTTGGGCAGGAAGCGCGGGGCGCCCAGGGCCAGGGCCCGCTGGCCCAGGTCGCCCCGGGTGCTGGAGGCGATCAGCGCGAGCCCGGCCGATCGCCCGTTCCTCCGCAATTCCGCGATCAGCTCCAGGCCGTCCATCCGCGGCATCTCCAGGTCGGTGAGCACGGCCGCATAGGCCCGTTCCCGGATCAGGCGCATCGCCTGTTCGCCGTCCCCCGCCTCGTCCACGCGATAGCCGAGGGCCCGCAGGTGCCTCGAATGCGACTGCCGGACGCTGATCGAGTCGTCCACCACGAGGGCGCGCGGCGGCTCGCCGCCGTTGGCCGCGACCGCCGTCGACGGCCCGAGGGCCGCGGGCGATTCGGCGAGCCGGAGCAATCCGCCGGGCGAGAGCATCAGGACGACCTCGCCGATCGTGGTGAAGCTGGACCCGACCACCGCCGGATGCCCGGCGAGCATCGGGCCCAGGGGCCGGACCACCAGGCTCCTCGGTCCGTCGATCGCGTCCACGCGGAACGCCGACGACCGGCCATCGGACCGGACCTCCAGAACTGTAGGACACTTCCGGGCCGGCGACCCTCGAATGCCGAGCAGGGCGCGGAGGTCGAGCGGCGACGACGCCTCGCCCGACGCCGCCGAGATCGCCTCGATCGGCAGGCCGAACGGGCGGCCGTCGAGCCGGAAGACCACCGCCTGTTCCAGCGCCAGCCGGGCCGGCAGCCGGACGGTGAACCGGGTGCCCTGCCCCGCCTTCGTCTGCAGGCCGATCGAACCGTTCAATCGCGCGACCTCGCGGGCGACCACGTCCATGCCGATCCCGCGGCCGGCCACCTCGTTGACCGATTCCCGCGTCGAGAGCCCGGCGTGGAAGATCAGCCGGTTGAGCCGGTCGGCGTCGGGCTTCTCGCCCGGCGCGATCAGGCCCAGCCGCCTCCCCTTGGCCTCGATCCGGGCGTGGTCGAGGCCGCGGCCGTCGTCCTGGATCTCGACCAGCACGGCGTTCCCCTCGCGGCGGGCCTCGATCGAGATCCGGCCCGCCTCGGGCTTGCCCGCGGCCTTCCGCTCGGGGGGGGCCTCGATGCCGTGGCCGACGGCGTTGCGGACCAGGTGGAGCATCGGCTCGAAGGCCCGGTCCTGCGTGGACCGGTCCAGGCCGATGTCGTCGCCGACGGTGCGGACGTCGATCTGGCGGCCTTCGGCGCGGGCGGCGTCCCTGGCGACGCGGACGAGCCGCTGCATCAGGCCCTTGATCGGCAGGATCCGGGCCGATTGCAGCCCGTCCCAGAGCTGCAATCCGAGGCGGCCCAGGGCCTCGGCCTCGTCGTTCAGGGGCATCTCGGAGGAGCGGATCGACTCGGCGAGGACTTGCAGGTCCTCCGCCTGCTCCGCCAGGCCGGCGGCGACGCCGTCCGGCAAGCCCGATCGATTCCGGCCGGAGAGCGCCTCGGCGGTCGCTCGCAGCCGAAGCGAAGCGGCCCTGGCCGCCTCGGACCAGCGGCGGGCCCGGTCGGCCTGGTCCTGCCAGCATCGCCTCCGCAGGAGCAGCTCCGAGACGACGTCCATCAGCTCGTCCACCTTCGCCGCCGGCACCCGGAGAGTGCCGTCCGAGGCGGACTCGGCGGTCGAGGCCGGCGATTCCGGGGCGGCGTCGATCGGCATCGACGCGGCTTCGAGGCTCGGCCGCGGGCCGACGGGCCCGGCCGATTCCGGGGGGGCCGTCGGTTCGGGGCGTTCGACCTCGCGCGAAGGCCTCCCGCCCGACGGCCTGCCCGCCAGCACGCCCAGCGTCCCCTCGATCTGCGAGAGGGCCGATTCCAGGGCCGCGATCGCGGCGTCGTCGAGGGACGAACCGGCCTCGTCGAGCCGGTCCTCGGTCCGGTGCGCCAGGTTCCCGAGCGACGACAGGCCGACGCTCAGCGAGGCCCCCTTCAGGGTGTGCAGGCATCGCTTCAGTTCGCCGAGCCTCTCCGCGTCGTCCCCCTGCCCCAGCTCCAGGACGATCGACTGGATCCGCTCGAAAAGCTCCTGGGCTTCCTCCAGGAAGATCTCGCGGAGCGAGGGGTCGAGCCCGGCGAGCAACTCCGCGGGCGTCGGCGCGGGCGACGACGGGCCATCTGACGCGGGGGGCTGGCGCTCGGGGGCCTGGGCCGGCGCGCGAACCTCGGGCCTGGGCGGCTCCGCGGGGCCTTCGACGACGCGGGCGGGCGGCGTGGGCGTGGCCCCCCCGGCCCTCGGGGCCTGGCCTCCCATCAGGAGTTGGAGCAGGGCCGATGCATCGACGCCCGGTTCGTCCGGCCCCTGAGCTGGGATCTCGGGCTCGGCGACGGCCTCGGCCCCGCCGCCCCAGGGGTCGAGCAGCCCGAGGTATTCCCCCCATCGCCGGTTCGACTCGGCCTCGAATCCCGACACCAGGCCGGCCCAGTCGCCCGGGTCCGCCCGGGAAAGCCGCTCGCAGGCGCCTCGGAGGAAGCCCTGCACGGCCTCGCCCGTGGGCGGGTCGTCGGCCCCGAAGATCTCCCATAATTCCACGAGGCGGAGCAGCGGGGCGGCCTCGGGGATCGCCTGCAAGGCGGCCCTCGCGGCCGGGGGGCCCTGGTCGCAGGCGTCGCGGGCTTCAAGGTAGGGGGCGGCGTCTCGGGCCAGGATCGCCATGCGTCACCTCGCCTCGGCGCGTTCGGGGCGTCGAGCACGCCGGGCGTCTCGGGCCGATTCGGGCCGGCCGTTGGGGGGGCTCGCCGGGGCCGCCGCCGGAGGGGCCGGCGAGGGGGTCGCCGGCTTGCCCAGCAGGTCGCGGCTTTCGTCCCGGACCTGCTGCGACTCGCCCCGGATCTGCCGGCTGACCTCGGAAATCCGCTGGATCGCCCGGACGAGGTCCTGGGTGGCGACGACCTGGTCGTTGGCCGAGTGCGAGATGCTCTCGACGAGCCGCGCCGAATGCTCGGCGAACTGGCCGATCCGCTCCAGGGCGGAGCCGGCCTCGCGGACCCGCTGGGCCTCGCGTTCGACCTCCTCCTGCTCGTCGCCCAGGGCCCGCACGCTCTCCTGGACGTCGCCGCGGATCGCCTCCACGAGCTCGCCCACCTCCCGCGTCGATTCGGCGGCGCGCTCGGCCAGCTTGCGGATCTCCTCGGCGACCACGGCGAAGCCCCGGCCGTGCTCGCCGGCGCGGACCGATTCGATCGTGGCGTTGAGCGCCAGCATGTCGGTCCGGCTGGACAACCCGGCGATCAGCTCGACGATCGAGCCGATCTGGTCCGAACGATCCCCCAGGCGCCGGGCCTTGCGGGCATTGCCGTCGACGTGCGAGGCCAGCCGGTCCATGCCGGCGATGATCCCCTGGATCTGCTCCAGGCCCCTCCGCGCCTCCTCCAGGCCGCGCCGCCCCGCCTCGGCCGCCTCCTCGGCGTTGCGGGAGATCCGGTCGATCCGGTCGGAGAGGGCCTCGACGCTCGACGCGGTCCTCGACACGGCCGCCGACTGCTCGTCGGCGCCGGCGGTCATCCGGTCGGCCCGAGCCCCGAGCTTCTCGATCTGGCGGACCAGGTTGGCCACGATCCGCCGGCATTCGGGGACGATGGATCCCGAACCGCCCCGGCCCCGGCCGGTGTCGTCGCCCAGCTCGGGCATCGTCTCGCGGACCCAGTCGGTCAGCTCCTCCAGCTCCTGCTGCGAGCGGTTGGCCTGGGCGAGCCACCCTTCCAGGTCGTCCAGGACCCGATCGAGCGGCCCCCATCCGGTGGACGGCGGCCGGCGGTCGTCGGGCTCGGCCATCGCCTCGACGCGGTCGGCCAGGCGGTGGCCGGTGCGGGCCGACCCCAGCCACGCGGAGGCGGCCCCGATCGATGCCCCCACCGCCACCCCGGCCGCCATCGACGCCGACGGCGGCAGGGCCGCCAGGTTCGCCAGGGCCAGGGCGGCGGCCGAGGCCGCCCCCGAGCCGGCCGCCCCGATCAGGATCCACTCGGCACGCATCATCATCGCATCAATGTCCTCAGGTCGGGGCCCGGTCGTGGTAGTGGTCCTGCACCTCGCCGCGGAGGGCGGTCCAGCAGGCCTCCGGATCGATCACGTCGAACGTCCGCCCGTCATGGCGGGCCGTGGCGATGCCGCCGGGCGCCCGGGTCGATCCCTCCCCACGAGATGGGTTGATGACCACGGCGATACCGTCCCGGTCGGCCTGGATGCCCCAGAGTCCCTGGTCGGATCGGATCAGGATCACGACCGATCCGGCGGGGGTGGGAGCGGCCTCGTCCAGCCGGAAGACCGGCAGGACCTGGCGACGGTGGGGGCACAGGCCGACGAGCCGGGGCGGGCTGAACGGCATCGGCACCAGCGATTCGGGCTCGATCACCCCCCCCACCGCGCCGATCGGGATGCCGAATCCGCGCGATCCCCGGGTGAACAGGCAAAGGGGCGAGTCCTGCGGCGTGTTCACATCGGATCTCCTGGGCGGATCGGCATGCCCCGGGGCTTAGCCGCCGGCGGGCGATTCGGTCGGTACGGGCCGCCCGCCCTGGCGCAGCCGCCCTTCGAGCCGTGCGGCCAGGGCATCGAGCCGCCCCCGGGGGTCCTCGCCGTTGGCCGGGGCCTCGACGGGGGAAGCGCCAGGGATCAAGGCCATCGCCGGCGGGGCCGGCCCGCCCCGGGCCCTCAGCTCGCCATCGATCCAGCGGTTGACCTCGGCCTTCAAGGCCCGGATCGAGAGGATCAAGGGGTCGTCGTCGGATGGATGCGGATCGCCGGACATCGGCTCTCCAACCCTTCGGGCCGCGATTGGGCCGGGCCCTCGCCCGAGCCCTTAGCTAGCCTAGGGCGCGAACCCCGCCCCGGAGCCGGCCCCAGCTTTCCCATCGGGCGATTTCTTTCCGCCCGGAAATTTGGCTGTCACATCATGGAAACGACGCCGTAGCGTCTCGGTGCAGACGGTCCATGATTGCACGGCGTCTTGCAGAAACCGCGCAGTTGTCCCACCTTTCCCGCTCGTAACCCACTGGATTGGTTTCGCGAAGCCGGGCCCTGGACCGATCGGGGGTCGAGCTTCTACCCTGAAGTTAGGGGAATCCCCCTTCGCCCCCCCCTTCCGCGCCGGCTTCGTTCCGAATTCGGTGGATTCGCGCGTCCGCCCGTCCCTCGCTCGTCCTGTCGGAGGTTGTCGCCGATGAAGATCCCCGGTTTGGCCCGATCGACCCGATGGCTCGGCGCCTTGACGATCGGGTTCGCGATGACGCTCGCGGCCCGGGCGGCCGCACCCGCCGGCGAGACGCCGGGCCGGCTGGACTACATCGACGAGATGCTCCGGGCGGGCTGGGAAGGTGCCAAGATCGCCCCCAGCAAGCCGGCCGACGACGCCGAGTTCGTCCGGCGGGCCTACCTCGATTTCCTGGGCCGGATCCCGACGGCGCAGGAGGCGAGCGTCTTCCTCGAGAACAAGGATAAGGACAAGCGGATCAAGCTGGTCGAGTACCTGCTGGCCGACCCCGACTACCCCAAGAACTTCGCCAATCAGTGGACGGTGATCCTGATCGGCCGGGGCCGCCAGGAGCGCGAGGTGAATCGCCCCGCCCTGACCTCCTGGCTACGCCGGCAGTTCGGCGAGAACCGCCCCTGGAACGAGATGGCCCGCGAGCTGATCACCGCCAAGGGCTCGAACAAGGACAACGGCGCCACCAACTTCACCCTGGCGCACATGGAAAACGGCGCCGTGCCGATCACGTCGCTGACCACCCGCGTCTTCCTGGGCCAGCAGATCCAGTGCACCCAGTGCCACGACCACCCCAGCAACGACTGGAAGCAGGAGCAGTTCTGGGCGATCAACGCCTTCTACAAGGGGGTGAAGCGGCGGACGATCAAGGGGGTGGACGCCAGCGGCAAGGAGGTCGACGACCACACCGACCTCTACGACGAGCCGGCCGACGGCTATGCCAAGTTCGAGCGTCGCAACGGCGAATTGCGGATCGCCTACCCGGCCTACCTGGATGGCCGGAAGATCAGCCCCAGCCCCGACGTGGTCCGCCGCGACGAACTCGGCAAGTTCATCACGGCCGAGGACAATATCGAGTTCCCCCAGGCGTTCGTCAACCGCATGTGGTTCCACTTCATGGGCCGCGGGATCGTCCACCCCGTGGACGACTTCGGCCCGCACAACCCGCCCAGCCACCCCGAGTTGCTGGAACGCCTGGGCGCCGATTTCGCCGCCTATGGCTACGACGTGAAGGCCCTGATCCGCTGGATCACCTCCAGCCAGGCCTACCACCTGACCAGCGTCGCCACCCCCCAGAACGAGAAGGACGAGGCGCTGTTCAGCCACATGGCGCTGAAGCCGATGAACCCGGAACAACTCTTCGATTCGCTGCTGGTGGCCACCGCCGCCCACAAGACCGGCAGCGGCGACGACATGGACCGGAAGCGCGACCAGTGGCTTCGCCAGTTCGTCTTCACGTTCGGCAACGACGAGGGGGAGGAGAACACCAGCTTCCAGGGGACCATCCCCCAGGCCCTGATGATGATGAACGGCGAGCTGATGAACAACGCCACCGGGCCCAAGGCCGGCACCTTCATCGCCCAGACGATCGAGGAGGCCCAGCGGCAAAGGCGTTCGCCCGAGCAGTTCGCCCTGAACCGGATCTACCTCGCCGCGCTCTCCCGCCTCCCCAGCCGGGACGAAACGGCCAGGCTCTCGAAGATGTCGGCCGGATACCCCGACACGGCCATGTTCCTCCGAGACGTCTTCTGGGCCCTGCTCAATTCCAACGAGTTCGTCCTGAACCACTGATCGAATCCCGAACGATCCCATCCCAGCCGACTTTACCCGTCCTTCCCAACCATACCGGCCCGAATCGAGGGGGTGTTTGCGATGTCCGACTACCTGCCCACGCCCTGGGGAATGTCGCGACGGCATTTCCTCAACCACCTGGCGACCGCCTCGATCGCCGTGCCGGCGATGCAACTGATGGGGGCGTTGCAGGCCCAGGCCCAGTCGCCCAAGAAGGCCGGCAAGAGCTGCATCCTGCTGTGGATGGGCGGCGGCCCCAGCCACATGGATACCTGGGACCTCAAGCCCGACAGCGAGAAGAACGGCGGCCCGTTCAAGCCGATCGCGACGTCGGCGCCGGGGGTGAAAATCTCCGAGCACCTGCCGAACGTCGCCAGGCAGATGAAGCACCTGTCGATCGACCGGTCGCTTAATTCAAAGGAGGGGAACCACGACCGCGGCACCTACATGATGCACACCGGCTACCAGCCGAATCCGACGGTCGTGCACCCGAGCTTCGGCTCGGTCTGCTCCTACGAACTGGGCTCGAAGCTGGAAGGGATGGACCTGCCCCACATCATCTCGATCAACTCGCCCGGCATGGGCGCCGGGTTCCTGGGGATGGCGCACTCGCCGTTCGTGGTGAACAACCCGACGGCCAAGATCGCCAACCTGAACCCGCCCGATGACGTGAACGAGATGCGGATGGAGCGACGGCTGGGCATGCTCAGCATGGTCGAGAAGAACTTCGCCAGCTCCAAGCGGGGCCAGGCTCCGATCGACCACCGGGCCGTCTACGACAAGACGGTGCGGATGATGACCTCGAAGTACACCGACGCCTTCCGGCTCGACAAGATCGACCAGGCGACCCGCGACCGCTACGGCAAGGGCTCGTTCGGCCAGGGGTGCCTGATGGCCCTGGAGCTGGTCAAGCGGGGCGTGACGTTCGTCGAGGTCTCCCTGGGCGGCTGGGACACCCACGCCAACGCCTTCGACACGCTCTCCAACCGGCTCCTGCCCGAGCTGGACAAGGGGATGGGCTCGCTGGTCGAGGACCTCGCCAAGACGGGGCTGCTCGACAAGACGATGGTGGTCTGGATGGGCGAATTCGGCCGGACGCCGCGGATCAACCAGAACGCCGGCCGCGACCACTGGCCGCGGAGCTGGTCGATCGTCATGGGCGGCGGCGGCCTCAAGGGCGGTCAGGTCGTCGGCGCCACCGACAAGGACGGCGTCGAGGTCGTCGACCAGCCGGTCGAGGTGATGGACATCGTCGCCACGATGACCAAGGGGATGGGCCTGCCGCTCAACCTCCAGTACACCACCCCGCTGGGCCGCCCCTACAAGCTTGTCGACGAGCCCGGCAAGCCGATCCCGCAGCTGGTCTGAGAGACAAGCCCGAAGCGCAAGCGAGTGGACCTCTTCCTGGCAACGCGCCGGGAAGAGGTCCACTCGCTTGCGCTTCGGGCTCGTACTTTTATGGAATGGACCGATCGGACAAGGCTGCGAACACGTTATCGGCCCATCGCGACGGCGCATATTCCCGTTCGATCTGCTCGCGACCCGTACGCCCCATCCGCCCCCGAAGCGATGGGTCGGTCGCCAGCCGATCGATCGCGTCGATCACGTCCCCGGTCGATTCCGCCAGGAATCCGGTTTCGCCGTCGCGGACCATCGACGGATGGACGCCCACGCGGTCGGTGATCACGGGCAGGGCGCACGCCTGGTATTGCAGGATCTTCAGCCCGCACTTGCCCCGCGACCAGTCGTCATCGGGGGCGAAGTTGATGCCGATGTCGCAAGCGGAGATCGCCTGCGCCTCATCCTTCTCCTCCCAGCGGATCGGCTCGACCCTCAGGGCGCCCAGGTCGGGGAACCGGTCGGCGATGATCCGCAGGGTCAGGTCGGGGAACCGACGGCCCACCTCGTCCCACCGCGCCCGCTGGGATTCGAGCGATTGGAGCGTGCTCGACGAGCCGATCCAGACCAGCCGGACCGGCCCTTCACGGGGTTCCTTGATCGGATAGCGATCGGGATCGACGCAGGTCGGCACAACGACCACGCTCCGGGGCGTCACGCCCAGGGCTCGCGGCCGATCGGCCAGGAAGGCGTTCCCGGCGATCAGGACGTCGGCCGACCCGGCGATCGACCGGAATCGACGCCGGCGACGGGGGGCGTCCAGCCCCTTGGGGTGGTACGAATCGCGGTACATCACCGCGTCGTCGTAATCGAAAACCAGCCGGCGGGCGTGCCGGCGGAGCCAGGCGGTTTCCCAGGTCGAGAGCAATCGGCGCTGGAGGATCACCGCGTCGAATTCACGGGCCCCGCGTAGCTGCTTGAGCCGTTCGGGCAGGCCCTTCGCCAGCGGCCAAACCGTGACCCGGCAGCCCTTCTCTTCCAGGAACGGCTCGAACGCCCGGATCCGATAGCGATAGCAGACGTGGTTGGGCCCTTCGGTCAGGGCCAGGACGTTCGCCCTTACTGGGACCACGGCGTCGGCTTCCGGTCCCACCGATGGCCGCGGAGCCGTTCCATCAGGCCCGGGTCGAGTGGTTCGCCGTCGCTGACGCCCAGGTTGGCCTCGACGTGCGCCGACCGGCGCATTCCGGGGATGATCGTCGAGACGGTCGGCTCTTGCAAAATCCAGCGGAGGGCCAGCTCGGGCATCGTCATGCCGTCGGGGATCGACGGGCGGAGGGCCTCGGCGCGGGCGACGCTCGGTTTCAGGTTCTCGGGGACGAAGTAGATGTTCCGCCAGTCGCCCTTCGGCCAGGTCGAATCCTCGGTCAGGGTGCCGGTCAAGGTCCCCTCGTCGAACGGCACGCGGGCGATCACGGCGACGTCAAGTTCCCGGCAGAGCGGGAACAGCGCGTCTTCGGGGGCCTGGTCGAAGATGTTGTAGATCACCTGCACGGCATCGATCAGGCCGGTTTTGAGGGTCTCCAGGACGTTGTCCGGCTCCCAACGATTGACGCTGATGCCGACGCCCCGGATCAGGCCCTGGTCCCTCAGCGACGTGACCGCGTCCTTCCAGCCGTCATCCGTCGCCCAGGAATCCTCCCAGACGTGGAACTGGAGCAGGTCGACCGACGGCTCTTGCAGGTTTTCGAGGCTCCGCTGGGCGTACTCGCGGATGTACTCGGGCGGGAAGACATCGGCGATGGAGTCGCCCCGCTTCGTCGGCCACTTGCGGTTCCTGGGCGGCACCTTGGTGGCCGTGTAGAGCCGCTTGTCGGGAAATTCCCGGACGAGCGAGCCCAGCACCGCCTCGCTCTTGCCGTCGCCGTAGGCCCAGGCGGTGTCGAAGAAGTTGCAACCGAGCTCGACCGACCGCCTCAGGGCGGCGTTATAGATGTCGGCGTCGGAGCCGGTCCAGCCCGCCAGGCCCCACATACCGTAGCCGATTTCGGAGACTTCCCAGCCGAGCCGACCGAACCGCCGATAACGCATCGCCCACCCCCCATCGAAGGACCTTGGCCGGTCATCCTACCGGAGAATGGCGACAACCGACAAACCCCGAAAGCCCCGCCAAATCGCCGGCAACCCGGCCCAGGGGCCGATCGTAGGGCATAATTCCGGTTGGCCCTGAGCGACGACGGGGGGCCAGCTTCCTCTTTGGCAATTGAGTCGCCAGGTCCGCAGGGGTTCGCTGCGAAACGAACCCGAGAAATCTCCGCAAGCTGCGATATGGAAGAAGCTTGCGAAATCTCGGGTTCCGGACCAAAACCCTGCAGAAGGGATTGCCGTCACGTCACGCGCACAGGCCCGAGTCGGCGAGGGTACGCCACCCGGGGCGGCATGCCGCTGGTGCGAAACGAACCCGAGAAATCGTCGCAACCGATTGTTGGGCAATGCGTTGCGGAAATCAGTGCGTCGGACCAAACGCGTTTTGCGATCCGCGGATGATCACGGCCGAAGGCCCATCGGGGCGTGCGGCGACTGGGCCGGGTGGAGCCTGGACCACCAGCGTCGGGCCGCCCGGTAGACCCGTTCGGGCTCGATCCGGGTCATGCACGGGTGGTCGGCCAGCGGGCAGACCTTGTTGTGGCAGGGGCGGCACGGGACCCTCGCCTTGAGCACCAGCGACCGCCTGGACCAGGGCCGCCATTGCCTCGATCGGTTGGTGCCGCTGAACAAAACCACCGAGGCGATGCCGGCGCAGGCGGCCAGGTGGGCTGGCCCCGAATCGGCGCCGATGAAGAGGTCGGCCCGTTCCAGGAGCGCGGCGGTCTCGGCCAGGGCCAGCCGGCCGGACCAGTCGGTGAGCGAAGGGTGGGCCGGCAAGCCTTCCGAACACGCGGCGTCGTCGGGCCCGCCCACGATCACCACCCGCCAGCCGTCGGCCAGGAAGCGGCCGATCAGGTCGTGCCAGTGCCGGGCCGGCCAGCGCTTGGCGGCGGTGCCGGCGCCCAGGTGCACGGCCAGCAGCGGGGCCTCGTCGCCGAACCGGCCGGCATGCAGGCTGTCGGCATCGAGCCGCGGACGGTCGATCGAGGGCGGGTCGGTGCGGATCGTCCTTCCCCGCGCCGAGACCGCCACCGGCTTCTTCCGCTCGGACCGGGCCGAGGACCGGGGCCAGGCTTCGAGCAGCAGCCGAGCGACCCGCTCCCGGTCGGCGTCCCCGGCGTGGACGCGGACCCTGGGCGGGTCGTCGGCCTCGTCGACGATCCGGTCGAGCAGGGCCAGGCGGGAGAGGACCTCATGCCGGCCGGGGACCCATCGGGCGACATCGGTCAGCAGGAAGGCGCCGCCGCCCATGCTCCAGCCGGCCCGCCGCTTGACGCCGATCCAGGCCATCAGCAGGACCGTCAGCACGTCGCCCCGGACGTCGATCCCCAGGTCATAATCCTCGGCCCGCAGGGCCCTCGCGAGCTCCAGCAGGGCGCCCCAGATCGACCAGGCCCCGGGCCGGCGCTCGAACCAGTTGCGGGGGGCCACCATGACGCGGTCGATGTTGGGATCGGCCCGGAACACCGCCTGGTTGCTGGCCGAGGCCAGCACGTCGATCCGGGCGCCGGGGTAGGCCCGGCGTAAGCGGGGCATCAGCGGGCTGCTGAGGACGGCGTCGCCCAGGTGGTCGAGCTGGACGATCAGGATCCGCCGGGGGCTGGCGAACGGCCGACGGGGGCGGATCATCCGCCCGAGCGCGGCCAGGGCCCCGCCGATCAGGTCGAGCAGGTGGACGAGCACGCGCCACCGCAACTTGCTGTAGCGGTAGCGGCGGACCGGCACGGGGATGGGGTTAGCCGGCGATTTCGTCATAAACCTCGGCCGTTTTGCGGGCGACCATCGACCACGAGAAATGGCGGAGGACATGGGACCGGAGCGCCGGGTCGGGCCCCCGGGACCAGGCGCGTTGCACCGCCCGCCGGATCTCGGCGGGTCGGCCGGGCCGGGCGAATTCGACGCGTTCGCCGAACACCTCGCGCGTCGAACCGAAGGGCGTCAGGACCACGGCGCATCCCGCCATCGCCGCTTCGAGTGCCGCCAGGCCGGGCGTCTCGAACCAGCTCGGCAGGGCGAGCACGCGGGCCCGAGCGTAAGCTCCCTCCAGGGACGGGTCGTCGTGCGAGCACGCGCCCGACCAGAGGGTGAAGCCTTGCCCCTCGCGACGGCAACGGCCGGCGTAATCCTCGCGCCCCGGCGGCACGGCCCCCACGACTTCCAGGGGCAGGCCGGTCGGCCGCACCGCCCGGATCAGGCCGAGGAGGTTCTTGCGGGGCTCGATCCGGCCGACGAACAGGACCCGATCGCGGCCGGTCGCGGGCTCAATCGCGCCGAACCGGGCCTCGACGCCGTTGGGCACGACCCGGATCCGCCCCCGATCGGCCCCCAGGTATCGGACGGCCTGGCCGGCCTCGGCCCGCGAGTTGGGCAGGAGCCGATCCGCCAGGGCGACCAGTTCGCGACGCCAGTCGGGGATCGGCCCGGGGATCGTCCGCACGACCCATCGGAGCAGTCGCCCGGCCGCCCGAAGGGGGTGATCCGCCAGGGCGATCTCGGCACCCGGCTGGAACCAGAAGATCGGCGAGAGCACCACCGGGATCCGCCGGGCCTTCGCCGCCCTCGCCAGCTCGAGCCCTTCGCGGCTCATGCCGAAGAGGTGCAGCAGGCGGGCCTGTTCCAGCCGGTCGGTCCAGGGGACGAACGGCCGGGCCTCCACCCCGATCGCTTCGAGGTGGCGGGCCGTCTGCACCAACTGGCATTCGCCGCCGCCCGGCGCCTGGAAGGCGGCCGAGGGGCCGTGAATCAGCACATCGCCGGGCTCCATCGGCCCCCGGCAACGCGATTCGAGCCAATCAAGGATCGGCGCCGCGGCGAGCTTCAAGGCGACCCTCCCTGGTCGTACGCCACCGCTTCCAGCGGCGGAGCCGACATTTGAGCCGATCCGCCCAAGTTTGGGAAGGCAACTCTTCCAGGGGGGTGACCAACTCCCAGTCGATCGCCCGGCGGACCGCCCCCCGGAGGCTGAGGGGGGCCTTTTCGAGAAGGGGCGCGGGCAGGTCGGCCCGCCACTGCCTCCGCTCATAGGCCAGGGCGTCCAGCCGGATGGCCGTCCGCGCCGACCGGATCGGGATCGTCGCCGAATGTCCCCCCCGGGCGATCTCGACGGCCAGGGGATAGGCCGGATCCCAGTCGTCGCAGACCGCCTCGACCCATCCGGGCTCCCGTGCGACCAGCGACCAGGACCGCCCGTCCCTCCACCGCCACCAACGGGCGAACTCGGTGAGCGTCACCCGCCAGATCCCGTCCAGGGCCGCGACTTCCTTCGCCAGCCGCGCCAGGATCGACGGGTACCGCCCCAGCCGACCCTCGGGATGCCCGTACAGGAACGCGGGCGTCCCGGAGGCGACGTGGGCCTGGAGGACGCCCGCCAGGTATTCGGCGATCCGGGACGGGTCGCGGAGGCCGGCTTCGAGGAAGATCCCCTCGCAGACCGGGTGGATCGGCAGCTGCAGGGCGGTCGAAAACCGAGCACCCAGCCAGGGGAAGAAAGGCCAGTCGTCGTAGCCCGTTTGGAACTCCGACGAGTAGCCATAACCGAGCTCCTCCACGGCCAGGCCGAGGCCCCGATTCCATCGGCCCCCCGGCCCGGCGAAGCCGGTCGGCTCGAACCCCCGGCTTCGCAGGATCGCGTCGGCCCGGCGGAGGTTGGCCAGGTTCTGGGCGGGATCGCGGTAGACGTGGTGGTGATGCCCGTGCGACTGGGTATCGAGCCCTCGCAGATCGTCCAGGACATCGGCCAGGGGCCCGTAGGCGGCCGTGCAGGCGAAATGCGTGGTGCAGTCGTTCAGCGGCCTTCGGGCCCGGGCGAAGGCGAAGTAATCGGCCGGCTCGGGCTCGTCGAGGTCGACCCGGAAGTTGAAGGCCGATCGGTAAGGGTGCGGGTAGGGGGACAGCCGGGCCCAGACGCCGCCCGACCGACCGATTTCCTGCTTGAGGCGGTCGATCCAGGCCCTTCGGATCGACGCCCGATCGACCCGGCAGATCCGCTCCCGGATCCGATACCCCCCCACTTCCCAGGAGTGGGGTGCCCCCTCGTGGTCGATCAGCTTCGAGGGGGGGGCCAACCCGGCGATCTCGCGGAGGTCGATGCCCACCTGGTCGGTGTCGTCGAGGTGCCGGGGGCGGTTGATCCGGCCGTCGTACAGGACGAATCGCCCGGCGCGGATCGAGGCCGGGCGGTCGGGCGAGGCGACCCGCGTCGGCACCCCCTCTTGCCGGAGCATCAACTCCAGGCCGGGCGGTGCCTTCCATAGCACCAGGGGGAGCAGCGGCGGGGCGATCCTCACGTCAGGCGGAATCCCCCCGGCCCCGGGCGGTCCAGAGCACGAATCGCCGGGCCTGCTCCATCCGGCGGAAGACCGGGCGGTTGGCCTCGGCCGGGCTGAGCAGGTAGCTCCAGGCAACGTCGTCGAACAGGCGGGACATCCGGGCCCCGAACCGGGCGGGCCACTGCCATCGCTCCTGCACCGGGCCGTTCCGGGGGTACATCCAGCGGCCCCGGGCCTGGTCGATCTCCTTGACCACCAGGGCCGGCAGCCAGGGGCGTTTGGGGTCGAGGGCGCCCGGGTTCCGGTCGATCACGGCGAGGTGGCCCTCGGGCTTGAGCACCCGGCCGATCTCGGCGAGCACGCGTTCGAGCCCGCGGGGGGGCAGGTGCTGGATCATCTCGACCGCCAGGACGACGTCGAATGCCGCATCGCGGAACGGCAGGCTCAGGGCCGACCCCTGCACCCGGGCGGGCCCGTCGCCGCCGTCGAGCATGCCGAAGGCGACGTCGAGGCCGACCACGCGGGCCCCCCGGTCGCGGAGGTGGCGGCCGAATCGCCCCTTGCCGCAACCCAGGTCGAGCACGACCCGGCCGTCCCAGGGGCCGATCGCCTCGCCCAGCGCCGACAGGCGGAAGTCCCGCGGGTCCAGGGTATCCGGGAACCGGCCGGCCAATTCGTCGAACCGGTGGGCGACGTGCCGGACGTAGGCCGACGATGAACTCATGCCGATCTCCTCGAATGGAGCAACTCGCGATGTTTCCAGTGCCTTACGGCGACCGAGACGGCCGACAGCGAGCAGAACATCAGGCCTTCCAGGCCGTCTCGAAATCCTTGCTTTCCCAGGTAGAGCTTGGCGAACGTCCACGGGGGGCGGAGCAGCAGGTCGGCGGGGCCGTGGGCCCGGCCGTCGCGGACGAATTGCTCCGCCTCCAGGCTTGTATACGCGTCGAGCTTGCGGAGGAACGAGCGCATATCGGGCAAGGTCCGATGCTCCAGGTGGCCCCGGAGCGTCCCCACGGCGCCGTCCGGGCGGATAACCTCGTGGACCTTCCCCTCCCAGCGCATCCCTCGGCGAAACAGGCGGATCGGCCGATCGTTCTGCGTGCCCGAGGCCCGGAATTCCCGGCCCAGGATCACGCTGCGGATGGGGACGCGATAGGCCGTCGCGGGGGGCGAAGTCTGATCCAGGATCGCCCCGATTTCGGCCGCGAGTTCGGGAGTGACCCGCTCGTCGGCGTCGACCGACAGGATCCAGTCGCCCCGGGCCAGGTCGATCCCGGCGTTCCGTTGCGAGGCGAAGTCGTCGAACGGGCGGACGACCACCCGGTCGGCCGTTCGCCGCGCGATGGCCTCGGTCTGGTCCCGGCCGGCGGGATCGACCACGACCACGACCTCGTCGGCCCAGCCGAGCCGATCGAGGCAATCGGGCAGGTTGTGGGCCTCGTCCCGGGCGATCAGGATGGCCGAGATCGAGGCCCGGTTATCCGCGGGCATGGCGGATCGCCTTCCCGAGGAGGTTGGCCCCGGCCCTCGCCGGGAAGTAGATCGCGTAGGCCGCCAGGGCCAGTTCGAGCCGGCCCGCCAGGGCGAGAGCGATCCAGAGGTGCCATCGGACGTCGGCATGCCCGAGGAGCCGCACGAGACGCCGGGGTGGTGTCGATCGCAAGGGCCCATGGGTCGCTTCCCCACCGGCTTCGGCGGCATCCGGCGACGACTCGGTCGCGACCCGGAACAGGTACTTCCCCATACCGTACGTCATTCCTAGCACAATCCATAACGGCTGACCATGCCTTTGCCACGCGCCCCAGGCGATCGCCGCGTGCAGGGCCATGTCGGCCGACTCGTCCAGGACCTCGTCGAGCCAACGGCCGAACGCCGAGGCCGTGCCCTGCAGGCGGGCGAGGTGGCCGTCGGCCGTGTCCAGCACCAGGGCGATCGCCAGGCCGGCCGCCGCCGCGATGTTGCCCCAAAGCGACATCGGCCCGAAGGCCACCCAGGCGGACGAGGCGAACATCAGCGCCGGCCGCGATCGTGACCGCGTTGGGCCGGATCGGGGTCGGGGCCAGGGCTCGGGCCAGCGCGGGCGGGGGCCAGGCCCAGTACTTGCCGATCGGCTGATACGTCCGGCGGCGTACCAGTTCGGCCTCGGCGGCGGCGATCCCCCCGGGCGCGTCGAGCCGCCAGATCACGGCCGATTCCGGGTCGCGGCCCGACCGCAGCGCCCGCCGGAGCTTGCGGCCGTCGTAGAGGCGGTCGGTCCGGAGTGTGGACGGCGAATCGGGGGGCGGCCGGTCGGAAAGCTCCCAGGGGCCGGGCTCGGGCGGCAGGCCCTGGTGGTGGACGATGATCCGGCCCGGCCGGGAACCGCCGGCGGCCTCGATCAGTTGCTCCAGGACGGTCCGGCCCAGGATCCGCCGGCCGGCGAGCGGGCCGTCGGGGCCTTCCGGGCGGGCGTCGATGTGGATTTCCGGGGATCGGTCGGTGGTCGCCATGAAGGGATCCTCGCAATCCGGGATCACCAGGCGAAGCGCTCGAAGAACTCGCGCTGTCGTCGGAGCCGGTCGGGACGGGGAAGGTTCCGGTCTCGGCGGATCGCCTTCAAGCGGCCGACCGCCTCCAGGAACGCGGCGAACTCGCCCGTGCCCCGGAGGGCCGACGACGCCAATCGGGCCGGCAGCCAGGCCAGGTGCGACCGCAAGGCCGGGCCTTCCAGGTTCTTCCAGCAGAAGAGGAACGTGTTGCGGATCGCCAGCCGGTCGCATCCCGATCGCCCGAACGCCGGGCCGAAGCTGCCGAAGCCCTGGTGCCAGGCCATCGACTCGGGGACGTAATACCCCTTCCAGCCGGCCATCCAGCCGCGGAAGCCCAGGTCGAGGTCCTCGATCCGGCCGGGGAAATAGAGCGGATCGTAGCCGCCCAAAGCCAGGAAACGTTCGCGATGCACGGCCAGGACCGGCCCGGCGGCGGCGGTCAGGTCGGGGCGATCGACCAGCATTTCATGCCCCGGGACGCGGGACATCCCCTGCACCAGACCCCGTCGGCGGCGGACCCTGGTCCGCATCCCTTCGTAGTGCTCGCCGTCGAACGTCCAGCATTGCGGCGCCGAGAACAGGGCGTCGTCGTTCTCCAGCACCGCACGGACGAGCGGTTCGACCGAGTCGGGGGCCAGCCTGACGTCGTTGTTCAGCAGCAGGACGACGGCCTCGTCGCAGCGCTTCAGGACCTCGTTGAACGAGGCCAGGCCGCGGTTGGTCTCGCGGATCAGCCCGACGCCGGGCCATTCGCGGTCGAAGCGATCGCAGGAGCCGTCGGTGGAGGCGTTGTCGATCACCGTGACGCGGCACGGGATCGGGCAGGATCGGGCCGCTTCGAGGACGGAGGGGAGGCACCGGGCCAGCAGGCCGGGGCCGTTGTGGTGCAGGACCAGGATGCGGGTCGGCCCGGTTTTCACGGGAGGTCCTTCCCTCGGGGATGCGCGAGTCCGTCCGCGATGGGCGAGAACGATAGTCGCGGCGGTCGTCGCGGTCAAGGGCGGGTGTCCGGGGCCGGGTTCTCGGGTTTGGCGCGATTGCTCTTGGGGAATCCGGCGGTCCTGGTAAGATCCCGGCGACTGACTTGCGACGGTGCCCGGCCCCCGGCCGATCATCGTGGAGGGGCGGATTCCCATCGGAAGGGGCCGCCGCCGCACGATGGACGGGGGACGCGAGGCCCCCGAGGGGTCGGGAGGCCAGGGACGATGGCGAGTGCTGAGGCGCGGATGCCCAGCTCCGGTTCCGAATCCAGTTCCGGGCGGGCCCCGAGGCCGCGTCGCGAGGCCGCGCAGGCCCGCCGCGGCAACCCGGCCGAGATGGGCCAGGCGCTGGACACCATGCGGGTCGTGGCGACCCTCGCGGTGGTGATCTATCACGCCTGCCTGGCCTACCTGACGCACCCGCTCCGACTCACGCTCTGGCACGTCTACGACCCGAATTCGCACCACCCGGCGGTCGACGTGGTCGTGTCGTTCGTCAACGCCTTCGCGATGCCGCTCTTCTTCCTGGCGGCCGGGGTCTCCGCCCCGTCGGGCCTGGAATCGAGGGGCCTTTCCACCTTCCTCAACCACCGGGTCAAGCGGCTGCTGAGGCCGTTGCTCGTCGCCGGCCTGACGATCCTGCCGATCTGCTACGTGCTCTGGGGCTTCGGCCTGATGCGGCGGGGCCTGGTCGACCTCAACAACATCCTGAGCTGGCGGTTCCCGCCGCAGGTGTCGTGGCACCTGTATGGGCTGGGTCACCTCTGGTTCCTGGAATACCTGTTCCTGGTCTGCGTGCTGTATGGTCTGGCGTGGAAGGCGGTGCAGGTCGTCCGGGCGAAGGTGAACCGGCCGGCGGGCGAGGGCGGCCTGATCGACCGGGCGCTGGCGTCCCCATGGCGGGTGATCTGGCTGGCCATCCCGACGGCGGCCATCTTCCTCATCGACACCGACACGATGATCCGGGTCGATAACCGGATGGTCCCCAACGGCTTCCGCCTGCTGCATTACTTCTACTTCTTCGCGGCCGGCGGCTGGCTGGGGCGGATCCCCGAGCCCCGCAAGACGCTGGCCCCCTGGGGCCCGATCCACCTCGGGCTGGCAGCCGTCCTGTTCGCGGCCATCGCCCCCGGGCTTTATCGGCTGGCCGAGGCGCCCCTGCACGGGCCCGAGCGGATCGCGTTGGCCCTGGGCGCGGCCCTGTTCCCCTGGCTGCTCGTCCTGGGGAGCCTGGGCGTCCTGATGCGGCTGGTCGAATCGCGCGGGACGGTGATGCGGTACCTGTCGGAATCGTCGTTCTGGATCTATTTGATCCACCTGCCCGTGATCGGCCTGATGCAGATGCTGCTGCTGCCGGTCGGCTGGCCGGTGGGCCTGAAGGTGGTGCTGGTGGCCTCGGTCGCGATCGCGGTGAGCCTGGTCACCTACGAGACCTCGGTCCGCTACAGCATCGTGGGCGAGCTGATCAACGGCACCCGCAAGCGGAAGGCCCGCTGGGGTTGGCGGGGCCTCGGCACCGAGCTGGGGGCGGTCGGGGTGGGGGCCGTGTTGCTGGGCTCGGTCTTTGGGGTGCTTTGGTACACGAGCACCATCGTCTTCCAGGACAATTATCAGCGGGCCTCCGGCGACCTCTACCGATGCGCCCGGGTCTCGCCCTCCCGGCTCGACTCGCTGCTGTCGGACTCGGGGGCGAGGACCCTGATCGTCTTCGGCGGGACCGACCAGAAGGAATGGATCGAGGCGCAGCAGTCGGTCTGCCGGGCCCGGGGCGTGGCCTATCATCAGCTGAGCTTGCGGAACGACCGGCTGCCGAACCGGGAGACCGTGTCCCGCCTCATCCAACTGCTGGAATCGAACCCCCGGCCGGTGCTGTTCGAGGGCTACCGGGGCATCGACCATTGCGGCTTCGCGGCCGGGGTCGCGATGCTGCTCGAGGGCGAGAGCCCCGAGCGGGCCCTCAAGCAGTTCAAGGCCCACTACGGCCAGTTCGGCGGCCCGGAGTATTCCTACCTGGGCGTCGTTCTGATCGATTACCGGAACTGGCTGATCGCCCGCGACGGCCGGCATTCGGCCGAGCGATTCAAGGACTGGGCCCGCGACGCCTACCTGGTCCAGGGCGAACCGTTCGTCCCCGACCCGCTCCGCGACCGCTACGAACAGGTCGCCATCCAGCCCCCCCAGGCTTCGGCCGTTCGCTAGCTGGGGGCCCCATCGGCCCCCCCGGGGGCTTTGTAGATCGCCCGATCTTGCGGGTGGGAACCGGCTTCGGCTAGGCTCAGGCCGATGGCGTACGTTCCGGCGGAGGGACTTCCCATGCCCGAACCGAACGAACCGGGCCAAGACCCCCGTCGCCCGCCCGGCGGCTACCTGCCCAGGATCGCCCGGTTCGAGGCGCCCGACGAGGAGGACCCGGTCCAGCCCCGCAAGAAGAAGGACCGCAAGGACCACCACAAGGCCAAGGCCGACGATTCGCCCGAGGCAATCCCGGCCGTCGAGACATTCGAGGGCCGTCGCCGGATCCGATGGATCGTGGCGGGCTCCGCCCTGGCCGTGCTCGGCCTGGCCATCGCTGTCCTGGCCTTCTCGATCCATCGCGGGCCTTCCCCGGACGACTCGGAAGGAATCCCCCCCGACGTTGGCCCTTCGTCCGCCGAGTCGAACGCGGTGGCCGAGGATGCCGCCCGCGACCTGCTGCGACGGGCCCGCGAGGCCGCCGAGGCGAACCGGGGCGACCAGGCCGTCGCCTTCCTGAACACGATCGCCAAGGGGTATGGGCGGACGAAATCGGCGGAAGAGGCCCGGGAGGCCCTGGATCGCCAGGCTCGCGGGCTGCCGATGTTCGTCGATGGCCTGGTCGTCCAGGCCGAATCGGTCCAGCCCCGGCCGGCGCCCGACCCGGAGCCGCCATCGGCCGTCGTGGTGGTCCCCCCCGTGGAATCGCCCCCCCGGACGGCCGACGTGGCGGTCCGAAGGCCGGTCGAGGTGATCGGCAGGCCGGCACCGGCCGGATCGACCCTGGCCCGGGGGGATGTCCCGGCCCGCACGCTCCCCCCGGGATTCCTGGCCGATCCCGGCGCCGGCGTGCATGCCTCGGGATGGCCGATCGCCATCGTCTCGGAGCGGGACGGGGCCCGGATGATGCTAGTGCCCGCCTCGGCCGGCACGATCGGCCGGGACGACGGCCCATCGGTGGAGCGGCCGTCGAGGCAGGTCAAGCTCTCGGCCTATTACCTGGACCAGCACGAGGTCACCCAGGCCCAGTACGACCGCTTCCGCGGCGAGACCGGCCGCAAGGCCCCGCCTATCGACAAGGGGGCCGACCCCGGCTCGGCCTCGAACCCGGACCGGCCGGTCGTGATGGTGAATTTCGACGACGCCCTGGCCTATGCCGCCTGGGCCGGCAAGGCGTTGCCGACCGAGGCCCAGTGGGAGCTGGCCGGCCGGACGCCCGACGGCCGGATCCATCCCTGGGGCCCTGGCCCCGCGCCCTGGGAATCGGGCCGGCCCCCCCGGCAGGTCGGCCCGGTTTTCTCGTATCCGGGCGACATGTCCCCCTACGGGATCTTCGACCTGGCCGGAAACGCCTGGGAATGGACGGCCGACTGGTACGACGCCAAGGCGTATGGCCGGCTGCCGAACGACGCGGCCGACCCCGCCGGCCCGAACGCCAGTTCCTCCAGGCCCCCCGAACGGACGATCCGGGGCGGCTCGAAGGACTGGCTGGCCACCTGGCGGACGGGCGAGCGGCCCGATCGCCGCCTGCCCTACCTGGGGTTCCGTTGCGCGCTCAACGTGGAGGGCACCCCGCAAGCCGCCGGCCCTGGATCGGCCCCCGGGCGGACGGATCGGCCCCCCCTGGTCCCCTTCTGAGCCTGACATGACACCCAGGGTCGCCCTGATCACCGGCAGCGGCCGGAAACGCGTCGGCCGGCGGATCGCCGATTTCCTGGCCGAGCGGGGCTACGGCATCGCCCTCCACTACCGGACCGCCCGCGAGGAGGCCGAGGCGGCGGCCGAGGAATTCCGCGCCCAGGGGGCCGACGCCATCGCGGTCGGGGCCGACCTGGCCGATGAGAGTCAGGTGGGACGCCTGGTCTCCGGGGTGCTGCACCATTTCGGACGGATCGACGTGCTGGTGAACGCCGCCTCGATCTGGGAGCGGAAGCCCCTGGAACGGGTCACGGCCGAGGACGTCCGCCGCCACTTCGACGCGAACGTGCTGGCGACGTTCCTGGTCTCCCGGTTGGTCGGCCTGGCGATGGTCGAGTTGCCCGAAGGCGGCGTGATCCTGAACGTCGGCGACTGGGCCGAGGTCCGCCCTTACCCCAATTATCCCGCCTACTTCGCCACCAAAGGGGCCATCCCGACGCTCACCCGGATGCTGGCGGTCGAGCTGGGGGCGCGGAACCCGGCGATCCGGGTCAACGCCCTGTTGCCGGGGCCGGTGATGCTTCCCGACGACCTCCCCGAGGCCGAGCGTCGTGAGGCGATCGATGCCACCCTGGTCCGCCGCGAGGGGAGCCCCGACAACGTGGCGAGGGCCGCCCTGGCCCTGATCGATAACGACTTCATCACGGGCATCTGCCTGCCGATTGACGGAGGCCGGTCGATCTACGCACCGCCGGCGTAAGGGGTCGGATCGGCGAGTCCCGACAGGAGGAACGCTTCGCGACGTTCATGGCACTTGTTGCAGGCCCCGCAGTGGACCCCGCCGACCGGCCGGATGCAGGAGAAGGTCCATTGCAGGGGCAGGCCCCGGCCCAGTTCCATGACCTCCTCCTTCCCCATCCCGGCGAACGGGCGGACGACCTCGACCCGGCTGCCGATCCCCCGGTTGACCGCGGCCGAGAAGTCGTCGAAAAACGCGGGGGTCGCGTCCGGGAACGGGTTCGATTTCAGGACGGCCAGCGCCAGCCGGGGCACTCGATGCAGGTGGCACCAGAGCATTGCCTGGGCCAGCAGCAGTACGTTGCGGGCGGGGAGGAAGACGGCCGAATCGGGCGTGGAGGCGTCGGGGATTCCGTCGCCATCGACGCTCCAGTGCCCGGCCAGGAGGTCGGCCAGCGGCTGTTCGAGCATGTGCAATGGCCGGATTCCCCGGCCCGGGAGCGCGGCCAGGTATCGTCGGAGGTGGTCGACCTCGGCCGATTCCCAGCGGAGCCCCTCGCGGACGTAGATCGGGTGGACCACCGCCCCCCTCCTGGCGGAATCGCCCAGCAGGATCGCGCTATCCAGGCCGCCGCTGATCAGCACGGCCAGTTCGTTCGCGGGATTCAAGGCTCGGACCCCGGTGCGGCGTCGGATACAATCGGCCGGCTCGAACGTTCGCCGGATCGGAAAAGGGGGCTGCGCCGTGGCCGATGCACCGCGGATCGTCAAGAACGTCTGCCCGCTCGATTGCCCCGATACCTGCTCAATGCAAGTCACGGTCCGGGACGGCGTCGCGGTCGACCTGAGGGGCGATAAAACGCATCCGTTCACGCGAGGCTTCCTCTGCCAGAAGATGGCGAGGTACCTCGACCGCGTTTACAGCCCGGAGAGGATCTTGCACCCGCTGCGACGGGTCGGCCCCAAGGGATCGGGCCGGTTCGAGCCGATCTCCTGGGACGCGGCGATCTCGGCGATCGCCGGCCAGTTCCGCGCGTCCGGGAACACGGGCCGGAGGCGATCCTCCCTACAGCTACTACGGGACGATGGGCAAACTCCAGGCGAGCAGCCTGGACCGCCGTTCTTCCGCGAGATCGCGCTCGAGCTCGACGGACGATCGCCTCAAGCCGGCGGGATCGGGTACGAGTACACCTGCGGCCTCGGTCGGCAGGGCGCCGACCCCATGGCCGTGCCGAAGTGCCGGTTGATCATCAACTGGGGCTCGAACACGGCCCACACCAACAGCCACCTCTGGAGCCTGATGATCGAGGCCCGCAAGGCGAGCGCGACGATCGTAACGATCGAGCCCCGTACCGCAGCCCGACCGCCGAGCGATCCGACTGGCACACATCCAGCGAGGCCGGCACCGACGCGGCGGCTGGCCCTGGGGCTCATGCACGTGATCTGGCGCGACAACCTGCAGGATGACGACTACCTGCACCGCGGCACGATCGGCCATGAGCAGCTCCGGCAACGGGCCCTGGACGAATACCCGCCCGACAAGGTCGCGGCCCTCACCTCGGTGGACGCGACCACGATCGAGGACTGGCCCGCCCGGTACGCGACCGAGAAGCCGTCCCTGATCCGCCTGAATTACGGGCTCCAGCGTACGGGGCGGCGGGATGGCGGTCCGCACGATCGCCTGCCTGCCGGCGATCGTCGGCGCGTGGCGGGACCACGGCGGCGGCCTGCTCTCGACCAGCGGCACGTTCGACTTCGCGATGGATCGGCTGACCAGAGCCCGACCTGTCCCCTCCCGGTACGCGAACGATCAACGCCAAGAACCGGCTCGGCGAGGCCCTCCTCGGCCGATTGGACGGGCCCCCGGTGGTGGGCCTGTACGTCTACAATTCCAACCCGGCGGCGGTGGCCCCCAGCCAGTCGATGCTGGAGGGCCTCCGGCGCGACGACCTGTTCACCATCGTCCGAGCAATTCCCGACCGACACGGTGGACTACGCCGATATCGTCCTGCCGGCGACCACGCAGCTCGAACACGAGGACATCCTGGGCGCCTACGGCCACCACTTCGTGATGCACAACCCGGCCGCCATCGAGCCCCGGGGCGAGTCGCGGTCGAACAACGACGTCTTCCGGGCGCTGGCCTCGGCGATGGGCCTGGAGCCGGGTCTCTTCCCCGACGATGCGACCCTGATCCGCGAGGCGCTCGACGGCGGGCCGACGTTGGCCGGGATCACGCTGGAAGCCATCCGTGAGGCGGGCTCGATACGGCTCAACCTCCCCGGAGATTACCGCCCGTTCGCCGACGGCAAGTTCCCCACGCCCTCGGGCAAGTGCGAGTTCTACTGCGAACGGATGGAGCAGGCCGGGCTGGATCCCTTACCGACGTACATCCCGCCGCACGAGGACCCGCAATCCCGCCCCGATCTCTCGGCCCGTTATCCGCTCCAGCTGCTCAGCCCGCCCCGGCCTCAGTTCCTCAACTCAACCTTCGCCAACTCCCCATCGCATCGCAAGGCGGCCGGGGAACCGACGATCGAGCTGTCGGCCGAGGACGCCGAGGCCCGGTCGCTGGCCGGGGGCGACTGGGCGGAGGTCTTCAACGACCGCGGTCGCTTCCTGGCGAGGGTCGAGCTGAGTGGCTCGGTGAGGCCGGGCGTTGCGGTCGCCCTGGGTATCTACTGGAACAAGCTGACACCGGGCGGGACGAACGCGAATAGCACCACGTCGTCGGCCCTGACCGACATGGGAGGCGGGGCCACCTTCTTCGACAATTTGGTCGAGGTGCGGGCTTACCGAGAAACCGATGCCGGCAACCCCGTTCCCCTACCAGCGCGGGGCGAGGCCGAGTGAACGCTCGGCCTCGCCTCGCTCGGAGAGACTCGCGCGGCCCTCAGATCGCCACCGGTTTGCCCAGCATGCGGCGTACGGCCACGAACTGGCCCGAGTGCATCAGGCCGTGTAGCCCGCACATGCTCAGGAGCGCCGCCGGGGTCGGGGCGAACGGGGGATAGTCGGGGGACGTCTTGTCGAAGTCGGCCTCGGGGAAGTCATTGAGCACCGCCTTGGTCGCCTCGCGCTGGGCCTTGGCGAGCGCCTGGTATTGCTCGAGCGTGCCGAATCGGGACGGGTCGTCCAGTTCGGCCGTTTCCTTGGAATGGGCTTCGGCGAACCCGGCCGGCAGTTCGGGGCAGGAGCCGGGCTTGAGGATCTCGACGAAGTGGCGCTCGGCCGCGATCAGGTGGCCGAGCTGCCAGGCGATCGTGTTCATCCCGGGCACCGGCCGGACGAAGAGATCGGCGTCGCTCAGGCCGCCGAGGTAGGCGCCGAGGATCATCTCCGAGCTGTCCAGGGTCGATCGGATGTTATCCTTCGCGGTCATCGGGCGTCGTTCTCCAAGGGGTGGCGCGTCGAGGCGGGCCGGGGCACGAACCGGCCCGCCGGTTGGATTCAGGGGGTGGTGGCCTTCTCGACCGGCCGGGCCTCGACCGAGAAATCGGCCAGGAACAGCTGGCTTTGCTTGTTGGAGGTCCTGCCGCTGGAGGTCCACATCAGTTTCTTGCCGTCGGGGCTGAACACGGGCAGGCCGTCGAAGCCGTCCTTGTAGGTGATCCGCTCCTCCGCGCCGGAATCGACGTCGAGCATGTACAGCTCATAGTTGTCGTGGCCATGCTTGCTCGTGGCGTAGATGAGGTGCTTGTTGTCCGGGTGGAAATAGGGGCCCCAGTTGACGAACTCGTTGTCTGTCAGGGCGCGCTCGGCGGTCCCCTCGACGTTGTTGATGAAGAGCTGGAGCCGGTCGTTCGACTTGCGGTCGCTCCGGTAGATGATCCGCTTGCCGTCGGGGGCGAAGAATGGGCCGCCGTCGTAGCCGGGCGCCTTCGTGATCCGCCTGGGGTTCTTGCCGTCGGCGTCCATGATGTAAATCTCGGCATCGCCGTCGCGGAACGAGGTGAAGACGATCCGCTTGCCGTCGGGCGAGTAGCTGCCCTCGGCGTCGTATCCCTTGGTGTCGGTGAGCCGGACCAGGTTCTTCCCCTGGGCGTCGGCCCGGAAGATATCCATCCCTTCGGGGAATTCCCACTTGTACCGCGCGGATCGGTCGTTCTTGAAGCGGTCGCGATTGCTGTACGACGACGATCGGTCCTCGGGCGGAGTCGGGTTCAGGTGGGTCGAGGCGAACAGGATCGAGCCGTCGGTCGGGTGGTAGAAGGCGCAGGTACAGGCCCCCTTCCCCGTGCTGACCATCCTCGGTCGGGCGTCCTCGGCGAGGTCGGCGGTGAAGATCTGGTACGCGTCCTGGTCGGGCCTGGGGGTGAGGAAAATGGTCGGGTCCGGGTTGGGCACGGCCTGGAAGATGATCGCCTTGCCGTCGGGCCGGAAGTAACCCTCCCCCGCCTTGGCGAAGCCGTAGGTGACCTGCCGGATGTTCGAAAGGTGGGCGGCTTCCTTCTCGGGGTCGTCGGCGGTGGGACGGGCGTGGGGATCCTGGCCGACCAGGGCGATGGCCAGGTTCAGGATGGCGAACGGGAGGAGGGGCATGGGGTGTAGTTCCCGGGCCTTCGGTCTCGGGTCTTGGCTTTCCCGCGGGGGGTGGACTCGCCTAGTATAGGGGCCGATTACCCGCGAAGGCGAGGCTCACTCGGCGATGAAGATCTATACCAAGGCGGGCGACGAGGGCACCACCGGCCTGCTCGGCCCAGGGCGGATCCCCAAGGATGACCCCCGGCTGGAAGCATATGGGACGCTCGACGAACTCAACGCCGTCCTGGGGGTGGCCCGCGCCTCGGGGATCGACGCCGAGGCCGACGCCATCCTGGGCCGGATCCAGTCCGAGCTGTTCGACGCCGGCGCCTCCCTCGCCGACCCCGACCCGAACGGCCGATTCCACGGCAAGATCGGGTCCGGTCGGATCGAGGCGCTGGAAGCCGAGATCGATGCCATGGAGGAACGGCTCGACCCCCTGACCAGCTTCATCCTGCCCGGCGGCACGCCTGCCGCCGCCCAACTCCACCTGGCCCGGACCGTTTGCCGGAGGACCGAACGGGCCGTCGTCTACCTCGGCCATCAGGGGGGCCAGTTCGTGGCCCCCTGGCTGATCCCCTACCTCAATCGCCTGAGCGATCACCTGTTCGTCCTGGCCCGCGCGGTGAACCGCCGGGCGGCGGTCGCGGACATCCCCTGGCACCCCGCCGGGCCATGACCCTCGAGTATCGCAGCGAGGGGCCGGAGAGCGTCACGGTCGACGAGTTCGTCTCGTTGCTGGAACGCTCGACCCTGGCGGAACGCCGGCCGATCGGCGAGCCGGGGACGATCCGGGCGATGCTCGAGAACGCCGACTTGCGGATTACCGCCCGGCTTGACGGCCTCCTTGTCGGCATCTCCCGGGCAATCACCGACTGGTCGTACTGCACCTACCTATCGGACCTGGCGGTGGACGTCGCCCACCAGCATCGCGGCATCGGCAAGGAACTCGTCCGGCGGACCCACGAGGCGGCCGGCCTGGGCACGACGCTGATCCTGCTCGCCGCCCCCAAGGCGCGGGGTTATTACCCCAGGATCGGCATGATCGCCCACGACTCCTGCTGGACGATCCCGCGGAACCCGCCCCGGCCCTGAATCGCCCCGGCCGCTTGTGCCGCACGTCGTCGCGCGCTAACCTCGGGTCGTCCGCGATCCGAACGGTCGGGTCCTCATCCCCTCCAGTCCACTCCCCTGGAGCTACGACTTCCGATGACACGACGATCGACCGGCATCGGCCTGATCGGGGCCGCCTGCCTCGCACTCGGGGCGGCTTCCCCCCAGGACGATTGGAAGCCCTTGTTCGACGGCAAGACGCTCGACGGCTGGACGGTCCGCGGCGGGACCGCCGCCTACAAGGTCGAGGACGGCGCGATTGTGGGTACGACGGTCGTCGGCAGCCCCAACACGTTCCTCTGCAAGGGCGACTTCGCCGACTTCGAGCTGGAGCTGGAGGTCAAGTGCGACCCGCGGCTCAACTCGGGGATCCAGGTCCGCAGCCATGCCTACCAGGCCGACGACCCCGACGAGGTCAATCGGAAGCGGGCGGGGGTCGTCTACGGCCCGCAGTGCGAGATCGCCTTGCAATCGAGCCACACCGCCGGCCGCTTCTACGACGAGGGACGCCGCGGGATGTGGCTGTGCGAGCTCAAGCCCGAAGCGGCGGACGCCTTCCGGGACGACGGCTGGAACAAGTACCGGATTGTGGCCCGGGGGAATCGGTATCAATCCTGGGTCAACGGCGTGCCCTGCTCGGATTTCACCGACGACAAGGACGCTCAGGGCTTCATCGGCCTGCAAGTCCATGGGATCGCCCGCGACCAGGGGCCGTACGAGGTCCGATGGCGGAATGTCCGCATCCGCGAGCTGAAATGAAGGGCCGGTCGGGCGGCCGGGTCCCGCCGACTCAACTCGGCGGGATCACCTCGTCGAGGACTTCCTCGGCGACGTAGATGGGCGCATCGACGGTGACGGCCACGGCGATGGCGTCGCTGGGGCGGGCATCGACCTCGACGATTTCGCCCTCGTGCTTGATCCGCAGCTTGGCGTAGTAGGTGTGCTCGCGGAGCTCGCTGATATAAATGCTTTGAACCTCGCCGCCGAGCATCTCGATGGCGTGCGCCAGCAGGTCGTGGGTCAAGGGGCGTGGCGCCTGCTGGCCCCGGACGCGGCGGTCGATGCTGGTGGCCTCGAACAGGCCGATCACGATCGGGAAGGAGCGCTCGCCCTGGACTTCCTTGAGGTAGATGATCTGCTGCTCGGCATTCTCCGAGATGATGATCCGGGTCAACTCCATCTGGACTTCCACGATCCTGCCCCTTTCGGCCGGGCACCCACGGCGGCGGAACCAAGCGACCCGCCCAGGCCAGGCGGCGCAAGTCGGAATCCACTCGATGATAGGGGCCCCCCGACGCTCCGTCAACGCGCCGAAACGGCCGCCTTCGGGAACCGCGGGCATCGAATCCGGTGCCACCGATGCCCTCGGGCGAAGCCCCCCATCCTGGAAAGCAAACGGGGCCGTCCCCCCCAGGGACGGCCCCGTTTCTGCTCGATTCATGAGGAAGGAGTTGACCCCTTCGTCCAAAAAGCTCCCCGACTAGGACTCGAACCTAGAACCTAGCGGTTAACAGCCGCTCGCTCTACCATTGAGCTATCGGGGAAAAGTTCGGCTGGCGATGGGGACAAAGATACCCGAAGTCGGGGGTCGAATCAAGCCCCCGACCCGGGCCGAAGGATCGGCGATGAGACCGGCGACTTAGTGTGATACCGTGGGCTTGCTCTCGGATTTCTCGTGCTGCTCGATGGCCCGTTCCAGGATCCCGACGATCAGCGCGTTCAGCGAAACCTTGTCTTCCTTCGCCCAGCTGGCGAGCTGTTCGTGCAGCGCGGGCGGCATGCGGATCTGGAAATGAACGACGGTCTCGGGCATCGCGGTTTCTCCTCGGCCCATCCCGGCCCGATCCGTTCGGCACGGTAAGGTGGGGGGCCCGATCGATTTGCCCACGTCGGAGTCGGATGGGTACTCGGGGGCATGCAATTATTGTAGCCGGTTTTTTCCGCGACGCATCCGGTTCCCGGTTTTTTCGGATTTTGGGCGCCCGTCGCGATGCCGATCGGTCCATCGCGGCCGACGCCCGGCTCGGTTATGCTGCCGGCCTGGGATTGGTGGGCGGCCGGAGTGGGTGCGATGTCGCGAACCTTCGCGGGATTGATCGTGGGCCTGGCGTTCTGGCTGGGCCTGGTCCTGGGCGTCGGCCTCACGTTCGTCTCGGTGATCCTGCCGCGGCGCCAGGAACTGGCGAACCTGCATGGGCCGAGCCCGTTCCTGCGCGGCTTCCAGCCGGCGCAGGTCCTTGGCCTGGATCCCGCGGTCCCCGCGTCGATCCGGGAAATTGGCCGCGACACGATCGGGCCGGACTCGTCCACGTGGGGGGTCGTCTACCGGCTTGACCTGGAAGTCCCTCAAGCCGAACAGGCCGCCCTCCTGGGCTCCATGTCGGCGGCGTTGCGGGTGGAGGTGGGCAACAGGACGAACGGGCTGAAGTACTGGAACCTCGAGGAGTCGGATCCCAGGACGGGCCTGCCGCAGTGGATCGGTTGGTGCACCTATTCGGCCGGCAAACGCAACGGCACCATCACCGTGTTCGGTTCGACGGACGACCGGCGGATCGTCCTCCTGATGGCGATCCACGAGCGATGAATGGGCCGGAAGAAGGGCGAGGCCCCGGCCGATCCCGTGGTGGGATCGGCCGGGGCCTCGGTCGGGATCTCGCGATCGATCGCCCCGGGGATCAGGGCTGATCGGTGTTGCCTTCCGAGCCCGGGTTGGCCTCGCCGGCGGACCGGCCCCGACCCTGCGGGAACTTGAGACGGTCGAGGACGCCCCGGTTGATGGCCTCGGCCTGGCCGGGCTTGGCCTGGCCGTAGCTGTAGCCGAGCATCGGCAGCAGCCGTTCGACGGTCATCGGCGGGATGTTGCTCTCGCGGAACTTCTTGATGATCTCAAGCTTGTGCTCCTCGAACTGCTTGTACTCCTCGGAGCTGTCTTCCTGGGCGTGGTCGGCGAAGATCGGGGGACGTTCGTCGAGCACGTACATCGAGATGCCGAGGTCGTTGGGGTCGCCGCTTTCTCGGCCCTTGCGGGGCGGGGGCAAGTCGTAGACCACCTTGCCGCCGGCCTGCTCGATCAGCCGCTTGAGGTCGGCCCGGTCGTCGACGCCGTGGCCCCGGCGGTTGATATCGATCGGGCCCACGATGGCGATTTTCTTGGGATCGTTCGGGTTCCAGACCGACGAGTAGACCTGGTCGCCGGGGTAGATCGGGTGCGAGGTCATGTAGCTCTTGTCCGACTCGTTGCCCGGCGTCATGATCTGGGCCGTGGCATCCTTGTCGGTCACCTGAGTGATCATCACCATCGCCTTGGGCTTGTCCGAGGGGATACCCGCGGCGCCCCGATCGAATACGGCGAACTTCATCTGGGGCCGGACGCCCTGGTTGCGCGTCACATCGATGCGGACCTCGTTGCGGCGGTAATCGACGTACGTGATCTTGCCGTCGGCGACGTCGAGGATCGTGTCCTGCTTGGCGAGGCGGTCCTTCAACTCGGACATCTCGCGCATCCGCTCCTCGCGTTCCCGCCCGTAGGTCTCGCGGGACTGGCCGATGTCGGTCTCCAGCTGCGAGACCTTGGCGTTGGTCTGGCGGAGCTTGTCGCGGTCTTCCTCGTACTTGGCGAGCTCGGCCTTGCGGGCGTCCTCGTACTTGTTGTGCTCGTCGTTGAGGGTGGCGTTGGCCCGGTCGCGGGCCTCCTCCGACTCCTTGACCTTCTTGTCATTGACCGAGTCGACTTCCTCGAGGGCCGTCCGCATGGCCAGGTTATCCTTGGCCATGGCGACGGTCAGCATGGTGTTCTGCTTCATCAGGACGGCCATGCGGTCGAGGAGCGACTTGAGCGACTGGTTCGGGTCGCCGGCGATCAGCGAGGTCGTTTCCTTGGCCAGGTTCAGCGTGTCGGCGATCGACTTGTCGCCCCCCTTGGCGGAGACGTCGCTCACCGCCTTGTTCACGTCGGTGGCGATCGAGTTGATCTTCTCCCCCAGGTCCCGGCGATCCTTGGTGATCGCGGCCTGGAGGGGGTCGGCGTCGCCGGCGCTGAATTTCTCGTAGCCGGCCGCGGTGCGCAGGGTATCGAACGCGCGGTTCGCGGCGTTCGCGCTATCCTGGGCGGCCTTCTTATCGGTCTCGGCCTTGGCAGTCAGTTCGGCCTGGTTGGCGGCGTTCGAGAAGCCGAAGTACGTGGTGATCGCCAGGATGAAGCTGAGGATGCTCAGCATGATCGTGGCGATCTTCAAGCCTTGGGACTCGTTGCCGGCATTGGGTGGTGGCATGGGCAGGACGCTCCCACTAGGACGGCCTCGCGCGGCGGCGCGGAAAGGGACCGCCGATGGATCTGGGATAGTATGTCACATGGAGGGCGGAAGTGCGGCGCGGGGCCCGGCGGATTTTCGGGATCGGGAAGGGGGCGCCGTCCCCATCGTTCGATTTTAGGGGCCGTCCGGCGCCGCGGTCAAACCGATGTCCGGCCGGATCGGCCCGCCTTGACATCGGCGAGAGCCCGCCCTTAGCCTGACCCTGCCGGCGGACCGGGCCCGATCCGAGTCCGGGCCGGGGTCAAGGCGCCCCTTTTGGACGCCCGGCCGCGGCGTCCGGTTCCCGAAACCGGATCCTCGCCATGAATCGCCCTTCGCTCTACATCCTGGACGGCTACTCCCTGATCTACCAGGTCTTCCACGCGATCCCATTGATGACGGGCCCCGACGGCCAGGCCACCAACGCCGCCTTCGGCATCTTCCGCGACCTCCTGAACCTCCGCAAGGGCCGCAAGCCCGACTACCTGGCGGTCGCCTTCGACGGCCCCGACCCGGTCTTCCGGTCCGAGATCTACGCCGAGTACAAGGCCCAGCGCGGCCCGATGCCCGACGACCTCCGGCCCCAGATCCAGACCATTCGCAAGGTGTTCGAGGGGTTCCGCGTACCGATCCTGGAGGTGAGCGGCTACGAGGCCGACGACGTCATCGCCACCCTCGCCCGCCGAGGGGCCGAGCGCGACCTCGATGTCTTCATCTGCACCTCCGACAAGGACGCCCGCCAGCTCATCGACGACCGGATCAAGATCTACAACCTCCGCAAGGACCAGGTCCTCGACGAGGCCGCTCTGCTGGCCGACTGGGGCGTGCGGCCCGACCAGGTGGTCGACCTGCTCTCCCTGACCGGCGACACGGTCGATAACGTGCCGGGCGTGCCGGGCATCGGCATCAAGACCGGCGCCAAGCTGCTCCAGGAATTCGGCGACCTCGAAACCCTGCTCGCCAACCCCGGCAAGGTGAAGGGGGCCAAGGCCCAGCAGAACCTCCGCGACCATGCCGAGACGGCCCGGCGGGCTCGCAAACTTGTCGAACTCCACGACAAGCTGCCGATCGAGCTCGACTGGGACGCCATGAAGGTCGGCGACGTCGATGCCCCCGCGCTCAAGGCGCTTTGCAACGCCTGCGGCTTCCACCGGTTCCTCGACGAGATCGTCGACAACACCAAGCCGGTCGAGGTGAGCTGGCCCGTCGCAGGCTACCAGCTCATCGACACCCCCGCGAAGCTCGACGAGTTCGTCGCCCTGCTGAAGGGCCTCAAGAAGGTGAGCTTCGACACCGAGACCACCTCGCTCGAACCGCACCAGGCCGACATCGTCGGCTACTCGTTCGCGTGGGGCGAGGGGCAGGCCGCCTACGTCGCTGTCCGCGGCCCGGCGGGGGATCCGGTGATCGACCCCGATGCGGCCCTGGCCGCGTTGCGACCGATCCTGGAAGATCCATCGATCGAGAAGGTCGGCCAGAACCTCAAATATGACATGCTGGTCCTGAGGCGGGCCGGGGTCGAACTGGGCGGGCCGATCACCGACACGATGGTGCTCAGCTACCTGCTCGAATCGGGCGAGCGGAACCACAACCTGGACGAGCTGTCGCGCAGGCTCCTCGATCACACGATGATCCCGATCACATCCCTGATCGGCAAGGGGAAGAGCCAGAAGACGATGGACCAGGTGCCGGTGGCGAAGGTCGCCGAGTACGCCGGCGAGGACGCGGACGCCGCCTGGCGGATCGAATCGATCCTGGCGCCGAAGGTCCGGGAGGAAGGGCTCTGGGGCCTGTACGCCGACCTCGAACGCCCCTTGATCCGCGTGCTCGCGGGGATGGAGGCGGCCGGGATCAAGGTCGATAAGGCCCTGTTGCAGCGGCTCTCGGACGACTTCACGACGCGGTTGGCCGCCATCGAGACCGAGATCTACGCCCTGGCCGGCAAGACCTTCAACATCGCCTCGGGCCCGCAATTGCGGGAGATCCTGTTCGACACCCTCAAGCTGCCCGTCCTGGCCCGGACGCCCGGCGGCGAGCCGAGCACCGCGGCCGAGGTCCTCGAGGAGCTGGCCAACAAGCATGAAATGCCCCGCATGCTCATGCTTCACAGGCAACTGGCCAAGCTCAAGAATACCTACCTGGATGCCATCGGCCCGCTGGCCGACGCGAACGATCGGATCCACACGTCGTTCAACCAGGTGGTCGCCGCGACCGGCCGGCTCAGCTCGAGCGACCCGAACCTGCAGAACATCCCGACCCGCACCGAGGAGGGGAAGCAGATCCGCCAGGCGTTCATCCCCGGCGAGCCGGGCTGGTCGCTGCTGACGGCCGACTACTCGCAGATCGAACTCCGGGTGCTGGCCCATTACTGCGACGACCCCGCCCTGGTGAAGGCGTTCGCCGAGGACCGCGACATCCACTCGGTGGTCGCGTCGAGGATCTTCGGGGTGGGAGAGTCGGCCGTGACCAAGGACCAGCGGCGGGTCGCCAAGACGGTGAATTTCGGCGTGATCTACGGCCTGAGCGCCTTCGGCCTGGCGGGCCGGCTGGGGATCTCGCAAACCGACGCGGCCCAGTTCATCGCCGCGTATTTCGACGAATACGCCGGGGTCGATGCGTTCATCACCCGGACCCTGGAGCAGGCCCAGAAGGAGGGCCGGGTGACCACCATCCTGGGCCGCCGCCGGGCGATCAACGGGATCAAGAACACGACCGGGCGGAACCGGAACCTGGCCGAGCGGACCGCCGTGAACACAGTGATCCAGGGGTCGGCCGCCGACCTGATCAAGCGGGCCATGCTGGAGGTCGACCGCCGCCTCCGGTCGGAAGGCCTGAAGGCCCGGATGCTCCTCCAGATCCACGACGAACTGGTCTTCGAGGCCCCCGACCAGGAACTCCCCGCCCTGGCGAAACTCGTCCGCGAGGCGATGACCACCGCCCTCGCCCTCAAGGTGCCGATCCAGATCGACATCGCCGCCGGGCCGAACTGGCTCGATGTTCAGGAGATGCCGCCCGGCTGACGGCTTTCACGCCGGGCCCCCAGAATGGATTTGGTCCGGCACATTGCTTTTCCTAAGTTTGCTCCATAGAAAAGCTTGCGGCGATTTCTCGGGTTCGTTTGGCGCCGAAGGACCACCTCCCCGGGTGGCACGGGTTTCCCATCGGCGAAGCCGATGAAACCCGTGTGAGGAGGCTCCTCTCGAAGCCTGCCCGGGAGGCCACGTCGGCGGCTGATCGCCAGCGTTTCCAGGTCGGGAATCATCGGCTAACGCCCCCCTCACGGGTTCCGCTTCGCAGGGAACCCGTGCGACCCGGCCGGGTTCCGGAACGGGTTTGGTCCGACACAATTGATTTCCTAAATAGATCGTACGGAAGGACTTGCGATGATTTCTCGGGTTCGTTTTGCGTCGGATAATTGGGCCCAGGACCGACGGGATTGGGACGGCCGGATTGCCAAGGAGCTGGCGGGTTGCCCTCGATGGCCGGGGGCCGCATCCGCCAATCTCCAGTGTGCCACATTATCCGGGAAAGGCCAGGAACCCCGGCGAGTCCTCCAACGATCCTTGTCGGGGGTTGACCCGGGCCGATATCCTGGGCTCGACGCGCCCGCCCCGGAATCATCGCCCCCCGCAGGAGCCCCGACGGTGACGTCCCACCCGATCCGCCGGCTGATCCCGGCCCTCCTCCTGTTCCTCCCCGTGGCCTCGACCTCGACTTCCCGGCCGGTCGATGAGCCGCACCGATCGCCGATCGCCCTGGCCCTGACCCGCGACGGCTCCCGGCTGCTCACCGCCAACCAGACGGCCAACTCGGTCTCGCTCGTCGATACGGCCGGGCGGAAAGTGCTCGACGAAGTCGCCACCGGCGAGAAGCCGGCGGGTATTGCGGTCACGCCCGACGGTCGCCGCGCGGTCGTCGCCCACTGGTATGGGTATGACCTGGCGGTCCTGGACATCCAGTCCGATCGGTTGTCGGTATCCGGCCGCATCGAAGTCGGGCCGGAGCCTCGCGGCGTGGCGATCAGCGAGGACGGGGGCACGGCCTACGTTGCCGTGGGCGTGGCCAATCAGGTGGTCCGGGTCGACCTCCAGAAGAAGGAAGTGACGGGCCGGCTCGACGTGGGCCGGGAACCCCGCGGGCTGGCCCTGTCGGAAGGCGGCCGGAATCTGGTGGTCGGCAATGCCCGCGGCCAGTCGTTGAGCCTGATCGACGTGCCAGGCTGGAAGGTCGAGGCGACCTTGCCCATCGACAGCGACAATATCCGGCAGGTGGCGATCGACGCCGAGGGCAAGCGGGCCTACACGGTCAGCATGAAGAATCGTGGGTTCGCCACCAACAAACGAAACATCGAGATCGGCTGGGTGCTGGGGCAGCGGCTCGATCGGGTGGCGCTCGACGGCTCGACGGAAGGTTACGAGACCTTGACCCTCGACCCGCCGGGCGACGCGATGTCGGACGCCCACGGGGTGGCCCTTTCGAAGGACGGCAAGCACGTGGCGGTCGCCTGCGGGGGCACGCACGAGGTGGTCTTCTTCCGGGCCGACCTGAAGCCCTCCCCTGGCGGTCCAACGGCTCGCGCGACCTGCTGCCGGGCGAGCTGCAGACCGGCGACGGCCGGTTCCGCCGGCTCACCCTGGGCGGCCGGCCGACCGAGCTGGCCTTCGCCCCGGACGGCAAGACCCTGTACGTGGCGAATTACCTGGGCGACTCGGTCCAGGTGGTGAACGCCGATGAGGGGGCCCTGGAAGCGACCATCGCGCTGGGCTTGCCGGCGACGCTGTCCCTGGAGCGGCGCGGCGAGATCCTCTTCCACGACGGCCGGCGGTCGTTCAACCAGTGGTATAGCTGCAACACCTGCCATAGCGACGGCCACACCAATGGCCTCGACTTCGACACGATGAACGACGGCTGGCAGGACAACAGCGCCATCCACGAGCGGAGCCGCAAGAAGGTGCCGACGCTGCGGCGGGTGGCCCAGACCGGCCCCTGGACCTGGCACGGCTGGCAGGCCAGCCTGGACGAGGCGATGGCCGAGTCGTTCACCAAGAGCATGCAGGGGCCCCAGCCGTCGGCCGACGACATCCGCGCGATCGTCGCGTTCCTGGGCACGCTCGACTACCCGAGGAACCCGTACGTCGGGCCCGACGGCAAGCTCTCGGAGGCGGCCGAGCGGGGCCGGGAGGTCTTCCGATCGCCCCGGGCCGCCTGCAACACCTGCCACGGCGGCCGGGAGCTGACCGACGGCAAGGTCCATGACGTCGGCCTCAACGAGCGCGGCGACGTCTACAAGGGGCACAACCCGCCGTCGCTCCGGGGCGTCTACGACAAGGATCCGTACCTGCACGACGGCCGGTCCAGGACGCTCCGCGAGGCCCTGACCCGCGACCACGAGCCCGACAAGCTCAACGGCCTGGGCGAGCTGACGTCGCAGGAACTCGACGACCTGATCGAATACCTCAAGACGCTCTGATTCGGGCTTGATCCCCCGGCCTCGCCCCCGTGGTACGATGGGGATTACGGCACGCTCGTGCTCGTGCCGAAGCGGGATCTGGAGGCTCGGATCGTGGGCATCACTCTGGGGATCGACGTCGGGACCTCGGGGACCAAGACTCTGGCCATCGACGAATCGGGCCGCGTGCTGGCCAGCGCCTCGGCCGAATACCCTTGCGACCACCCCCGCCCGGGGTGGTCGGAGCAATCGCCCGAGTCCTGGTGGCGGGCCACGGTGGCCACCATCCGGGATTGCCTCGCGAGGGCCAGCCTCAAGCCGGCCGAGATCCGGGGCGTCGGCCTCTCCGGCCAGATGCACGGCTCGGTCTTCCTCGACGCCGACGGCCAGGTGATCCGCCCCGCCCTGCTCTGGAACGACCAGCGGACCGCGGCCGAGTGCGCCGAGATCGAGCAACGCGCCGGCGGGCGGGCCGATCTCGTGAGGATGGTCGGCAACCCGGCGCTGACCGGGTTCACGGCGCCCAAGCTGCTCTGGGTGCGGGCCCACGAGCCCCGAAACTGGGAGCGGGTCCGCCAGGTCCTGCTTCCCAAGGATTACATCCGCTACCGGCTGTCGGGCACGTATGCCACCGAGGTGAGCGACGCCTCGGGTACCCTGATGCTCGACGTGGCGAACCGGCGGTGGAGCGACGAACTCCTGGCGAAGCTGGAGATCGACCGCGACCTGCTGCCCGACTGCTTCGAGAGCCCCGAGGTCTCGGCCACGGTGAGCGACCAGGGCTCGCTGGCGACCGGCCTGGCCCGGGGCACGCCGATCGTCGGAGGGGGCGGCGACCAGCCGGCCGGCGCGGTCGGCAATGGGATCGTCCGGCCCGGCGTCGTCTCGGCCACGATGGGGACCTCGGGCGTCGTCTTCGCCCACACGCCGGAGGCCGGTTACGACCCCCTGGGCCGCCTGCAGCGCGGCTGCCACGCCGTCCCGGGGGCCTGGCACGTGATGGGCGTGGTGCTGGCGGCCGGCGGCAGCTTCCAGTGGTTCCGCAACGAACTGGGCAAGGCCGACGTCGCGTCCGCCCAGGAGCGCGGGATTGACCCCTACTTCGTCCTGACCGACGAGGCGGCCACGGTCGGCCCGGGGGCCGAGGGCCTGTTCTTCCTGCCGTACCTCACGGGCGAGCGCACGCCGCATTTCGACCCGGACGCCAAGGGGGCCTGGGTCGGCCTGACGGTCCGCCACGGCCGCGCCCACCTGATCCGCAGCGTCCTCGAAGGCGCGACGTACGCCATGCGCGACTCCCTGGAGCTGATCCGGGAGATGGGCGTCCGGCCGGGCGAGATCCGGCTCTCCGGCGGCGGCGCCCGGAACGCGCTCTGGAAGCAGATCCAGGCCGACATCTACGGCGGCGACGTCTGCACGATCAACGCGAGCGAGGGCCCCGCGTTCGGGGTCGCCCTCCTGGCGCAGGTCGGCATCGGCGCGTTCGCGTCGGTCCCCGAGGCGTGCGACGCGACGATCCGGGTGGTCGAGACCACGAAGTTCGACCCGTCGGCGGGCGCCTACTACGACCGGGCCTACAAGATCTACGGGCAACTCTACCGCGACTTGAAGGGTTCGTTCCGGGCGATCTCGGGCCTGGTCGGGTCGTAACCGCGGAGCGATCCCCTTGGCCCGACGCCGCCGGCGAGAGCCCGAAACGCAGCCGATCCCCGAAACGCCGCCGGCCGCCGGCTCGCCGGGGGCGGGCCGCGCCCGGCTGGCCGCGGCGGTGGCCGTCCTGCTGGCGTTGCAGTGGTCGCTGGCGGTGCGCAGCCTGATCCGGGAAAACCCCACCATCGACGAGGTCGTGCACCTGCCGGCGGGGATCAGCTACTGGCAGAAGGGCACCTTCAAGCTCTACGCCCACAACCCGCCGCTGGTGAAGCTGATCGCCGCGATCCCCGCGATCCTGTCGCGGCCCAACACCGACCGGATGTACTCCTGGCCGACGGACAAGCCTTTCTGGCAGGGGCGCGACCCCAACAAGGCGGGGATCGCCCACGTCTTCCAGGAAGATAACGCATCCGATTATTTCGGCCTGTTCACGCGATCGCGCTTGCTGATGCCGATCTTCGCGACGCTGGGCGGCCTGGCCGTGTTCTTCTGGTCGAGGTCGCTCCACGGCGACTGGGGCGGCCTGCTGAGCCTGGCCCTGTGGACTTCCTGCCCCAACGTCCTGGCGCACGCCCGCCTGATCACCACCGACGCGGCGGCGACCGCACTGGGCTGCGGCGCCACGTTCCTCTTCTGGCGCTACCTGAAGCGACCGGGATGGGGCCGCGCCCTGCTCGCCGCGCTCGCGTTGGGCCTGGCCCAGCTGACCAAGTTCAGCATGCTGCTGCTGTTCGGCCTCTGGCCCCTGATGGCGCTCCTGCGGATGGCGATCGCCGGCGAATGGCCCGCGCCGCGTGCCTGGGCCAGGATGTCGGCGCAAGGGGCATCGATGGTGGCGATCGCCGTGCTCGTCATCAACATGGGCTACGGGTTCGAGGGGACCGGGCGGCCGATCGGCGATTTCCCGTTCATGTCATCGACCCTCTCGACCTGGCGGCCGAGGCCGGTCGATCCCAACCTCGGCGACCCCAACCGGGCGCCGCTCTACGACCTCATCCGCAACGCCCGGGCGAACCGGTTCCGGGGAACACCGCTGGGCTCGATCCCTTCCCCCCTGCCCGCCTGCTTCCTGACCGGCTTCGACGAGCAGAAGCTTGAGGCCGACGGCGTCTGGAATCGGTTCCTCGACCCTTCCCTGGCGACGACCCCGCTCGACGACCCGAGGGGCCGGAAGCTGTCGGGGTATCCGGTCTACCTCGACGGCAAGCTCCAGCACGAAAGCTGGTGGCAGTATTACCTGCTGACCCTGGCCTACAAGGTCCCCGAAGGCACCTGGCTGCTGGGCCTGGGGGCCCTGGGATGTTACTCCCTGCGGCGTCGGGCCCGCGAAGCCTGGGCCGACGCCGCATTCGTCGCCGCGGTGCCATTCGTGACGCTGGCGGCGATCAGCTTCGGCACGAACATCAACCTGGGTTTGCGCTATATCCTGCCGATCTTCCCCTATGGATTCATCCTGATCGGGGTCCTGGGTTCCTGGGCGTCGGGGTTGGCCGGGAAGATGCGGGTCGCCGCCGCATCGGCGATCGGCCTGGGCCTGGCGTTGACCATGGCGGCGAGCGCGGTGATCCATCCCCATTACCTGGCCTATTTCAACGCAGTCTCGGGCGGGACCGGGAACGGTTCGGAGCACCTGATCGATTCCAACCTGGACTGGGGCCAGGACCTGGTGGGGCTCCGGGGGTGGCTGGCCGAGAATGCCCCCGGGGAGCCGGTCGGCCTGGCGTATTTCGGCCAGATCGACCCGGACATCTTCGAGCTTCAGGGGCGGCCGATCCCCTGGTTCCTGCCGCCGGCAAGGGCCCGCACGATGGCCCCCGCGCCCAGCCACCAGCCCGGCCGCCCGGGCGAACGGGTCCGGCCCGGGCTCTATGCCGTGAGCGCCTCGCTGGCGAAGGGCCTCGACTGGCGGGTTTACGATCATGCCTATACCGACTCAGAGCGCGCCCGGGGATTCGCCCCGTATCGGGCAGGCCGCTACGCGTTCTCGTACTTCGGCCGGCTCCGGCCGATCGACACGATCGGCGGCTCGATCTTCGTTTACCGGCTCAGCGAGGCCGACGCCGACCGCCTGGAGCGGGACCGTCAGGTGCCCCCGCCCTTGCCTTGATCCCCGGCTTCTGGTCCACTCGAAACCGAGGAGGACCCGCCCATGATGCTCGCCCTCTGGCTCGGCTTCGCGGCCCTGATCCCGGCCGTCGACGACCCGCCGAAGCCCCTGAATGTCTGCCTGATCTCGGGCTCGGCCGAGTACGAGTCGGACGCCAGCCTGTCCAGGCTCCAGGAGGAGTTGGAGGCCCGATACCCGGCCCGATGCATCTTGCTGAAGGCCCGGGGTGAGGCCGAATTGCCCGGCCTGGAGGCGCTCGACGCCTGCGACGTGGCCCTCTTCTTCACCCGACGCCTGACGATCGACGGCGAATCGCTGGCGAAGGTCCGCAAGTACGCCGAGGCGGGCCGGCCGATCGTGGGCGTGCGGACCGCCAGCCACGGGTTCCAACGCTGGCTCGAATTCGACAAGCTGGTCCTGGGCGGCAACTACCAGAACCACTACAAGAACGGCGAAACGGTGCAGGTCCGCATCGTGCCCGGATCGGTCGCCCATCCGACCCTGGCCGGCGTCGTCCTGCCGTTCGATTCCAAGGGGAGCCTCTATAAGAACACGCCGCTGACCGCGAGCGACGCGACGGTCCTGCTCCGCGGGAGTTCGCCCGAAGCGACCGAGCCGGTCGCCTGGGCCCGCGAGTTCCGGGGAGCCCGGGTCTTCTACACGTCGCTGGGGGCGCAGGGCGATTTCGAGAACCCCGCGTTCCGGCGGATGCTCGCCAACGCCCTCTTCTGGGCGGCCCGGCGCGACGTCCCTTCGCCGAAGGAGGGGTTGGCAAGCCCGAAGCCATGACGAACGACGCGGCCGTAATCGGCGCCGGCATCGTCGGCCTGGCCCACGCCTATCACCTGGCCCGGCGGGGCCTTCGGGTGTTGGTCGTGGAACGGTCGGAGAGGGCCGAGGGGGCTTCGATCCGCAACTTCGGCATGATCTGGCCGATCGGCCAGCCGGCCGGCCCTCGCCACCGATTGGCCGTGCAATCGAGGGCCTGGTGGCTGGAGGTCCTGAACCGGTCGAAGCTCTGGTTCGACCCGGTCGGCTCGCTGCACCTGGCCTACGCCGAGGAGGAGGAGGCGGTCCTGCGCGAGTTCACCGCGCCTTCCGCCGAGCATCAACACTCCGCCGAGTGGCTCGATGCCGAGTCGGCCCGGGAGATGGCGCCGGCCGTGAACCCGGCCGGCCTCCGGGGCGGCATCTTCAGCGGCACCGAGATCTGCGTCGATCCCCGCCAGGTCGTCCGCGAACTCCCCGAGTTCCTGGCCCGCGAGTACGGCGTCGGGTTCCGGTTTTCCGAGGCGGCCGTGTCCGTGGAAGGGCGTCGGGTGGTCACGACCCGCGACGCCTACGACGTCGATCAGGTCTTCGTCTGCTCGGGCGACGACTTCGAAAGCCTGTTCGCCCCGCTCCATCGCGAGTCGGGCCTGTTCCGATGCAAGCTGCAGATGATGAGGAGCGTCCCACTGGGCGGTGGCCAACGCCTGGGGCCGATGCTCGCGGCCGGCCTGACGCTCGTCCACTACGGGGCGTTCGCCGGTTGCGAATCCTTGCCGAGGCTCCGGGCCTACCTCGAAGGCCGATACGGCGATTACCTTCGATACGGGATCCACGTGATGACCTCGCAGAACGGGCGGGGCGAGGTCGTGATCGGCGATTCGCACGAATACGGCGGTGCCATCGAGCCGTTCAACAAGGAGGAGATCGACGCCCTGATCCTGGCCTACCTCCGCGGCTTCCTCGACCTCCCCGGCCTGCAGATCGCGTCGCGGTGGCACGGTTGTTATGCCAAGCACCCGACCGAACCCTACTGGGTCGCCCGCCCGTCCCCGGGCGTGACGATCGCCACCGGGCTGGGCGGCGCGGGGATGACGCTCTCGTTCGGCCTGGCCGACCGGGTCGTCCGCGAAACGCTGGGTGATTCGTGATCCGATCCGGGCCCGAATCCCGGCCGGCCGTTTCAGATGTCGAGCAGGAACTCGGCCAGCCAGCCGTCCCCTTCGCGTTCGAGGGAGAGGCCGTGGTAGGTGACGGCCTTGACCTCGTGGTCGAGGTGGTGGCGGTCACGGTCGATCGCCTCGCCGCCGATCCGGGCGTGCAAGACCAGGCCGTCGGCCGCCACTTCCGCGCGGAAGCTACCGTAGACGCGGCGGCGGGTCTCGGACCGGAAGATCAGGTCGTTGAGCCAGGCGGCCAGCAATTCGGCCGGCGAATCGGCACGGAGGGCGACCGACTCGTGCTGGCTGGCGACGATCTCCTCGGGATTGGCCACGATGTAGGCGAAGACACCTCGCGCGGCGGTCTCGAACAGGTCGTCCAGGCGATCGGCGTGGACCCTCAGGCCGACGTCCGCGGTGTGGTCCAGCAACTCAACGGTTCCCATGGCAAACCTCGGTCCCTGGCGGACCCGGATTCGAACGCCCCGGCGAGGAGGGCTCGATGCTGGAAGAAGGTCAGGAAGCGCCCGAGTTCACCCTGGAGGACCAGGACGGCCATCCCGTCACGCTGCTCGGCTTCCGGGGCAAACCGGTGGTGCTGTATTTCTACCCGAAAGACAACACGGACGCCTGTACCCGGGAGGCCTGCGACTTCCGCGATGCGCGACTCGATGAATTGGGGGCCGTGGTAATCGGCATCAGTCCGGACGGCGTCGCATCGCACCGCAAGTTTTCGGCGAAACAGGCGCTCAACTTCCCGATTCTATCCGACCCGGAAGCCGCGGTTTGCCGTGCTTACGGGGTTTGGAAGGAAAAGGCGATGTACGGCCGGAAGTTCCTGGGTGTCGAGCGGACGACGTTCCTGCTGGATTTGAGCGGGAAGATCGCCCGGATCTTCCCCCGGGTGAAAGTCACCGGGCACGTCGAGGCGGTTCGCCAGGCCCTGGGAAAAACCTGAAACCGGCGCCGCTTGGCCCGCAATAAGTGCAGAGACCCCCGTCATCCCGAGGATGGCGCGGGTCTCTAGAAACCTCCGCCGCAATGCCGTCTAGGACGCTTTTGAGAACCCGCAATTAATAAGTTGGGAACCTAGGACCTGCCGGGCAAGCCGGACGGTCCGAAAGGGTCGGTCCCCATCGGGTTTCCGTTGGTTCGCCAAAAGAAACACCCCTCGCGTACATGGCAGAGGCTCGTACGGCTTGCGCCGCACACCGGCTATGATAGCACCCGGGCGCCGGGGTTCAAGGGCAGCCGGATCGCCGGGCAGTGCGGGCCGATTTCGGGGAAAATCCGCGGCGTTCCGAAAACATTTCATCCGAACCGGCGACAACCTGCACTCCTGGGTACTGGCCGGCGCGAGATCCCCTCGGTGGGCGGGAAGGCGGCCATTCATCCCCATCCCGATCGGGGTCCTTCGTGAGGAGACGGTCCATGAACGACGCGCAATTGCTGTCGGAGTTCCGCGAAGCCGCGGGCGGCGACGCGTTCGGCCGGATCGTGGGCCGCCACGGGCCGATGGTGTTGCGGGTCTGCCGCGACATCCTGGGCGACGAACATGCCGCGGAGGATGCCTTCCAGACGACCTTCCTGACCCTGGCCCGGCGGGCCGATCGGATCCGCGACCCGGATGTCCTGGGCCGCTGGCTCTACGGGGTGGCCCGGCGGGTGGCGGTCCGGGAACGCGTCCGGGGCCGACGTCGGGGAGCCCTGGTGAGGGATGGACTGCCGATGGAGGTATTACCGATGCCCGAAGGATCCGACGATCGGTCGATCCGCGAGGCGCGGCCGATCCTCCACGAGGAAGTCGGCCGGCTCCCCGGCGGTGTGCGGGACGCGATCTTGCTGTGCCACATGGAGGGGCTTACCCAGGAAGCGGCGGCCGCATCGTTGGGGTGCCCGCTCGGCACGCTCAAGAGCCGACTGGCCCGGGGCCGGGAACTGCTCCGAGGTCGCCTGAAGCGTCGCGGCGTCGCCCTGTCCGCCGCCCTGCTCTACTTCCTGCTGACCGAGGAGGCGCCCGCCGTCCCGCTCGAACTCGCCCAGGCCACCCGGCGTCGGGCCTCGAAAGTCACCCCCGGGATGGGATCGCACCCCGTCCGCTGGCCGAGGAAGTCCTGGCTGGCCCTGGTGGGCCTGGCGGTGATCCTGAGCAGCGGCGCGGTCGCCTTGGCCCGCTGGAACCCGCCGAGCCGGCCCCCGAGGGTCCTGACGATTGCGAGCCCGCCGATCCCGGGTCCGGAAGGCGAGGCGGCGGCCGGTTCCTGCCACGCCCCTTGAAGAGGCGGGCGATGACCGCCCCCGCAAATCCCCCCAACCGATCCCCCGGGCCCGCCGCCGGCGTTCCCCCGGCGATCGTCCGTACTTCCCCGACGCACCCGCAGCCGACGGAGCATGGCGATGACGAAGAACGACCGAGAGAAGTCCCCCCGTAGACGGGGCCTGATCCGGGCGGCCGGCCTGGCCCTGGCCCTGGCCTGGGTCCCGGCGGCGGCCCGCGCCGACGTGTTCGCCCAGACGAACCTGGTGTCGAATCGGACCGACGTGGGGGCGACCTTCGTCGACCCGAATCTCAAGAATCCCTGGGGGATCTCGTCCTCCGCCACCAGCCCGATGTGGGTATCGAACCAGGTGACCGGCAACAGTACGCTCTACAATTCGGCCGGTACCCCCCAAGCCCTGGTCGTGACGGTGCCGGGCGGCAGCCCGACCGGCCAGGTTTCGAATAGCTCCGCCGACTTCGCGCTGTCGGTGAACAACGCCAACCCGGCGCGATTCCTGTTTGCCACCCTCTCGGGGACGATCGCGGGTTGGAATCCGTCCGCCAACGCGACGAACGCCATCACCATGGTGCAGACGCCAGGGGCGGTATACACCGGCCTGGGGATCGGCAACAACGGCTCGGGCAACTTCCTGTACGCCGCCGACACCCGGGGCGGCGGGATCAACGTGTTCAACGGCTCGTTCGCCAACGTCACCTCGACCGTCTTCGCGGGCAAGTTCGTCGATCCCACGCTGCCGACCGGATTCCGGGCCTACAACGTCCAGAACCTTAACAATACGCTGTATGTGACGTACCAGAATGGGACGCTGCAAGGGGGCGTCGTGGACGCCTTCGACCTGAACGGCAACTTCCTGCGCCGGATCTCGGCCAACGGTGCCGGCGGCATCCTGGAGAGCCCCTGGGGCGTGGCGATCGCGCCGACCACCTGGGGTTCCTTCGCGAATGCCCTGCTGGTGGGGAACAAGGACGACGGCCGGATCAGCGCCTTCAACTCGACGACCGGGGCATTCCTGGGGCAGCTCTCCGACGCCCAGGGTACCCCCCTGTCCAACCTCGGACTCTGGGGCTTGCAGTTCGGCAACGGCGGCAACGGCGGCGACCCCAACACGCTGTACTTCGCCGCCGGGATCAACGGCGAACGCGACGGCCTCTTCGGGGCCATCCGGTTGGTTCCCGAGCCGTCTTCCATCATCCTGCTGGGCTCCGGCCTGGCGATCGGCCTGGCTTTCATCCGTCGGTATGCGGTGCGATCGGCCTGAGTGTCATCCGCTTCATCCCATTCCCGCGATCGGCCGCCGCAACCGGCAAAGGGGCCGGCCCGCCGGGCTCGAAAGGGCCCCGGGCCGGCCCCTCCTCATTCCTGCCCCGTGACAATCCCGGCCCGGGCGAGTACAAGGGAAGGGATTTTCGTCGTCGGGGGGATCGGGTCATGGCCCAGCAGGCCGTCGGCTTCTACACCGATACCACCGTCTGCATCGGCTGCAAGGCCTGCGAGGTGGCCTGCCACCAGTGGAACGCCCTGCCGGCGAGGGACGGCGGCCGGGTGCCGCTGAGCGGCCTGAGCTACGACAACACGGTGCAGCTCTCCGACGTCGACTGGCGGCACGTCCACTTCATCGAGCAGTTCAGCCCGGACCGCTCGCAGGGCCGCTGGCTGATGATGTCGGATGTCTGCAAGCACTGCGTCAACGCCCCCTGCCTGGAAGTCTGCCCGACCGGCGCCATCGTCCGCACCGAGTTCGACACGGTCTACATCCAGGAGCCGGCCTGCAACGGTTGCCGCGACTGCATCTCCGCGTGCCCGTTCGGCGTGATCCATGTCAGCGCGGAGACGCACATCGCCCGCAAATGCACGTTCTGCTACGACCGCCTGAAGGCCGGCCTGGTGCCGGCCTGCGCGCAGGCATGCCCGACCCGTTCGATCCGCTTCGGCCCGATCGACGAGATGAAGCGGGAGGCCGAGGGCCGCGTCCGTCAACTCCACGATCAGGGGCAAACCGAAGCCTACCTGTACGGGGCCGACGATCGGATCCTGGGCGGCCTGAACGCCTTCTACCTGCTGATGGACGAGCCCGAGGTCTACAAGCTGCCCAGCCGGGTGCAGGCCCGCCTGCCCAGCCGGAGCGTCTGGCCGACGTCGATGCGGGGGGTGGCCGCTTCGGTCGCGATGGCGGTCGGGGCGTTCCTGGCGTTCGCCCGCCGCAAGGGGCGCGTGGCCCGCGACGAGGTCCCGCCGCAATGAACCGGTTCGTGGCCGATCCGGACTGGCACGGTTACATCGTGGCCTACTTCTACCTGGGCGGGATCGCGGCCGGCGCCTACGCGATCGCCTCGATGGCCGCCCTGTTCGGCGACGAGGCCGCCCGGCGCGGGACCCGGGGCGCCTTCTATATCGCCTTCCCGATCGTCAACTTCTGCGGCCTGCTCCTGACGATCGACCTGGGCCGTCCCGAGCGCTTCTGGCACATGATGTTCCGGTCGCAGACGCTCTGGCCGATGTTCAAGTGGTGGTCGCCGATGTCGGCGGGCGCCTGGGGCCTGGCGGCGTTCGGCGCGTTCAGCGGGGCGTCATTCCTGGGCGTGCTCGCGGAGGACCGCCGGTTCGGCCTGGGCCGGTTCGCGCCGATCGCCGAACGACTAGGCCGGGGATTCATCGGGCGGGCCTTCGAGGTCGGCGGGACCCTCTCCGCGTTCTTCCTGGGGTCGTACACGGGTGCCCTGCTGACCGCGACCAACCAGCCGATCTGGGCCGATACGAGCTGGCTCGCGGCGCTCTTCCTGGCTTCGTCCGCCTCGACGGGGATCGCCGCCCTGACCCTGGTCCATCGATGGTGGCTGGGCGACGCCGGACGGGAGGTCTCGCATCGCCTCGAATTCGCCGACCTCTGGGCTATCGGCCTGGAAGCCTGCACCCTGGCACTGTTCGCGATGTCGATGGGGCGCTGGATCGGCCTGGCGCTCTCGGCGTGGCCGGGGATTCTGCTGCCCGCGGTAGTCGTGCCGGTCGGCCTGGTTTTGCCGGCCCTCTTCTTGGCCGGCCCGCGTCGCGTCCCCGAGTGGGCGGCCCCCGTGCTCGTCCTGGTCGGCGGCTTTTTCCTGAGATATGCGGTGGTGGGCCTCCCGGAAGTCTTCCGGTCGGGCCATTGAATACGAGGGGCGGCCTTGGGGACGAAACTCCGAGCCATGCTGGTGATCGCCCTGGCCCTGCCCTCTCTCGGCTGCCCGAAGGGCCCGGAGGACGGCCGCCCCCGGGGCGGCGGCCATGGCGGCGATGGCGGCAATTACCGAAGCGCCGATACGATCATCGAGCCCCCCAGCAAGCTCGACGGCACCAAGGATCTCGACCGATTCCGGCCTCGCGCCCGTTGAGGCCCGGGTTGGGCGGGCGAATCCCGGTTGCCGAACCGATCGACTTGGGGTAATGTCCGTCGCCTCGGGTACGGACATCACTTCAACCGCGCGCCTGCACCTCCTCCCGCCCGGGTATCGGTTCGTAGCCGACGCCGGCCCACCGCCGGCGATCGGGAGCATGCCGAGGGGCCCATGAGCCGACGTTGGAAGTGGACAGCCCGCGCGCTGGCGATCCTGGCGATGCCGCCGGTCCTTTGGGTGTTGCTCATACCCCTGGTACCCACCGGATGGGCGCGGGACCGGATCGCCGCCCGGCTCTCGGCCGCCTCCGGCCGCCGGGCCACCGTCGATTCGGTCCGATTCGGCCGGACGGGCCAGGCCACCCTGGCCGGCATCCGCATCTATGATCCGGGGCGCCCCGACGACCCTTTCCTGCACGTCGAAAACCTGGCCCTCGACCTGAACCTGGGTCACCTGCTCTGCGGCCGGTTCGACCCGGCGCAGGTGGTCGCCGAGGGGGTTTCGCTGAGGGTCCGGCGACGGGCCAACGGGGCGTTCGACCTGGCCGACCTGTTCCAGCCCCGGCCCGCCCACGTCCGCGAGCAGGCCGCCTCGGCCCCGGCCTGCCGGGTCGAGACGAATGTATCGGTCGCGTTGAAGCGGGGCCGGGTCGTCCTGATCGACGAGCCGACCGGTACGAAGCTCGACCTCGACGGGATCGAGGCCCACGCCACCTGGCTGCCCGACCTGGCCACCATCGATGACCTTCGGGGGACGCTCAACGGCGGGCCGCTCGCCCTGCGGGCCAAACTCGATCGGACCCGCGACGTGCCGCGCTTCGAGGGGGAAGCCTCGGCCCGCGACGTCGCGCTGAGTTCGAAGATGGAGCTGCTCTCCTATTTCATGCCGATCCTCGCCGGCGCCCGGGCCGAGTTGGGCGGCACGCTCGGATTCGACCTGGAGATACGGGGGCAAGGGAATCGGGCCGAGGCCCTGGCCGAGACCCTCTCGGGCGCCGGCGTGATCCAGGTCGATGATATCGACCTCCAGGGTTCCCTGATCGTCAACGAACTGGCCCGGCTGATCCGCCACCCGGAAGACAATCATGTCGGGTCGCTCTCCAGCGATTTCATGATCGGCCAGCGCCGGATCACCAGCCGGGAGATGGTCCTCAACCTGGGCCGGGTGCCGATCCGGCTTGCGGGCTATACCGATTTTGACGGCCAGCTCGATTATCGGATCCAGTCCGAAGATATCGCCGGCCGGGCGGCGCCGGAGGCCCGCCAGATCCTGGCGGATCTGCCGATCAAGCTGGATTCGCTGGTGACGATGCATTTGAAGGGCACGACCCGGAAGGTCAAGCTGGTTGCGGACACGAAGGCCGCGCCGGGGTCGCCCGAGGCGGAAGAACGGGTGAAGCTGGAAAGGCTCGGCCGCCGATTGCTGGAGCGGATTCGGCGCTAAGGGCGCAGGAAAGCCCCGGCGTCCGGATCCGGTCCCGATCGACCGGAGGGTCGCCCGTTGTCACGCCGATGGTGGTTCGTCGCGCTCAGCATCTGGCCAGGCCTGCCGCAAATCTGGCTGGGGGAGGAAGGTGTCGGGCTGGGCCTCGCCCTGCTTTTCGCCTTGATCGCCAACCTCACGATCGCTCTCCGCCTGATCTGGACCGAGGCGGCCGACCCGGCCATCGGCCACTTCCTGGCCGCGGCGCTGGTCGCGACCTGGTGCCTCGGCCTTGCCTACACCGCCTGGTGGCTCTGGCGATGCCACCCGGAACGGTACCGACGGGCCATCGACGAGCAGTTCCGCGAGGCCGTGGACCTGTACTTGAAGGGGCAGTGGAACGAGTCGAGGCGCCGGCTTGAAGGGGTCCTGGCGATGGACGAGTCCGACGCCGACGCCTGGCTCCAGCTGGGCTGCCTGCTGATCCGCATCGACCGGCCCGACGAGGCCCGCCAGGCGCTGCACCGGTGCCGGTCGGCCGACGAGCGGGGCAAGTGGCGTTGGGAGGTCCGGCACCTGCTCGGCCGGATCGCCGTGCCCGACCCCGAATGACAGCGTCGGCCTTCTGGTAGGCGCCGGGCGGGCCTTGTGGGAGCCCCCGGCGCCCCCTAGACTGGGCGGCACGGCCCGATCGAAAACCCGCGAGGGATCGGGCCTTTGTCCCTCCGCGATCGATCGAAACAAGACCGCCCGCCCCGAGGCGATGCCATGACCGAGTTTTTCCCGGAAGTCCCCGCGCGGATCCCGTTCGGCGGCCCGAAGTCGCGCAACCCGCTCGAATTCAAGCATTACAACGCCGACGAGGTGGTCGGCGGCAAGACGATGCGGGACCACCTGAGGTTCTCGGTCGTTTACTGGCACACGATGGTCAACCCGCTGTCCGACCCGTTCGGGCCCGGGACGGCCCTGAGGCCCTGGGACGACGGCACGCCGACGGTCGCCAATGCCATCAATCGAGCGCGGGTGATGTTCGAGATCACCTCGAAGCTGGGCTGCCCCTTCTACGCCTTCCACGACCGCGACGTCGCCCCCGAAGGCGCGACGCTCAAGGAGAGCCACGCCAACCTCGACAAGGTCGCCAAGGCCCTCAAGGACGAGCAGGAACGGACCGGGGTCGAGCTGCTCTGGGGCACGGCCAACCTGTTCTCGAATCCCCGCTACATGCACGGGGCCGCCACCAGCCCGAACGTCGAGGTCTACGCGTTCGCCGCGGCGCAGGTGAAGAAGGCGATGGAGGTGACCCACGCCCTGGGAGGCCACGGCTACACCTTCTGGGGGGGCCGCGAGGGCTACCAGACCCTGCTCAACACCGACATGAAGCGGGAGCTGGACCACCTCGGCCGGTTCCTGCACATGGCGGTCGATTTCAAGAAGGAGATCGGCTTCCAGGGCCAGTTCTACATCGAGCCCAAGCCCAAGGAGCCGACCAAGCACCAGTACGACTCCGACGCCGCGGCCTGCCTGAACTTCCTGCGGACCTACGACCTGCTGGGCGACTTCCAGCTCAACATCGAGACCAACCACGCGACGCTCGCCGGCCACGAATGCCAGCATGAGCTGCGGGTCGCCGCCGAGGCCGGGGCGCTCGGCTCGATCGACGCCAACACCGGCGATCCCCTGCTGGGCTGGGACACCGACCAGTTCCCCACCAATGTGTATCTGACCGCCCAGTGCATGATCGAGATCCTCCGCATGGGCGGATTCAAGTCCGGCGGTGTGAACTTCGACTCGAAGGTGCGTCGCGAGAGCTTCGAGCCGATCGACCTGTTCCACGCCCACATCGGCGGCATGGACGCCTTCGCCAGGGGCCTGAAGATCGCCCAAGCGATCCTCGAAGACGGCCGGCTCGACGCCTTCGTGAAGCAGCGCTACGCAAGCTGGGACGGAGACCTCGGCAAGAAGGTCGAGGCCGGCAAGTCGTCTTTCCGAGACCTGGAGGCCTACATCCTCGACAAGGGCGAGGCCCAGCGGAATGCGAGCGGCCGCCAGGAGATGCTCGAGAACTTGATCAACGAGTTTATCTGAACCGCGCCTGCGGCCGACATCCGATCGCTTGATGGTCGAGCCCCGCGGGGATCGCGGGGCCTGGACGCTCCCTCCTAGCGGGCGTAGCATCGGGTCCGACCGAAGATCCGGCCTGGAAAACGAGGTTCCCCGTGCAGAACGCGGCCGACGAAGGCATGGCTTCCAGCCCGACCCCGGCGACCGATCCGGCGGCGCCCGCCCCCGGTGTTCGCCGGGGGGCGATCCTGGCGCTGGTCGTGCTGGGCTCGATGAACCTGCTCGACTACATGGACCGCAACATCCTGTCGGCCGTCCTCCCGCAGGTGCAGGCGACATTCAAACTTCCCGACGACGCCGCCGGCAAGCTGGCGACCTGCTTTTTGGTCAGCTACTCGATCATGGGCCCGATCATGGGCTGGGCCGCCGATCGGCTGCGCCGGACGTATCTGCTGGCCGGCGGCGTCGGCGTCTGGGCGATCGCCACCCTGGGGACCGGGTTGGCCCAGGATTATAATCACCTCTGGTATGCCCGCTGCTTCCTGGGGATAGGCGAGGCCACCTATGGGGTGATCGCGCCCACGATCCTGATGGACCTGTTCTCCAGGCAGGCGCGGTCCCGGGTGATGTCGGCGTTCTACCTGGCGATGCCGCTGGGGACGGCGGTCGGCATGATCCTGGGCGGGCAGATCGCCCCGATCCCGGCCGATGTCCGCACGGCGAAGCTGGAGCAACTGCTCGGTTCGGGCTTCGCGCAGATGACCGCGCCGTTCGAGAGCTGGCAGCTGGCGTTCTTCCTGGTCGGGATCCCGGCCCTGCTGTCGGTGGTCGGGGCGTTCCTGATCGAGGAGCCCCGCCGTGGGGCCAGCGAGGGATTCGACGACCGCAAGCTGGAGGCGTTCGACAGGCAGAGGCCGACCCAGGCCGATTACCTCGACCTGTCGGTGAACTCCTCGTACACCTACACGGTGCTGGGCCTGACCGCCTACACGTTCGCGATCGGCGGCCTGGTCTTCTGGTTCCCGAGCTTCCTCTCCAGCACACGGGGTTTCAAGCAGGAAGAGGCCACCCTGGCGCTGGGGGTGATCACCCTGATCGCGGCGATCCTGGGGATGTCGCTGGGGGGATGGCTCGCGGATCGGCTCGCCAGGAAGGACGTCCGGGCCCTGTTCCTGGTCCCGGGGATCGCGATGCTGCTGGGCTTGCCGGCGTTCATCCTGGCGTTGTTCGCGAAGCAGCAGGCGCTGGTGTTCGCCGGGATCTTCGTGGCCGAGACCTTGATGTTCGTCAACACGGGGCCTTGCAGCGCCATCATCGGCAACGTCGTGCAGCCGAACATGCGGGCCGTGGCGTTGGCGGTGGCGATCGCCGCCCAGCACTTCCTGGGCGATATCTGGTCGCCCTGGCTGATCGGCCTGATTTCCGACCGATTCGGCACCGACGCCGCGATGCAATCGACGATCGGCCAGTGGCTCGCCGCGATCGGCGCCACGCCGACCCCGCGGGCCGACCTGCCGATCGGCCGGAACCTGCTGGCGGGCCTGCTGATCCTGGTGCCGGCGATCTTGCTTTCGAGCCTTGTACTGATATCCGGCGCCCGTCACCTGAAGCGGGAAATGTCGCTGATGCTGGCCAAGATGCGGGCGGCCAAGGCGCCCGCCAACGGCTAGGACCGGCCGAGCCCCCGGGGTATCATCGGGGGATCGCCGGCTCCCGTCGATGCCGGCCAGTCCGCGAAGAGGAATTACGGAAATGTCGAAACCGATCCGCGTGGCGGTCACGGGGGCGGGCGGCCAGATCGGCTACGCCCTGCTGTTCCGCCTGGCGTCCGGGTCCGTGTTCGGTCCCAACCAACCCGTTCAGCTCAGCCTGCTGGAAATCACCCCGGCGCTGCCCGCCCTGACCGGCACCATGATGGAACTGGACGACTGCGCCTTCCCGACCCTGGCCGGCGTGTCGGCCAGCGACAAGGCCGAGGAGGCCTTCAAGGACGCCAACTGGATCATCTTCGTCGGCGGCATGCCCCGCAAGGACGGCATGAGTCGCGCCGACCTGATCAAGGCCAACGCTCAGATCTTCGTCCCCCAGGGGAAGGCGATCAACGAGGTCGCCGCCGACGACGTGCGGATCGCAACGGTCGCCAACCCCTGCAACACCAACACCCTGATCGCCAAAAGCCACGCCCCCCGCGTGCCGGCCGACCGATGGCTTGCCATGACCCGGCTCGACCAGAACCGGGCCGCCAGCCAACTGGCGCAGAAGGCCGGCGTGAACGTGGGCGAGGTCACCCGCCTGGCGATCTGGGGCAACCACAGCGACACCCAGTACCCCGACTACAAGAACGCCCTGATCGGCGGCAAGCCGGCCACCTCGGTCATCACCGATTCCGCCTGGTATGCCGACACATTCATCCCGACCGTCGCCAAGCGGGGCGGCGCGGTGATCAAGGCCCGTGGCGCCTCGTCGGCGGCCTCGGCGGCCAATGCCGCGTTGGACATGGTCCGCTCGGCCGTCACCAAGACGCCCGCGGGCGACGTCGTCAGCGCCGGCGTCATCTCGACGGGCAACAAGTACGGCGTGCCGGACGGCCTGATCTATTCGTTCCCGCTCCGAACGGAAGACGGCAAGTCCTGGTCGATCGTCGAAGGGTTCGCGATCGATGAGGACGCCCGGAAGCGGATCGACGCGTCCGCGCAGGAATTGATCCAGGAACGCGACGCCGTGAAGGACCTGCTCGGCCCGGCCATCTGAACCGGAGCGCGAGGGATACCAGCCCGAAGCGCAAGCGAGCGGATCACTTCATGTCATTTCGCATGGAAGAGATCCGCTCGCTTGCGCTTCGGGCTGATATTCGGAATTCGGCTTATTCCAGGTAACCCAGGTCGGCCAGCCTCTGCTCGATGACCGCCTGTTCCTGGAGCGAGTAGTCGAAGTCGGGCCGGTGCGGGCCGGCGATCGGGGCGGCGGCCTGGTGGATTCGGATCGCTTGACGGGGCCGGTCCATCCCCGAAATCAGCGATCGGCCCTCGATGTGGGCCGGGATCGCCTCGCCGAGCAGGTCGAGTGCCGTGGGCGTGACGTCCTGGAGGTCGGCCGACAGCTTCGCCCCCGGGGCGAATCCGGGTGCCCGGACCATGATAATCCCCTCGGGCCGGTGTGTCCCGGGCAACGACGGATCCGGCTCAACCCAGGCCTTCCCGGACGATAAACGGGTGCGGACCCAGTAGGGGTCATCCGGCAGGGCGATCAGGTCGGGGTAATCCTCCCGGGCCGGGTCGATCCCATAGTCCTGGGCCGTGCCGATGACCCTGGGGAACAGCGGGCGGCCGGTCTCGGGATGCCTGGCTTCGGCGAGGGCCTGGCGGGCCGATCGGCAGGCATCGTCGAGCTGCCGCGGCGTCTTGATCGGGGCCGTGCAGCCGGGGTGGCGCATCTCCGAGTGGAGATACACCATCGCCGCCGTGTCCTGGTGCGGGGCGAACGCAACCGTCCGCTTCCAGTCGAACGGGAACTCGTGGGCCACCGATTTCTCGAACGACGACGATCGGGCGTCGGGCCGGTGCGACTTCTCCCACCAGAGGCGGAGCCGGTCGAACGGCACGAACATCCGCAGGACCCAGCGGCGGGTGGCCCGGCCGGGCATCCGGGCCAGGCCGGCGTCGATCAGGATCCGGTTGACGTGGATCCGCCCTGCGCAGGGGCCGAAACCATGGTCGCTGACGGCGATCACCGAGGCGCCCCGCTTCTCGGCCAGCTCGCAGACGATGCCGATGGCGCGGTCGAGGCCCCTCAGGACTTCCCAGGCCTCCTCGTTCCATTCGGGGCGGTCGAGGCCCGTCCCATCGACGTTCAGCAGCGGCCAGCAGCGGTGCTGGAACGGGTCCAGGTCCTGGAACTGGACCATCAGGGCCGACCAGTCGGGCACCTCCCGGTCGGCGGCCAGGCCGGCGAGGGCCCGGTGCTCGAACGCCTGCGTGGTGTGCCCGACCGCCTCGCGAAGTTCTTCCAGGCTTTCGGGCGGGCGCTTCCAGAAGAAGCGAAGGTTGTAGTCGGGCACCTCGCGCCGGAGGCGGTCGGCGAACGTCGGTGAGCCGCCGAGCGCCGCGTCGAGGTCGGGTGCGTCCATCCCCGAGACGACCACGCCCCGGACATCCGGCGGCGGGTAGGTCCCGGGCAGGTTGATGACGGCCACCGATCGGCCGGCGTCCGACAGCAAGGACCAGAGGGTGGGCACCCGGATCCGCCCCGAGTGATTGACCTTCATCCGGCCGGCCTTCGCGTCGTAATAGCGGTGGTCGAAGACGCCGTGCCGTGCCGGCCCGCAGCCGGTCTGCATCGTCGTCCAGGCGGCCGACGTGACCGGAGGGATGCACGATTTCAGGATCCCGTGCGACGAGCCCCGCAGGAGCGCCGCCAGGTTGGGCATGATGCCCCGGTCGATCATCGGCCGGAGCACCGTCCAGGTGGCCCCGTCCAGCCCGAGTAGTACCAGGCGTTCGATCCTCGTCGCCATGGACCGGCTCCCTGCCTCGCCGTCGAGTTCATTGAATCGGGGGGGAATCCGTGCGACGCCCCGCTCAGCCGGCCTGGGCGTGGGGCTGCTGGAGGGGGCCGGCGATGTCGATGTCGAAGTGGGCCTTGTGGTAGGCGTTCATCTGGTAACGCTCCCACTTCGACCGATAGAACTGCGACAGGCCCCGGCGAAATTTCTCGGCGATCGAGGCGTCGGCCTCGGTGGCGAGCAGCCATTCGTGGTAACCGCGGATGACCCGGTCGGCCCTCGCGGCGAAGTCGGCCGGCGCGGGGCCCTTGGCGGCCAGGGCCATTACCGTGTGCGGGAACTTGTGGTAGCCCTGGTAGCCGACGAGGCGGCCCTCGTAGCCTTCGAGCATCCGCCGGAGGCAGGATGGGGTCATCCGCCAGTAGTCATCCGGATAGGCGTGAATTCGGAAATTCAACGGCGACGTGATGACGAACAGCCCGCCCGGCTTGAGCACCCGATAGACCTCGTCGAATGCCTTGCGGACCTCGAAGACGTGCTCGAACGTCTCGATGCAGAGGACCGAACCGGCGGTGCCGTCGGCGAACGTCATGGAGCTGACGTCCTCGACGCGATCGACGCCCGGGCCGGGCCTCATGTCGCAGCCGACGTAATCACGGCCGGGGAACAAGCCCCGGAGGTCGGCGTACTCCTCCTGCCCTTCGACCTGGAAGGCCCCGAACTCGAGCACCGGGCCCGGGCACTGGAATGTTTCGGCAACCAGGCGGCAGAACGTCTTGTTGTGGTCGCGCATGCGGGTCGATCCTCCCTGACCGAAATCCACGGTCGGCATCCTTGCGGGCGCGGGGATGTTACGGCAGGGAGCCGGGCCGGTCAAGGTGAGACGTGCGGGGATGTTGCGGGAGGGCGACGGGGCGGGACGCGCGGCGGGTCGTGGCCTACGATTCGATCGGCCGACACTCGGCTCAAGCGAACTGGCTGAGCCGCTGCTCCAGGGCGCATTCGATCCGGGCGCTGTTCACGTCGAGCGCCGCGAGGATCGCCCGGACGTCGGCCATGGGATGCCCCTCGCGGAGGGCCCAGTCGATGACGTCAAGGTTCTCCTTCCCCCGCTTGAGCATCTCGAAGATCGGCCCAAACAGGTGGGAATCGTGGAAGGTCCGCTGGAGGAGGCCGAAATCGTCGTGATCGAGCTCCAACCAGAAGACGGAGCCCTCCAGGTGCTCGACCCATCGGCGGCGCAGGAAACCGTGCCAGTGGTCCTTCACCCACAACCGGATGGCCACCTCGCCCAGGTCACGGCCGGCCTTTTCCGACTCGATCCACTTGTATCGCTGGGCTTCCGAGATGCCCTCATCCTGGATGCTCCGGCGAGGCGAGCGGGCCGCCCACTCCGATTTCGGCCCCAGGGCCGCCGACTGACAAGACGAACCCATCGCCGTCACCTCCATCCTTCGCCCCGGGCCGGGAGGGGCCGGGCGGTGCTGGGAGTAACCGGGGATGAAACCTTCATCGGGAACCGATGCGCCCGCGACGCGCGCCGTCCATCGTGCGTTCCGAAAGCGAACCGCGCCACCCAATTCCATGGGATCGTACCCGACACGGCCCGGCCGGACAAGGGGGACCGGAGGTTTCATGCGATCATGCGTGAGTGTATGGCCGTCAAGGGGGTGATTCCTCGGCCTTCCTGCGGGCGGGCCTGGTCCCCTCGGGGGTGGGGGTGCCGAACCAGGCGAGCGATCGGCCGATCATGGCGGCGACGCCCTGTCGGCCGGCGGCCAGCGGGCCCAGCGGGGAGGGCGCGATCGAACGCCAGAGGACGCGCCCGAGGAGGTCGGTGACGAGCAGGTTGACATCGCGGCGGCTGACCCGGATCGGCTCGCCCCGGGGGCCGACGGCGTAGACCGACTGGGATTCGCCGCCCCGCGCCTGGCCGCGGACCTTGCCGGCCCCGTCGAGGGCGACGGCGGTGCCGTCGGGCGCGAGCACCAGGGCGATCGAGCCGAGCCGTTGGAGTTGCCAAGCCTCGAATCCCAGCGGTTGGTGCCACAGGGTCCGGCCCCGGGCGTCCAGCCCGCGGGCCCACTGCGCCCGGCGGGCCACGGCGATCCAGGACAATCCCTCGGGGGACCGGTCGGGCGACCCGATCAGCAAGCAGGGCTCGGGCGGTTCGATGAGGCGGACTTCCTGGGAGGTCCCGTCGTCGTCGAAGATCGCCATCCGGCCGTCGGCAAGCGTGGCCGCGAGCCGGCCGGAGGGGTCCAGGGCGAGTTCCTCGACGGTTGTCGGCATCTCGCGCCTCCAGAGCCAGCGGCCCCCGGCGGTCGCCCGGCCGATCCGGTACTGCTCCTGGACGAACGCGATCCCGAACGACTCGGGCCGCATCGCCAGGTGGGTGACCTCGACGAGGTCCAGGTCGAGCTTCTTGACGCCGTTCCGACGGGCGTCGAACAGCAGGAAATTCCGGTCGGTGGCCGCGGCAATATACCCTGGCGAGGTGCGGAGGATCCGCCCGACCCCGGTGATCTCGGGCGATTGCCCCAGCGCCTTGCCGTCGGCCCCGTAAATCTCCAGGCGGTTGCGGGTCGACATGAAGCCGATCCGGGGCGGATCGTCGAGCACGGCGAGCGCGGCGAAGTCGGCTTGCTCGTCGGAATGGGCCACCGGGATCGACCAGTCGGGCTTCCGCACGGGGCCGGTGACGGCCCGGGGGGCGGGCGATTCGGCAGGCGAGGGGGCGGTCGATTTGTCGAGGTCGAGCCGGGAAATTTCGCCGGTGCCCAGGCCGTAGATCACGAACCGGCCGAGCGCGTCCATCTGGAGCGCCACCGGCGCCCGGGGCACGGTGGTCTGCCAGCGGATATTCCCGGCCGAGTTGAGCAGGGCGAGGTCGGCCTCGATGGTGGCGACGGCGATCGTCCGGCCGACGAAGTCGGGGTACGCATGCGTCGCCGACCCGCCCGGGTGGTAGGCCCCCTCGACGTTCCCTTCCAGGTCGAACCGGTGGATCCCGTGGGTATAGCAACTCGCCAGGATCATGCGGCCGTCGCCGGTCAGGGCCAGCCGGCCGACGTTCGACAGCAGCGACTGCTGCCAGAGCAACTCGGCCGAGAGCTTCCCGGAGGCGCCCGCGGGCACCAGCTCCAGGCCCATGATGGCCCCGAAGTTGGCGGCGGCGATCAGCAGCGGTGCATCGGCGACGAACGCCAGGTGGCCGACAGGCTGGCGGGTCTCGAACTGCCCGGCGGGCCGGCCGTATCGGTTGAAGATCGCATGGGCCCCGACCTTCGAGGCCAGGACGGCGTACCGCCCGTGGGGGTCGACGGCCAAGGCGGCCGCGTCGATGCCGGTCGGCCGCTCGGCGATCGGCTCGAGCCCCTTGCCCAGGAACCAGAGCATCCCGCGTTCGCCGCGGATGACATAGAGCGAGCCGGTATCGCTCGCCTGGGCCGAAACCACCTTCCCCGGCGCCCGAGAGGTGGCCACCCGATCGCCCCGGAGGTTGAACAGATAAAGCTGGTCGGCCTCGTCCCAGGCCAGGATCAACCCCTCCTCGCGGGCCAACGACAGGCCCTGGAGCGGCGCATCGGTGACGACGGTCCAGCTCACGGACGGGGAAAGGCGGCCGGAGGGTCGATTGCCTTCGGACATCGTCATCAAGGTCCCGGTAAGAAGGCCGGCCCCGCAAATGGGCCGGACTGGCCTCATCATACCCGGACAGGCGTCGGATGCCCAACGGCGGGACCGGCAACGATCCCGAACTGTGACTCGCTTGCGGCAAAACCGCCATGAACTTATAAACAGGATGTTACCCTGAGTCCTCCCGGATTTGGGCGAAAGGATGGGTTTTGTGCCAGGTCTGAAGGCTTATGCGATCTTCGACGGTGGCGGCGTGCTGGGCGCGGCTTTGGCCGGTTGCCTGTGTGCGGCCCAGGAATATGGCATCGAGTTTGTCGGCTACGGCGGGACTTCCGCCGGGAGCTTGATCGCGACGTTGGGCGCGGTCGGCTATTCTGGGGACGAGTTGAAGCAGGCCGTTATCGGTACCGATTTCCGCGATTTCCTGCGGGATCGTGGCAGGCTGGTCGCTGAATTCCAGGCCCATAGCGGTCATCTCCTCCAACTCGCCTCCGGCATGGGCCCACGAAGCCTCTGGACTGCGTGGCGATCCTACGCCTGGATCCAAGAGCGGATCGGCAGAGATCTGGGCATCGACGATGGCAAGGTCTTCAAGGACAAGTTACGCGAACTGATCGCGAACCGTCATTCGGAGTGGAGGGAAGGTCGCACCGGATCCGCCGACATTACCTTCGATATGCTGGCGAGGAAGGGGCTACCGCCGCTGAAAATCGTCGCGTCGGACGTCATCGGTCGGCGCCCGGTCGTCCTCTGGTCCGGCGACGGCGTCTACACCTCCTCCGTCCTCGAAGCGGTACGCGCATCAACGGCCTATCCCTTGGTCTTCCGGCCTGTTGCAGTCCAGCGAAGATGGCTGGTCGACGGCGGCCTGTCCAGTAACTTGCCGGCATCTCTGTTCCATAGGGAGCAACGGACGACGGGGTATCCTGTGTTTGCCTTCGACCTGATCGGCAGCGATCGGGCCCCGGGCGACGATTATCCCTGGTCCGCGTTCATCAAAGATATGATCACCACGGCGATCGACGCGGGGGACGATTTCCTGCGGGACATGCTGACGAACATCCACCATATTCGCGTGGAAATCCCGCCGAGCTTCGACGTTCTTGATTTTGCCATCAACGAGGCTGGTCGAAGGGAGTTGTTTAATATCGGCTACTCAGCGACAAATGCCTATCTCGATCAGGATGAGCGGCTTCGGCTGATTCGCCAACACTCGGCCGCCGATGAGGCCGATTTGCAAAAAAGGCTCCAGGCGGTCTACGGCGAGCCCGAACTCTATGCGCCGATTCTCGCGGCGGTTGCCCGCGACATTGAGGCGCATAGTAAGGCGAAGCGGCTTCGAGTCACCGTGATGCTCCCTACCGGCCGGGATACGCGCATCGTCGTCTACTCGCACGGCATGAAGCGGGTCCGCAGGGATGGCTCGCAGACTTATGACCCGGATATGACTCTGGAAATCAAGACAAAATCGGGGGTTAGCGGCAGGGCCTGGGAGCAGGCTGGCGTGATTGCGGGGGACTTGAGTGAGGCCCGGCGGAACCCTGGGCTGTGGAACCTGGACGAAGCCATCACGGCACGAGTCCCCGAGAGCCAACTTTCGATGATCAGCGTCAGGATTCACGGCCGATCGGTCGATGAACAATCCGACCCGCTCGGCACACTTACAGTTGACTCGGCCACGGCCTTAGCCGATACTTCTTGGTTGGAGTCCGAGTCGAACGAAGTAGTGCGTCAGGAAACCGTCTCCGCCATGCAAGGTTGGGCGAACGTACTCAGGCATGTCCTGCTGTCCGACGCTTGAGCCAGAAATGAGCCGATCATGCCACTTGGTCGATTGAAGCGAGTCATCATCTTCAAGCGGGACAACGGACCGGCTGAGCGACTGGCGGACGGCCTTTTTCGGACCAACGGCTCGTATGGTTATCGCGATGAGAAGGACTATTTCACCGTCTCGGACTTTTACACTCCAAAAGATTGGACCGAAGACTCACCAAAAAAGGATCGCGAACCTGCCCAGGCTCAACCCTGATCCGGCGATAATATTTGAAGGTTTTAAATAAGCTATAGAAGTGTGAGCGCTTCGAAAGGGAAGACTGCTCGCCAGTTGGGCAAGTGATTCGAGCCATAGACCGTACCAGTCTGACGGTAGGTGGCCGCAACTGCCGGTGGATGCAGTCCATGAGCAATTGCGATCCGGCTGGGCAACGCGACAATTCATCCGCGTGGCCCCTATGTGACTCCCAATCCGAGAAAAAGGAGGGTCGCCGGCCCCTTGTCCGGCGACGATGACTCCTGTTTAGATGTAACGGACAAAGATTGCATGGAATACCCGGTACCTGATTCGCGGATTCGATCGGGGTATCCGGGCCTGCGGGCCTGGTTAGCGCGCATTCACCATCTGCCGGCGGGCTTGCTGCATGGCCATCGACAGGACAGGGTCGCGGTCGGGCCGGCCGAATTCGAGGATCGATCCCAGGTCGCCGTCGGCGGGGGGCCTGGCGACGGTGTGGACCGGGACGTCCGGCTCGACGCCCTGTTCGCTGTAGGGCCGATTTTTGGGCGAGTAGAACTTGGCGGTCGTCAGCTTCAGGCCGGCGGGGGCCGACCTTAGCGAGAAGATGCTCTGCACCGACCCCTTGCCGTAACTCCGTTCGCCCACGATCTGGGCCCTCCGATGGTCCTGCAGGGCGCCGGCGAGGATCTCGCTGGCGCTGGCGATCTCGTGGTCGACCAGGGCAAAATCAGCGGCATCTTCCAGATGGCCTCGCCCTTCGCCCGGTAGACGAAGCTCTGGCCGGGGGCCCTGCCACGCGTCGGAAGTTGACCACGCCCTTATCGACGAACCGCTCGGCCAGTTCGACGGCGATGTTGAGCAGGCCGCCCGGGTTGCCCCTCAGGTCGAGGATCAGGTGGCGAAGGCCCTGGCGTTGCAGGGCTGCGATGGCGCGGGTCAGCTCGTCGGTCGTCGATTTCTGGAAGCCGGTGAGCTGGATGTAGCCGACCCCGTTAGGGCCGTCCACCATCTTCGCCTGGGCGACGCTCTTGACCTCGACCGGCCGGCGGACCAGCCGATATCGCTGCGTTTGGCCGTCGGGGTGGAGGACGCCGATCTCGACCGCCGTCCCCTCGCTCCCCTGGAGCCGGCCGGCGGCGTCGTCAAGGCCGACGCCGGCGACCGACTGGCCGTTGACCTCGATGATCTTGTCGCCCATCTTCAGGCCGGCCTCGGCCGCCGGGCCGCCCGGGATCACGGCGACCAGTCGGAGGCCCTTCTCGTCCTGCTTGAGCTCGACGCCCAGGCCGACGAAGTTGCCGTCGATCATCGCGTAGAGGTCGTCGAGCTTGTCGGGCGTCAGGTAGCTGCTGTAGTCGTCGTTGAGGGCGTCGGTGGCTCCGAAGACGAACTCGAGGACAACGGCCGAGGCGGGCAGCCCCACGCCCTCGCGGCCGAGGTCGCAGGCGGCGGCGACCTGGGCCCTGGCCTCGTTGCGGTCCCGGGCGGTCACGCGGTCGCGGATGCCCCGGTAGGCCTCGCGAAGACGGATCGTGCGGTCGGGGGTGGCGCCCGGGGCGTTCGCCTGCAGGAAGCCGGGGTCGCGAAGGGCCACCTCCATGTTGTCGAGGCCCCGCCGCAGCAATTGGTCGAGGACGATCGGCTCCACGTACTGGGTTTCGATCCGCTCGAGGACCTCGTCGTAGAGGCTCAGGGCCTGCTCGCGGGGCATCGCCAGCAGGGTCTTGCGGAAGCTCTGGTCCTGGTAGCGCCGGCCGAGGCGGTAATGGGTCTCGCAGAGCCTCAGGCGGTGCCGGAAATCGACGCGGAGCTTGCTCAACTCGTCGAGGCGGCCCGGGGCCAACTCGCCGGCCTTGGGCCAGTGGTCGAGCCGCATCGCTGTAGAAACCGATGGCGGCGACCCATTTCCGCTGCCGTTCGAGATCCAGGGCCCTTCGATAGGTCTCCTCGGGGTCGGCCGAGGCGACCGGGGCGTTGGGCGAACGTTCGCGGTCCCCGGTCGCGTGCGAGGGGGCGGCGCCCCAGGAGGGACCAGCCGACCACAGCCAACGCGATCCAACGGGGTGCCTGCCAGATGGCTCGCATCGCGATCGAACCTCCCCACCGGTGTGGCGCGAGTGGGGTGGATGGCCGACCGCAGGGGTCCGGTCCGGAGGCCCCTCTTGGGCCGTCCACCGCACGCCGCGCCGGTCCCTGGCTGCGTGATCGAATAGCTGCGGAATCGTTCGGTTCGGCGGGCTCGGCGGAGGGCCACGTGGCCCTGCCGGTCCGGTGGGGAGGCCCTTCAGGACCGTCCCTCGATGACGAATATACCACACGCCTCCGACGGCACGCCGCCGGCAGGCGCATGGGTTTTGGGGCCCGGGGCGGGGCGCGGCCGGACGACCGTTGCAGGCCACCCGGTTTCGCCGAGCCGCGCCCCCACCGCATCGCGTCGGCCCGCTCCGCCGGGATCGCGCGGAGGGGCCGGGGTTGATGCGATCGGGGGCCGCTTCAAGCCCGTTCCCCCCCGGCCGTGGGAGCAATTCGCTTGCCGACGAGCGAGGCTTCGAGGAGGTCGAGCCGCTCCTCGATGGCCCGGATCTGCCCGGGGTCGGGTTCCATCCGGCCGAACCTCAGGGCGTAGTAAGCCTCGGTGGCGACGGCGGGTAGGTCGGCCCAGTCGCCGTCGCCCGGGCGGCCCGAGAGCAGTACGGCGGCCCTTCGCGCGAATTCCCGGGGCGTCTCGGCGGGGGCCCGGCGGAGGTCCAGCCTGGCGAGCAATTCGAGCGTCCTTTTGTAGAAAGCGGCGGAGGGGGGCAGGTCATCGCCCTGGCCCCGGCCGGACCAGAGCCCCAGGGCCCAGGACCAGGCCTGCCGGAGCAGGACGTAGGCGGCGACCAGGGCCAGCATCACCACCACCGACGCGACGAAGCCCCGGAGGCTGAAGAACGACGAGACGCTGGGGAAGTCGAACACCCAGGCGAAGGCGCCCCGGAGCATCTCGCGGAGCATCTCGAAGCCATCCCGGGCTTTGCGGAAGATATCCATCGCCGGCTGGTAGAGCGAACGCTGCTGGCGATCGGGGGAGTAGCCGACGACGAAGTATACCCAGACGTACCGGATGAAATCGGTGAATGTGCGGAACGGCGAGCCCCGGCTGATCTGCTGGACGACCTCCTCACGCTCGGCGGCGGGCGACGGGTCGAGCGTGATCCAGACCGGCCTGCCTTCGGGACCCTCGACCAGCGCCTCGACCCAGCTATGGGCGTGCTTCTGGCGGACGATCAGGGTACCCGCCAGTTCGTTCCAGTCGCCCCCCTTGAAGCCGTTCACCACCCTCGTCGGGACATCCGCGGCCCGGAGCATCAACGCCAGGGCGCTGGCGAAATACTCGCAGTGCCCCTTGCGGCCGATCGTGAGGAACTCGATCACTGGGTCGAGGTCGGGGCGGGCCCGCGACATTGCCAGCGAGTAATGGAATCGGCCGCTGTCCCGGAGGTAGGATTCGAGGGCCCGCGCCTTGCCCGATGCGGTCTGGGGATCGCCGGCAGCAGCGAGCCCGGGGCCGGCGATTTCGAGCAGTTCTTCCTGGAATCTGTTGCGAGACCGGTTCAGGTCCCGGACATCGCCCCGCAAACCCAGCAGGCTTTTCAGGTACGCTTCCTCGCGGCCAGACTTCTCCCCGCGAACGGGCCTCGCGTAAGGGACCCTCTCGCCGCGCTGTTCCCCGCTTGAACCGTCGTCGGTCCAGGTGTCATATTCATAATACTGGTGAAGTGCATCGGTCCGCCAGAGCGTGCCGTCGCGGCGGCCAAACTCGGGATCCTTGCCCCTGCCGACCCTGCGGGCTCGAAGCAACGGCCTGGGGGCGAACAGGACGGCCGACCCGTTCGGTTCGAGCTGGATCCGGTGCTGGATGGCCCCCGCCTGGGCCACCTCCTGGGCTGTCATCAGGGCCGTCGAGGATTCGACCCGCTCGCCGAAGTCGCGGGGCTCGTGGCTCCATCGGTAGTTCACGTAGGAGTTCAGCGTGACGCCCCTCCAGAGGGCATCCTCGTCGGGCCGGACCCGGTTCCGGCCGGGCCCGAACGACTCGACGGTCATCACCACGCTGTCGCTCTCGAGGATCTCGCCCAGCCGCCCGAGCTTGACCTCCTCCGTAAAGGCGGTCATCGACATGGCCGAAGCGTTGGCGGACGGTGACCCGCCCTGCCCGCCGCGGCGGGGCAGCGCCAGGAAGATCAGGCCGCCGACCACCAGCGTGACCAGGGCGATCCCCGCGGCCGAGGCCAGGAAATGGAAGTCGATCAGGCCGGCATAAGGCTCGCCCGCGGACGATGCGGCGGTCCCCTCGCCGGCGTCGTGCAGCTCCCGTCCGAGGTGACCCAGGATCAGGGCCCAGAGCGACGCCAGTATCCAGGCGAACAGGAAGAGGCCGACCTTATCGCTCTGGCCAACATAGCTGCCGACCACCACAACCACCAGTGACAACGTCAGCAAGTACCAGTCGTCCTTCGGCTGCTTGGCCCGGAGGATCTTGATGATTTGCAGGTAGATCAGGAGGTGCCCCAGCGCGATGATCAGGTTGTTGTCGGGGTTGGCGTCGTATTCCAGGTAGGCCAGGCCGCAGGCGACCACGGCGAGGGGGTTGGCCAGCGAGCCGGGCAGGCCGCGGTCGGGGTCGCGGTCGACTACCAGGGTCGCGAACAGGCCGGCCACCGCCACCAGGGCCGGGAAAAGCAGGGCGATCGGCTCCGATTCGGCCCGATCGACGGTGAGGACCATCGCGGCCAGGGTCAGGGCCAGGTAGACGCTGAAGCGGTACTTGGTCCGGAACTTCATGGCGTCCCCTCCCACAATCCCGCCCCAGCCTCGGTCATCTCCGGCCGGGCCGCCAGCCGACCCCTCCGGGCCGATCCGCCGCCGTATTCGACCAGCGACTTGAGGTCTCCCCGGGATGCATCGAGCACGACGACCCGGCCGGATGCGATCCCCCGGCCCCGGCCGTTGGAGAGCCTGGCCGAACGCTCCAGTTCGTCGACCCGGGATTGAGCAGCCGGGTCGATACGATGATGAGCATGGCGTCCCGCAGGGCGGGCGTGGCGCCGTGTCGATGACCGCCCCGATCGAGCCCTCCGAGACGCTTCGCAGCAGGGCCAGGCGGGTGAGCAACTGGTGGATCAGCCGGACCGAGCCCTGGCCCTGGATCACCGACGCAGGGCCGCGGTGCAGCCCAGCAGGACCCGGCGGCCCGGGTTACGGCAGGTCTCCATGCAGGCGGTCGCGGCGAACTGGATGGCCGCCTCGACCGCCTCGCGCTGGGCCGCCGTGGGGCGGTTCCGGGGCAGCCAGGGGTCGAGGATCAGGGCGAGATCCTGCTCGTGCTGCTGCTCGAATTCGCGGATCATCGGCCGATTGAGGCGGGCGGCACGGTCCGCCAGTGGATCAACGTGGGCTGTCTCCCGACCGGTAGTCGCGCAGGCCGTGGTATTCCTCCTGCTGGATCGATCGCTCGGGCCGCTGGCCCCGGACGGTTTCGGAGGCGGTCAGGAGCATCTTCCGCCAGGGCCGCGCGAGCCGCCCGACCGTCGGATAGACGACCAGTTCTGCGGGGGCCGGCACGATCCGGCTGCGCTCGACCAGGCCGAACGGCGACCTCGTGACGAGGATCAGCGGGTCGAATCGGTAGAGACCACGGCGCGGCGCCGTGCCCTCCCAGCGGACCCGGGCCCGGCCGCCGCCGGCAACCCTCGCGACGAACATGCGGAGCACCATGGTCTCGCCGCCGGTGGATCGGTCGTCCGGATGGAAGCCGTCCCGGATGGTGACGGCCAGGGCGGCCGCGCGCCTTCGGCCGTTTTCCAGCACATAGTCGATGGCCAACGGCTCGCCCGCGAAGACGTACGATGGCGGCCGGCGAGTCACCTTCAGCCGGCTGAGGAGGCCCTGGCTCAGGAAGAAGAAGGATGCCACGAGCGGCCCGGCGAAAAGGCCGGCGACCAGCAGGATCATGTTGTTCTGCTGGTAGATGCCGATGGCCAGCAGGCCCAGAAGGATGAGGAAGAAGCCGATGGCGGTGCGGGTCCCCCGCAGCCGTTCGAGGCGGGGGGCCAGTTTGAGGGCCCCATCGCGGGCCAGGGTCCACGGTTTCATCGCCAGGAAGGCCCCCGGGCGTTTCGATTCGAATCGAGGGTCGGATCGGGATGGGATTAGATCGGCACGCGGATCCGTTCGACGAGATCGCGGATGATCCCCTCGGCGGCGCCGAACTCGCCGGCGTGCAGGAACGACTTGCCGATGACCCGGTGGGCCAGGACCGGCGCGGCCAGCGACTTGACGTCGTCGGGCACGACGTAGTTCCGCCCCGAGACTAACGCCATCCCCTGGGCCGCCCGGTAGAGGGTGAGCACGCCCCGTGTGCTGACGCCCGTGTGCAGCTCCTCGCTCTCGCGGGTCGCGTGGGCGATGTCCAGCATGTAGTCGGCGACGCTGTCATCAACCCGGACGGCCCGGACGGCCCGCTGCATGCGGAGGATTTCCTCGACGCTGACCGCCGGCCGGAGCGAGGCGACCGGCTCGCCGCCGCGGTGGGACGTGAGGATCTGCCGCTCCTCGGACCGGACCGGGTAGCCCATGCGGAGCCGGATCATGAACCGATCGAGCTGGCTTTCGGGCAGGACGTAGGTGCCCTCGAACTCGAACGGGTTTTGCGTGGCCAGCACCAGAAATGGCGAGGGCAACGGGTGCGACCGCCCCTCGACCGAGACCTGGCGGTCGCTCATCGCCTCCAGCAGCGCCGACTGGGTCCGGGGCGTGGTCCGGTTGATCTCGTCGGCCAGGATCACGTTGGCGAAGATCGGGCCGGGCTTGAACGTGAACTCGCCTGTGGAGGCGTGGTAGACGCTGGAGCCGAGGATGTCGGAGGGCAGCAGATCGGGCGTGAACTGGATCCGGTGGAACGTGCAGTCGATGCTGGCCGCCAGGGCGCGGGCCAGCAAGGTCTTGCCGACGCCCGGCACGTCCTCGATCAGCAGGTGCCCCTCGGCCAGGAGGGCCACCACGGCGAATCGGACCACGTCGGGCTTGCCCAGGACCACCGACTCGACGTGGTTGAGCAGCCGGGAAACCAGCGGGCGGACCGATTCCATCTCGGGGGCGGCATCGACGGTCTGGATCGAACTCATGCGATCACCCGGGGGGACGTGGGCCGGGGAGCCGGCCCGCCTGCGGAAGTCCCACCAATATAGGCGATCGGCGTCGGCCGCTCCAAGGGCCGAACACCGGGGCGGGCCGTCGGCCCCTTGCGACCCGGGCGCGGGCTGTTATCATTCGGGTTCATGGCCGCCTCGCGACGAGGTCGGCATCGGGACCGCCCGCATTACGCTCCGGGAGACGACAGACGATGGCCAGCGACCGCACCCTCCTCGTCGGCGAGGCCCTGGTGGGCGAAGGCAACGAAATCGCGCACATCGACCTCATGATCGGGTCCAAGACCGGGCCGGTGGGCGCCGCGTTTGCCAACGCCCTGTCGAATCAGTCGGCCGGCCACACCAACCTGCTCGCCGTGCTCACCCCGAACCTGGCCGTGAAGCCGGCCACCGTGATGATCACCAAGGTGACCATCAAGGGGATGAAGCAGGCCGTGCAGATGTTCGGGCCGGCCCAGTACGCCGTCGCCAAGGCCGTGGCCGACTCGGTCGCCGCCGGCACGATCCCGTCCGCCGAGGCCGAGGACCTCGTGATCGTCTGCGGCGTGTTCATCCACCCCGCCGCCGAGGACGACAAGAAGATTTACCAGTTCAACTACGAGGCCACCAAGATGGCCATCGCCCACGCGATGGGCGGTAAGCCGTCGGCCGCCGAGATGGTCGCCAGCAAGGATAGCGCCAAGCATCCGTTCTCGGGCGTCTGAGCCGGGCCAGGCCCCGAGGGTACTCCCATGGCCATCCCCCGGCGACGCCTGACGATCGCCGGGTGCATGGCCCTGGTCGCGGTGGCCGCCCTCGATGCGATGGTCCTTCGGGTCGGTCTCCAGGCCCGCGTGGCCATGCCCCTCCGCGGTATCCTGCCGATCGGCCTTCTCGCCCACGCGGCGCTCTGGCGGGCGATCATCGGGCCCCGTCCCGACTTCTGGGCGGGCTTCCTGGCCGCCTCGGTTGCGGGGATGGCCTCGTGGTGGGCCGCGGTGGGCATGCCGCCCTTCGGCAGCCACCGGGCCTTCGGGGCCGCGGCCGAGCTCTGGTCGGCCTACGGCTCGCTCCTGCCCGAGGGCCTGCGGCCGCTCGACGACTGGTTCTGGCCCACCCCATTCCAGGCGAGGTACGACATCCCCGTGGCGATCGTAACGTTCCTCCCGCAACTGGCCCTCGCGCTGGCCTGCGGCGCCGCCGCCGCACTGGCGAGCCGCCGACTCCGCGCGGAACGATGCCGATGAAACGAACGATCCTGATCCAGCTCGACGCCGACCCGCAGCCCAGCGTTTTCGACGCCGTGGTGGCGGTCGATGCGGGCGTCGAGATCCTGTTCCGCCACGGAGCCGTCACGCCCGAGCAGGTCGAGGCGATCGTCCACGGCGCCATCTTCACCCGGGGCGGGGCCGACCTGGCCCGGACCGCGATCTTCATCGGCGGCTCGGACGTCGCCGCCGCCGAGTCGATCCGAAGGGCGGTCGAGCGCTCCTTCTTCGGGCCGTTCCGGGTGTCGGTCCTGTTCGACCCCAACGGCTGCAACACCACGGCCGCGGCCGCCGTCCTGGCGGCGGAGGCCGGCGCGAAGGCGGCCCTGGGGGACGGCTTGAAGGCCGTGAAGGCGGCCGTCCTGGGCGCAACCGGGCCGGTCGGCCAGCGGGTCGCACGACTCCTGATGGGCCTGGGTGCCGACGTCCGCGTTGGCTCCCGGAATATCGACCGGGCCCGGGCCCTGGCCGAGCAGCTGAACAAGGAAGGCCACGGCCACGCGACCCCGTTCTCGGGCGAGTCCCGCGAGTCCCTGATATGCGGCCTGCGCAACGTCCAGGTCGCGGTCGCCGCCGGCGCCGCCGGTGCCGTGCTCCTCCCCGCGGAAATCCGCCGCGATCTTCCCGCCTTGAAGATCGCGATCGACCTGAACGCGGTCCCCCCGGCCGGCATCGAGGGGATCCAACCGGCCGACAAGCAGGCCGATCGCGACGGCGTTATGCTGGGGCGCCCTGGGCGTCGGCGGTCGAAGATGAAGATCCATCGCAAGGCGATCGAATCGCTCTTCACCGCCAACGATCGCCGGATCGATGCCGAGCAATGCCTGGAGATCGGGCGAGTTTGAAAGCGGGACCGGCGGCCTCGGACCTGGTACCGCGTCCCCCTGTTTCGCCGCTGGAGGGGCCGGGCGCCCGCGCCGCCGAGTACCAGCGTCGCGTTCGTCCTCGGATCGGAGACGGTTGCTGTGGTCCCCACCGGGCTCGCCCGGGGAAATTCATGGGGGCTTGCGGAGGATAGCCCCGAAGTCCTGATGGGACAAAGGTAATCGACGTGACCCGGCCGGCGAGGTCGCGATGCCGGGCGGGTCGCGTGATCAGGCCTTCACTTCGCCTTCGAGGAAACGGACGAGCGTGCGGACGAAGCAGCCGGTGCCGCCCGCGTCCCTCATCGACGATTCGCCGTCGGCCCAGCTCGGGCCGGCGATGTCGAGGTGGGCCCAGGGGACCTTGCCGACGAACTGCTCGAGGAACTTGGCTGCGGTGATCGCGCCGCCCCATTTGCCGCCGACGTTCTTCAGGTCGGCGACATTACTCTTGAGCTGGTCACGGAAGTCTTCGTCCATCGGCAGCCGCCAGGCCCGCTCGCCGGTGGCACGGCAGGCCGCAAGTAGGCGATCCGCCAGGGCGTCGTCGTTGGCGAAGAGGCCCGCGATCCGCGTCCCCAGGGCCACCATGCAGGCCCCCGTCAGGGTGGCCAAATCGAGGATCAGCCCGGGTTGCTGCTCGGAGGCATAGGCCAGGATGTCGGCCAGCACCAGGCGACCCTCGGCGTCGGTGTTCAGGACCTCGACCGTCTTGCCGTTGCGGTGGGCGAGAACGTCGCCCAGCTTCATTGCTCGGCCGCCCGTCATGTTCTCGACCAGGGCGAACATGGCGACGACGTTCACGGGGAGGCCCAGGCGGGCGACCGCCTGCATCGTGGCCAGGACCACGGCGGCGCCGGTCATGTCGCTCTTCATGTCCTCCATCGACGCCGACGGCTTGAGAGACAGGCCGCCCGAATCGAACGTGACTCCCTTGCCGATCAGGGCGATGGCGGGCGCGTCGCCGCCGCGGCGGTGCTCCAGGCGGACGAACGCGGGGGGCTCGTCCGATCCGGCCGAGACGCCGAGGACGCCGCCGAACCGCTCGGCCTGGAGCCATTCGCCGTGGTGGACGCTCACCGCCAGGCCGCAATCCTCGGCGATCTCCCGGGCCCGCGCGGCCAGCCTCGCGGGGGGCTTCTCCGAGGGGGGCGTATTGACCAGGTGGCGGGCCAGGTTTACCGCCTGGCCGACCATCTCGCCCCGATGGACGGCCTTCTTTAGCTCGGCCTCGGATGTCGCGCTGCCGGAGAGGATCGTCAGCTCGCGGAACTCGTGGCGGGACTTCTCGGCCTTGCGGAGGTCTGGACCGCGCTGGCCCACGACGAGCCCCTCGACCAGGGCCGAGGCCAGCTCGGGTGCGGAGAGCAGGTCATTCAACGTGACCGCCACCGAGTCCCTCGGCTTTCCGGCCAGCTTCCGGGCGACGGCCACCCCCGCGCCGAACGCGGCGCCGGCGCGGAAGTCCTCGCGGGGGCCCAGGCCGACCACCATCAGCGATTTTGCCGCCAGGCCGCCGGCGCCAAGGATCGGCGTGGCCTCGCCCAGGCCGGTGCCGAGGTCGCCGCGGCGGAGCAACTCGCGGACGGCCTCGCCGGCGGGCGTGTCTCGGATCTCTCGGGGGGGCTCGGCCTGATTGGCGGCGAGCCCCACCACCAGCCATTCGGCGGGGAAGGTCGCCGGATTATGGGTACGGAACTGGATCGTCATGGGCGCAATTCCTGATCGGGCCGGCCCGGGGGGCTTCGGCTCGACGTCTCGGGCGGATCGCCTGGGATCGGCTGGGATCGGCGTCGGGTCGGGGCGGGTGCGGCCCTGGGAATTGTCTCAGCCGCCGGGCGGCCGCGCCAAGCCACCTTGCCGGCCCCGGCGATTTGGTCTAATATCCCCGCGATCGGACCCGGGGCCAGGGCCCCGAAGCGTCCCCGTTCCTGGTGCGAAAGTGCTTGGAGGGTCAGGAGATGGATCGCCGAGGAACGAACCTCCGGCGCGTCGGGGCGGCCGCCATCCTGTCCCTGTTCCTGGCGGCCGGGTGCGTGGAGCGCCGCTACACGATCCGCACCGACCCGCCCGGCGCGCTCGTCGTCGTCAATGGCCAGGAGATCGGCACATCGCCCGTCTCGAAGAGCTTCGTTTACTACGGCGACCGCGACATCCGCGTCTACAAGGACGGTTTCCGAACCGAGCGGTTCGTCCAGCCGCTTCGAGCCCCCTGGTGGGACAATTACTTGACCGAATTCTTCACCGAGAATTTGGTACCAATTACGCTCCGCGACGAGCGCGAGTATGTTTACAAGCTGAGCCCGGAGACGTCGCCCACGACGGATGAGCTGGCGCAGCGGGCCGAGGATCTGCGGGCCCAAGGGCAGACCCCGCCCGAGCCCCGGCGCGGCGGTTTGCTCGGCTGGTTCGGTTTCTGAGCCCCAGGCGATCGGGCGGGTTGGGATGCGGATCAGCCTCATCACCGAGACGTACTCCCCGCAGGTCAACGGCGTCTCGCGTACCCTGGGCCAGCTCGCCCGGGTCCTCCGCGGGGCGGGCGACCGGGTGCAGGTCGTCCACCCCGATTATGGCGCTGCACCGGGCCACCCCGACGACCACCTCGTACCCTCGATTCGCATGCCGTTCTACCGGGAGCTGTACCTCCCCCGGCCGCCCTTCGACGGCGTTTACCGGGCGATCGAGGCATTCGAGCCCGACCTGATCCACATCGCCACCGAGGCGACCCTGGGCTTGGCCGTCCACAGGCGGGCCCGGTGGTTGGGGTTTCCGATCGTCTCCAGCTTCCACACCAATTTCGACCAGTACACCCGCCATTATGGCGTTGGCTTCGCGAAGGCCCTGATCTGGCGGTACCTCCGCTGGTTTCACAACGCCACCCTGCAAACTTACGTACCCTCGAACGCCACGATCGGGGACCTCCGGGCGAGGGGATTCGAGCGGCTGGTCCTATGGCCCCGGGGGGTCGACGCAAACCTGTTCCGGCCCGACCGCCCCGGCCGGGGAGCGATCCGCCAGGCCCTGGGCTTCGCCGCCGATGACCTGGTGATCGGCCACGTCAGCAGGATCGCCGCCGAGAAGAACGTCGGGTATCTCGGCGAGGCCCTCCGAAGGGTCGCGCAGGCCCGGCCGGGGGTTCGGTTGCTGATCGTCGGCGACGGCCCGGCCCGCCCGTCTCTGGAGGCCCGGCTGGGGGAGTCGGCCCGGTTCGTCGGCTACCGGACCGGCGACGACCTGGCCGACCACTACGCCGCCTGCGACCTGTTCGCCTTCGCCAGCCTCACCGAGACGTTCGGCAACGTAATCCTGGAGGCGATGGCCTCGGGCCTGCCGGTCGTGGCGATCCGCGCCGGCGGCCCCGGCGACATCGTCCGCCCCGCGAACACCGGATACCTCGTCGGGCTTTCCGATCCCCCCGAGGCCTTCGGCGAGGCCCTGACTTCCCTGATTGACGACCCGGCAAAGCGGGCGTGCATGGCGGCCAATGCCCGGGCCTACGCGCTCTCGCAGTCGTGGGACGCGATCATGATGGGCCTCCGGGGTTGCTACCAGGGTTGCCTGGAGCAGGCCTCCACCTTCATGGCCTGACGCCTGCCGCGAATTCGGCGGCCTTCGACCCCTCCACCCAAAGGCCGAGGCCCTCCCGATTGGGCTGAGGTTGGACGTAGTGGGCGTCCAGGAACGTACGCAGTGCGGGAAACGGCGGATAGCCGGCGAATACGAACTCGGGCGGCCGTTTTTGGAGGTCGGCCAGGATCGTTTCCGTCCTCGGTTTGATCAAGGGGTGGTCGCGGCCGGCGTAGGTCTTGATCAGGTTGTCGGCGAAGAAGTGGCGGGAGACGCCGTCCATCCCGGAATAGATGAACAGGGGGCTTTGCCATCCCCAGACAAAGATCCGGGGATCTTCCCAGCCTTTCGAACGTCGCCCCAGGTCGCGGCCGAGCTGCCGCAGCGCCACCCACTGCCGCCCTCCTTTGTAGCGGATCGTCAACTCAACCGGCTCGACCCGGAGATAATTGCGGGTCAGCAGGGCGGCCGTCGCGAGCGTAGAGAGCCCCATCGCTGCCGCGAGCAGTGCCGATCGGCGGCGGGCCTTCCCGGACCCCAGGCCGCGGAGGCCGTCGGCCAGGCCGATGCCGACGGCGATCGCCAGGCCGGGGAGCGGCAGAAGGTAGTAGTGCGCCCAGAAAAGCCGGGGCAAAAGGACCTGGACCCAGGCCGAGAGGGTCCAGGCGACGACCAACCGTCTCGGGGATGGCCCGCGGATCGTCATGAGCATGAGCGGCGGGATCGCCCCCAGCCAGAGCGGCCAGGTGCCCCAGGCCCACCAGACAAGGTAATTGGTCGATCCGAACGGCGGCGGCAGCACTCCGTCTGGGGCGGCGTTACCGGTGAACCAACGGACCAGAAGCGGGGGCTGACTCGGCTCGGCGGGGAGGTCCCGGGCCATCGCCTTCGCGTAGGCGAAGATGTCCTCATAAGCGGCCGGACCGGCACCCTGGATGATCAGGGCCAGTGCCGCCAAACTGATCGGCACGATCACGCCGGCCGCCAGGACCGCGAGATCCCCGGAGCGGGCCCGACCCCGCCCCGGCCGGATCAGCAGCGCCAGGCCGAAGACGATCGCGTGCAGGCCGCAGACCTGCTTGAAAAGGCAGGCAGTGCCGATCGATACGCCGGAGATCAACAGGGCGACCCGGCCGCCGTCAGGCTTCGACCAGGCCACCAGCAAGGCCGCCAGGGCGGTGACGGTCGCCAGGTTCATCGGGTGTTCCAGGTTCGACCCGTTGCCGTAGAGGAACGGGTCGGTGCTGGCCACCGCATACGCCAGGGATGCCGCAATCAGCGCCGAGGGGCCGGCGAGTTTGCCGGCGATCCAGCCGACCAGGACGATCGTGACCATCACGATTGGCAGGGGGAGCAGGCGGACCATCCACTCGTCGTCGCCGCCGAGCCGGACCCCGAGCGCGTAGAGCCAGTAGCCGCCGGGCGGCTTGGGCTCGGTAAGGTCGCGATACATCACGTCGCCGGCCAGGATCCGGCGGCCGGCGTAAGTATAGACCGCCTCATCGCAATCGATAGGCTCGATCGCCTTGCCAGCATAAGGGTCGAGGTCGATCCCCCATCGATCGCGGATCCCGGCCGAAAACGTGTGGGCCCGGAGCAGGACATCGAGGACGAGCACCAGGGCGAGCACCGGCCAGCACCATCGGGGGATCGGCGTCATGGTCCGACCTCGGGAGTGCGGCTCCTGGGGCGGTAGATGAAGAGGGACGATTCCTTGTGGTCGTACTGGTAGTGCCGGCGGGCCGCTTCGACCATCGGCATGGGCATCCCGAAGTCGTAGCTGGCATAGCTGGGGTCTTTCAGCGGCTTTGTCGTGATGACGAAGTCGTAACGCTCGTCGTCGATCTCGCGGACAACCCGATCGAGGTTCACCCGCCCGGTGTCGGCCAGGAGGTGGAACAGCCAGGGGTCGCCGAACTGGGTGCCTTCGCCCCGCTGTATGTCCAGGTGACCGCTATCGGTCAGGATCCGCACGGAGGGGTTCCGGCCTGTCGCGAGGACCTCCAGGAACTGCGACCGGAACGCCCGGCCCTGCGGCGATCCGAAATCCTCCCAAGCGCGGACGGCCGACGTGGCCTGGACCAACGCGTGTTGCGTGAGGCTGAACGCCAGGGCGGCCAGCGCCGTCACGACGACGGGCAGGCCCAGCCAGGCGCGACGGCCTTGTGCCCGCGCCAGGAGGACGCCCCCCTCGGCATATGCCAGGGCGGCCAGGGGGATCCAGGGGAGGAAATAGTTAATGTCGGCGCCGATCTTACCCGCCGATGCCGTGCAGCCGAGGCCCAGCACGATCGACAGGACGGCCAGGCGACGGTCCCGAATCGTGGGGGGCCCGAATCCCCACAGGGCGGCCCCGATCAGCAAGCCGAGCGGCAATTCGGGCATGATGATCAAGACACGCCAGAGCAGGACGTGATACGCGGCAAGATCCCAGGGGGCCAGGCGCTCGGCGAGCAGGTCGGGGCCGAATTGGGGCTCATACAACAGCGTGACCCCGCCGACCAAGGCCGCAACGCCCAAGCCCACCCCCAGGCCGATCGCCAGGGCCGGCCGCCATCGTCGATCGGCCAGCAGGGCCAGTACCGCCCCTGCGAAATAGAGGGCCGCGGTCTGCTTGGCGAGGATGGCCGCGGCCAGCACGACCGCCCCCGCGATGGCCTTCGGCCGGGAATACGAGGTGGCCAGCAGGAAGCCGGCCAGGCCCAGCCAGCAGGCGAACACGTCCGGCCGGGTCATCACGCCGAAGCCGTAGAAGGGGGCCGCGCCCAAGACCAGCAACCCCGCGAACACGCCCGCGGTCCGCCCCGATCGTCGGCCGGCCATCCCTACGGTGATTGCGAACGTTATCAGGATGGAGGAGAGCGTCACGGCCCGGCCGACGTAGAAGAGGTCGGCGAGGCTCGACCCCATCCACCTCCCGAGGAAGCCGACCAGCCCGAAATAGACCGGTCCGAAGAAGTTGGCGACGAATGGGCCATCATGCCAGGGCGGATACAGCCGGACGCCATGCTGGACCCGCCAGGCCAGGTGGACCATCTTGGCTTCGAGGGCATGCACCTCGTAGCCGATCGGCACCATCAGGCCGACGTAAACGAAGAAGAGCAAGGCCCGGATCGAGGCCGCGATCATGAACAGGAACCCGACGAGGCGGGCCAGGCGATGCCCCCAGGTCGTTTCCGAGCCGCTCTTGGCCACGGCGTCCCCAACCCCCGCCCAGGTATCCGATGCTACAATGGGCCAGTCCCGGAGGGCCCGCCGCTTGAGCCAGTCTAACGCAACCCCCGAGCTCCCGCGAGCCCGCCCGATCGGCTGGCCGCGTTCCCTGGTGCCCGCGCTAATCGTCTGGCTCGCCTTGATCCCGCTGTCGATCAAGCCGAGGCATAGCGGCAACGTCTGGTCACGGTACATGACGATCGAATCGATCGTCGAGCGCGGCACCATGGCGATCGACCGATCTCCCCTGCTCGGCCCCAGCGGGTCCCCCGACATCGTGAAGTGGAAAGGTCGGACGTATTCCGACAAGCCGCCTTCGCTTTCGGCCCTCTCAAGCCCCGTCTACCTGGCACTTTTCGCATCGGGCTGGAAGATGGCCGGGTCGCCCCACCAGTTCCTACGCGTCAACCTGGTGATGGTATCGTCCGTGATCGGCCTGGGGACGTTCCTGGCCCTCGTTGCCCTGCGGCGCATGCTGCAGATCGTGCCGGTCCCGAAGTTCGGGGCCGACCTGGCGACGCTCGCGGCCGGCTTCGGGACGCCCCTGCTGACCTACGGCGTCACCTTCAACAATCACAGCGTCGCTGCCGGATTGCTGACGGCGGCGTTCGCCATGGTCCTCCTGGAAAGGCCGGGGCAACGGCGATTGCCCGCGCGTAGGGCAGTCGCCGGATTCTCCTCGGGGCTGGCCGCGGCGATCGACCTGCCGGCCGGAGGCGTCCTGATTGCAGGGTTGGGCCTCTGGCTAATCGCCCGGGCCAAGCGACCCCCGTGGGCGTTCGCCGTCGCGGCCTGCATCCCCCTGATGTCCCACGCCGCGCTGCAACTGGCCTCGACCGGCTCCCCCTTCCCGGTGGAGATGACGCCCGATCGGTTCGAGTACGACAACTCGTACTGGAACACCGAGGAGGGAACGTTTCGCGAGACGATCCCGCGATGGCTCTGGGGAGTTGAGATGCTGGTCGGCCCGCAAGGTTGGCTAACGATCACTCCCGTACTGGCACTCGGCCTGGTCGGCATCGGCTGGATCGCGGCGAGGCGGGGCGACCCGCTCCGTGCCCCGGCCCTCGTCGCCGGGGGGATGATCGGCGTCCGGGTGCTATACTACGCGTTCGGCGTCCGTCGGACCGATTTTTCGGGGCTCTCGTACGGGACCCGGCACTTGCTGGCGGTCACGCCCCTGGCGTGGTTCTTCGCGATCGCGGCCCTGGGGCGTTGGCAATTCCGCGGGCTATGGGTCGCCTCGGGGATCTTCTGGGCGGTCGGTTTCATTTATGCCTGGCACGGGATGCTCGATCCCTGGAGCCGGGTCGAACGCCGGACCGAACCCGCCCTGATCTTCCTCCAGAAGGCCGTGCTCTATCCTTACACCAGTTACCGGCGATAGCCAGTTCAGGGCCCTTCGAAGACCCGATGGGCATGGCTGGCACACTTGTTGTACCAGGAGTGCTCCCGGAAAGGGCGGAGCTGGACGCCGGCGGGGATCGACCGGCCGCCGTCGTCGAGGACGCCCGAGCCGTGGCTGTCGAGGATCAGCGGGACCCCGTCGGACGAACGGCCGATCGGGCCCACCCACATCACCACATGCGTGATCGGCCCATCCGGCCGGCCGCGGATGTAGAGCAGGTCGCCGGTCTTCAGGGCGTGGATTCGATCCTCGTAGCTCCCGGGCAGCTGGATTCGGCGGATCGGCCATTCCCGGCCATTGCCTTCCTCGGCGAAGCCCTGTTCCGACTGCTTGACCACGTCGGTGCTGAGCCGGATGCCGAAGCCCTGGTTGAAGACGAACCCGGTGAAATTGCTGCAATCGACCCCGCGGCCGTTCCTGCCGGAGCCGACCGGCTTCCAGGGCCAGCCTTGTGGCGGATCCCAGTCGGGGACGTGGTGGTGCTGGTAGTCGTAGCCCAGGTAGCGGAGGCCGACCGCCACGGCCCGCTCGCGGCACCAGTCGGCGGATCGGTGTTCGAGGCCTGGCAGCGGGGGATATGCACGCGATCGCGGACCCCAGGAGCCCATCTTCCGGCGAATTTCGGACGAGTACCATTCCCGATGCGGTACGGTGGATTCCAGGTGACGGTCACCCCTCTCCGTCTCCTCCAGGTCGCGGATCAACTCATGGAGGGGGTGGCGAAAATCGACCTGGTAGGGGCCGTGTTCGGCCCTGGGTGCGTGCGGCTGCTGGGCCAGGGCGGGGGCAATCGGCAGCAACGGGAACATCAGGATCACGCCGATCCCTGGCGCGGGGAAGCCTCGGCGCATCGCTCACGATCCTTTCGTATCGGCGGGATCTCCCTGGAGCTTATTCACGATCCTCGTGGTGCTGCGGCCCTCGACGATCGGCACGAGGGCGACCCGACCGCCGTGGCTTCGGACGAAATCGCCCCCAACCACCTCGTCTTCGGCGTAGTCGCCGCCCTTGACCAGGATCTCGGGCCGTATCGCCTCGATGAGGCGAAGGGGCGTATCCTCGCCGAACAGGACCACGGCATCCACCGATCCCAGGGCCGCCAGGACATGGGCCCGATCGGACTCGGACGTGACCGGCCGGGTTTCGCCCTTGAGGCGCCGGACCGACGCGTCGGAGTTCAGGCCGACGATCAGGCGGTCGCCCAGGGCCTTCGCCTGGGCCAGCAGGGTGACGTGTCCGACGTGGAGCAGGTCGAAGCAGCCGTTGGTGAAGACGATCCGGTCGCGGTTGGCGCGCCAGCGTTCGATGCGGGGTAGCAGATTGTCGAGGTCGGCCACCTTGTCGGACTGCTCGATCGCCTGCTCGGTGCGGATGGCGTCGAGGAGTTCCCCCCGATCGATCGGGACGGTGCCTATCTTGCCGACGACCACGCCCGCGGCGAGGTTGGCCAAATGGAGGGCCTCGTCGATCGGCAGGCCGGCGACCAGGCCGGCGGTGAACGTGGCGATCACCGTGTCGCCGGCGCCCGAGACGTCGAACACCTCGCGGGCCATCGCCGGGAAGAACCGGGCGCCCCGGCCGTCGAAGAGGCCGATGCCGTGCTCGCCCCGGGTGACGACCAGGAAGTCGAGGGCCACGTGTTCGCGGAGCCGGGCCGCGGCCGCCCGGATGTCTTCGTCGAGGATGGCCGGGAGGCCGGTGGCCGCCTCGAGCTCATGACGGTTGGGCGTCAGGGTGGTCGCGCCGGAGTACTTGCTATAATCGCGCCCTTTGGGGTCGGCAAGGACGGGCAACCCCAGTCGCCTCGCCTCGTCGATGACGGCCCGGCAGACGCCCGGGGTGAGCGTTCCTTTGGCGTAATCGGACAGGATCACGGCGTCGACGCCTTCGCGGAGCTGGACGAAGGCCGAGGCCAGCAAGGCGTCGATGGCCGCGTCCGGCACCGGGGCGTCGCTCTCCTCGTCGAGCCTGAGCACTTGCTGATGACCGCCGACGATGCGGGTCTTCGTGATGGTCGGGCGATCGTCCCAGCGCCGGATTCCGGCGGTGCGGATGCCGGCCTGGTCAAGCAGGCCGACGAGCATTTCGCCGGCCTGATCGCGGCCCACGAAGCCGGCTGCACGGGCTTCGATCCCCAGCGCGGCGAGGTTAAGCATCACGTTGCCGGCGCCGCCGGGGTTGGCCGTGCGTCGGTCGAGTCGGACGACCAGCACGGGGGCCTCGGGCGAGACGCGGGCGACCTCGCCCCAGACGTAGGCGTCCAGCATCAGGTCGCCCACGACCAGCACTCGGCGACCGCCGAAGCGGTCGGCCACCGCCTTCCGAAGCCGGGCGTGATTCTCGGCGTCGCTCATGAGGAGAGGCTAGCTCGGGTTCAGGGGGCGTCAAGCCTGTCGCGGATCGCGCCGGCCGTGACCGGGTGGATCCGGCCTTTCTCGGTGATGATGGCGGCGATCAGGTGGGCGGGGGTGACATCGAACGCGGGGTTATAAACGTCGATCCCCTCGGGCGCGGTGGATCGGCCCCAGGCGTGCGTTACCTCGCGCGGATCCCGCTGCTCGATCGGGATGTGGCCGCCGTCGGGGATGGACCGGTCGAACGTGCTGGAAGGGGCGGCGACATAGAACGGGATCGCGTGGGCGTGGGCCAGGACGGCCAGGCCGTACGTGCCAATCTTGTTGGCCGCGTCGCCGTTGGCGGCGATCCGGTCGGCGCCGACGAGAACGGCCTGCACCCGGCCTTCCTTCATCACCTGGGCGGCCATGTTATCGCAGAGCAACGTGACCGGGATTCCCCGCTGCTTCAACTCCCAGGCGGTCAGTCGGGCCCCCTGGAGGAGCGGGCGGGTCTCGTCGGCGAAGACGCGGATCGCCTTGCCCTGTTCGTGCGCGGTGAAGACGACGGCCAGGGCGGTGCCGTAGTCGGCCGTCGCCAGTCCGCCGGCGTTGCAGTGGGTCAAAATCCCCTGGCCGTCGAGGATCATGTCGGCCCCGTGGCGGCCTATGGCGCGGCACATCGCCCGATCTTCCATGGCGATGGTGTCGGCCTCGGCGACCAGGCGGACGACCAGGTCGGGCCCTTCCAGGTCGGCCTCGGCGGCGACCCGTTCCATCCGATCGAGCGCCCAGAAGAGGTTGACGGCGGTCGGGCGGCTGGTGCGAAGGGAGTCGGCGGCCGCCCTGAGGGCGCCCCGGACGTTCGCAACCGTGCCTGGCCTCAGCCCCTCACGGGCCCCCAGGGCCGCCCCATAGGCGGCCGCGACGCCGATCGCCGGGGCGCCCCGGACCCGCAGGCTGCGGATCGCCTCCCAGACCGCAGGCACGTCCCGGCAATCGATCCGCTTGAGCTCGCCGGGCAGCAAGGTCTGGTCGATCAGGCGGACGTGCCCCGACAGGGGATCGCCCGCCCACCCGACGGTCACCAGCCCGGCCCCGGGCGATTCGACGAGGAGGTCGTCGTTCACTCGTCGTCTTCCCCGTCCTCGTCCTCTCCTTCGTCTTCCTCGGGATCGACCCAGGCGTGGAACTCGGAGTAGATGTCCCAGATCGAACGGAGGGCCGGCTTCAGGTCGGAGTGCTTCAGCGGGAGTGGTCGCCCGCGTAGCCGGCGACCCGGGCGGCCAGTTGCAGCAGCTCCATGTTTTGCTGGCGGAGTTCCAGGAAGACCTGGGTCTGGGTGTCGAGTTCCAGCGCCAGGGCCTCGTCCCCCGGGCCGTCGTGGTCGTGGTCGTGGTCGTGATCATGTTCGTCGGACATGGGTTCTGGGCTCCGAAGGTTAGGTCGGTTTAGGGGCACCAGGGTACAAAAGGAAGGCCGAAGGTATCGGCGACCGCCTGGTTGGTGACGCGCCCCCGGTCGATGTTGATCCCGGCCGCGATGCCGGGCGCGTCGAGGACGACCTCGCGCCAGCCCCGGCGGGCGAACTGCAGGACGTACGGCAGCGTGACGTTGCACAGGGCATACGTGCTGGTCCGGCCGACGGCGCCGGGCATGTTGGTCACGCAGTAATGGACGACACCGTCGATGACGTAGGTCGGTTCGCGGTGGGTGGTCGGCCGGCTGGTTTCGATGCACCCGCCCTGGTCGATCGCGACGTCGACGATCACGGCTCCCGGCTTCATCCTCGAAAGATCGGCGCGGGTGACCAGGCGGGGGGCCCGGGCGCCGGCCACGAGGACGGCGCCGATCACCAGGTCGGCCCGTTCGATCGATTCGCGGATCGTGTGCCTGTCCGAATACAGGGTGGTGACATTGGGCGGCATGATGTCGTCGAGATAGCGGAGGCGGTCGAGGTTCACGTCCAGGATATGGACGGACGCGCCCAGGCCGGCGGCGACCCGCGCGGCATTGGTGCCGACCACGCCGCCGCCCAGGACGACCACCTCGGCCGGGGCGACGCCCGGGACGCCGGCCAGCAGGATGCCGCGGCCTTCCTCGGGGCGTTCCAGGTATTTGGCTCCTTCCTGGATGCTCATCCGGCCCGCGACCTCGCTCATCGGGGTCAGGAGCGGCAGGCGGCCCTGGTTGTCGTGGATCGTCTCGTAGGCGATCGCCGTGGTACCGCTGTCGATCACGGCGCGGGTGAGGGCCTCGTCGGCGGCGAAGTGGAAATAGGTGAAAACGGTCAGGCCGCGGCGCATCCGGGGCCATTCAATCGGCAACGGTTCCTTCACCTTGAGGATCAGGTCGGCCCCGCCCCAGACCTCGTCGGCCGAGCCCAGGATGGTGGCGCCGGCGGCCTGATAGGCCGAGTCGGGGATGCCGCTGCCGACGCCGGCGCCGGCCTCGAACAGGACGGTATGGCCGCCCGCGGTCAACTCCTCGGCCCCGACCGGCAGCATCGCCACCCGGTACTCGTCCGCCTTGACCTCCTTCGGCACGCCGACAATCATCGAAGCCCTCCCCATTCCGCCTGTCCCATCGAAGGTGACTATTCGACCAGAGCGCCGGGCCCAAATCAAGTCAACCCGCGGCGATGGCCTACCACGTCCCGGCCCCATTGCCGTATCCTGGATCGTTGCGCGTCCGGTCGTTCCGAGCGGGCCGCGGGCGATCCCCCGATGGATGATCTGGCCGGCTTCCTAAGACCGTTGTTCGAGGCGGGGGCCGTCCGTTTCGAAGGGCAGCCGCCCCCGGCACTCGGGCCGCTCGAAGCATCCCGTGAATTGCTCCGCGCCCGGTACGAACGGGCCTGCCTCGAGCTGGCCGGCCCGGCCCCGGCCTTCAACGAACGGGTCGCAGTCGGGGCGGCCGAATTGCTGCGGAAGACCTGCTGGGCCCTGGTCGATCGGTCGGAATCCCCCGAGGTGCTTGCCCGAAGGCTCCGGCCAGAATTCGAGGCCGCCCTCCCTTCGGACCACTTCTCGGCCGACCTCACCTTCCGGTATCTCCCGGGCGTCTACCGGCGGGCCCGCGCGATCGACCTTCGCGACCCGCTCGCCGAGATCGTGGCCGGACTCCTCCGAGACTGGCCGCTCTCCGGGGTCCTGGCCGGCCTCGACGATGGGCCGACCCGGCCGCCCGACTTCGGCGATCAAGCGGGGATTGCCATGATGTATGCCGAGAGGTTCGCGGCCCGCCGGAAGGAGGCCTGGATGCCGGCGGGGCTCGCCCGGGAGATGCTCGAACGCGTGTCGGCCGGGGTGACGACGGCCCCGGCCGGGGGGATCGGGCATGACTGACAGCGCCGACGCCGTCGGACGGCTCCGCGAGGAGGTCGTCGCAACCCTGAAATGCCGATTCGTCGGCCGCGACGAGGTGGTCGATCTGATCGCCCTGGCCGTCGTCTCGGGCGAACACCTGTTCCTCCACGGCCCGCCGGGCACGGCCAAGTCGGCCCTGATCCGCCGGTTCGCCGAGTCGGTCCAGGCCCACTACTTTGAATACCTGCTGACGAGGTTCTCCGAGCCCAACGAGGTGTTCGGGCCGATTGACCTGGTGAAGCTCCGCGAGGGCACGGTGGCCACGGTTACCACCGGCATGCTGCCCGAAGCCGAGTTCGTCTTCCTCGACGAACTGTTCAACGCCAACAGCGCTATCCTCAACAACCTGCTCTCGGTTCTCAACGAGCGGGTCTACCGCAGGGGCTCTGAGGTCCACCAGTTGCCGGTACTTTCGGTCTTCTCGGCATCGAACCACCTGCCCGAGGACGAAGCCCTGCGGGCCCTGTTTGACCGGTTCCTGATCCGCTGCCACGTCGATAATCTCCCGGCCGACTCGATGCCCCGGCTGCTCGCCGCCGGCTGGGAACTCGAACGGGATGAGCCGAGGTCCTCGGCCGTCACGGCCGGCGACTTGCGGGACCTGTCGGCCTCGATCTACCGTGTCGACCTGACGCCGATCGCCGAGCGCTATGCCGAACTGGTCTTCCGGATCCGGGACCTCGGCGTGGCATTCTCCGACCGCCGGGCGGTCAAGGCCCTGAAGCTGGTCGCCGGCTCGTCGGTGCTCTGCGGCAGGACGGTCGCCGAGCTGAGCGACCTCTGGACGCTGCGGTACGTCTGGGACCGGCCCGAGCAGATCGGCCCCCTGGGCGCCCTCATCGACGGGGTCCTGGAACGCCAGGAAGCGGGGCCCTCGGCCCATCCCCTGGCCTCGCCGAGGGGCCGGGTCGATGCCGAAGATCTGGCGAGACAACTCGCCGAGATCGGCGGCGAGATGCAGGGCGGCGGTCTCGGCCTGGCCGCGGCCGCCCGGCTCCGCGAAAGGCTGACGCTGCTTTCCGACCGGGCCGCGTGGCCAGGGCGAGCCGCGTGACCCGGGAACGCATCCTGAGCCGGGCCACGGCCCTGCTCGAACAGCTCGGGAGATGACCGACCCACAGCACCGCCTCCCCGCCCACGGATCCCCAGGATGAAACCGATTGCCCCGAAACCTGGCCGACGCGACCCTCGCAAGCCTACCGATCGACCGCCTCGACGCCCTGGAGTCGTTGCGAGGCGACGCCGATGTGGTGGTGGCGATCCGCCTGAACATGGCGTGGGTCTCGTGGGATCCCGGGGGCGGCGAGGTGATGGCCCGACTCCTTCCGGTGCCCGGGGTCCGCTTCTACACGCCGAGGGACTCCGAATACCACACCCCTGGGCGATGGTTGCCCAGCCTCGAAGTACCCTCGGACCTCTCGACGGACGCGTTCCCCCTGGCGAGGTCCATCGTCCCCGAACCGATCCGGCCCGTGCCCCCCGGATCCTGGGAGGTCGCACCGATCGAGCCATCCCTCGCGGGCGACGAAATGCCACGCCCCTGTACGGCGTGGCTGGGGGCCCTGGAATTGTTGAATGATTGGGCCGATCGGGCGACGACGGCCGAGATCGCCTCCTTGCGAGGGGCGACGTGCGGCGAACGGGCCCTGGTGATCGGCGACCCTCCGCCCCTGCTGCCGGGCGGCGGCCGATTCTGGGGCCGGCTTGTCCTCTGCCCGCTGGGCCGCGTCGTCCGGCCTTGGATGACCGACCGGGCCTGGGCCGAATGGCTCGGCCTAGGCGACGGGGACCGCGCCATCGTGACGGAATGCGGTATCGACGTGGTCCCGGGGGCGGCCATCGGGGAGCTCGGCCGGGCCGCGATCCGCCTGGCCTACCGGGGGGTGACGCGATGAGGCGGGCCCGCGAACCCGAGCAAGACGCCGGGGATCTCCTTCCTTACCTGGCCATCCCGGAATCGTATTTCGCCTGGCTGGGCGGCCTCCGGTGGTCCGAGGATGCCGAGGCGATCGAGTACCGACAGGATCGGCCCGGGGAATCGCGCACGTTCGCGATGCTCGGGGAGGTCGCCCTCTTCCTCGAAGGGTTCGCGACCAGCGGGGCAGTCCTTTGCTTCGGCCACGCCCTCCATTTCCTCGACCTCCTCGGCGCCGGACGCCGGACCGAAACGCCTGATGACGATCCGCCCGGCCGCCAACCCGGCGAACTTCGGCGGATCTTCCGCGAGTGCGGCCGGCCATTCCGCAACGCGGGGGCGCTCGCGGCAGTCGTTGGCGCCGAGGTGCCGCGATCCGGTCGGCCGATCGACATCGGCGAGCTGTGCCGGGTGCTTCAGGAGTTTCGCTCCGCCTCGTATCGGATCAACCAGGTGTTGGCCGGGTCGTTCCCCGAGGCCCCCCCGCTGGCGCCCTTGATCTTCTCGGCGAGGGTGCTGAAGAATCTCGCGGCGATGGATCCCGACGAGATTCGCCACTGGCTCAAAACGGGCCGGCCCCCCTCGGGCGCTCGCGAGGAAATCGCGGGGCGGGTCGATGCCGATCGGCCCCGGTCCTTCTCGGACGTCCTTGCCGGCCTCGAGAGGCGGCCCCGGATGGCCGCGTCGGCGGCCCTGGTCGGCCGAATTCTGGGGGCCCTGACGATCCCCCCGCGACGACTCTCGTCGATGGAGTTGCCCACCGGCGGTTATTCCGACGTGGCGACGAGGGGCCACCCCGAGCAGTTACTGCTGTCCCAGTTCGCCCTGGAGCCGACCGAGCTCCTCCGGCGGTTCGCCGAGAAAGAACTCCTGTACTTTCGACGGGAGGAGCCGAGGACGCCGGTTGCCGAGGAGATGCTGATCGTAGTCGATCAGGGGGTGCGGACCTGGGGCATCGTCCGGTCGGTCCTCGGCGCGGCCGCCCTGGCGATGGGCCGGCTCGCGGACAGCAGGGGTATCCGATTCCGAGCCATCACGACCGGCGAGCCCGAGGAAATCGTCGACCCGCTGGAACTCGGCACGCAGGCCTTCGGCGAACGCCTCGAATCGAGCGACCTGAGCCCGCACCCCGCCGGTCCGTTGGAATACCTGGCCGAGGCCCTGGTCGACGAGCAGCCGATGCCCCGCGACGTGATTCTCCTGGCGCATGCCCGAGGGCTCCGGGAGCCGGATGTCCTGGCCGCATCGGCCGCCCTGCCGTCGGGGACCCGGCTGTTCGGCGTGGGCGTCGATGATCGGGGCGAGGTCGGCCTGTCGGAACTCCGGCTAGGCGGCGCCCTGCCAATTTCGAGATGCCGGGTCCCGATGCCGGTCGATCCCGACCCGGGAGCCCGCCCCTTCTCGACGGGCCCGGATCGTCCCTGGATCGGCGAAGTAGAACCGATCCCCTTCCCGTTCCGCCTGGGGATCGCGCGGAAGCCGCCCGAACTGAGGCTCGACCTGGATCCCGGGGGGCGATGGTTGTTCGTCTGCGGATACGCCGGGGTGGTCCATGCCTGGCGGGTCGATGACGGCGAGGGCGAGATCCTCCCCAGGGGGGTCTTTGGGGGGAAGGTTGTCTCCGACGTCGTGGGCCTGGTCGGCGTCTCCGAGGGGGTGCTGGCGATGGCGCGCCTGGAAGGCGAACTGATCGCGATCCACTACGACCTGGGGATGCGGCGGATCCGGGCCTATCCTATCGGGGCGATCGCCGGCAACGAGCGGATCGCTGCATGCTATCTGCCGGATTCCCAATGCGCCCTGATCCGGTGGATCGGGGGGCCGATCCGGGGGCTCGACCTCGGGCAGGGGCCGGGAGAGAAGTCCTCGGCCACCCTCGGCGGCGGGCATCGGGCGGCGGGAATGACGCGGCGTTGCCGCGAGGTCCTTCGGATGGCCGTGTCGACCCCCTCGGGAATGATCCCTTATCCCCGGGCGGCCGCCCCGTCGGGCGAAGCCGGGCCGACGTCCCTCGGGGGCGACGATTGGCTGGCGATGGCCAGGTCCGGGGTCGTCGATCGGCCCGTTGCATCGCTAGATCCGGCGCACGGGGCCCTGCTCCTTTGCCTTCCCGACGGCTGGTCGAAACCCTGGATTCCACTCTCGGAAGGCAAGCCGGTGCTGGCCGGTTGCCGGCTGGGGCATGCAGCGGCGGCCGGTCCGGTCGCGGCGATATCGGCGACCTTTCCCCGCCCGGTCGTCGAGGAGGATCGGCACCGCCTCTTCCTGTTCGCACAGCCGGCTGGCCGGCTCATCCGGGTCATTCCGGGCTTGCACGACCCTTCGGCCATCGCGATCAGCCGAGACGGCCAGAGGGTCGCCTTCGCGACGTCCAGCCGCCGGGTTGCCGTGCAGGATGTCGCGGGCCAGGGGGAGGTCCGATTCGCGACGCCCCAGTCCCGGATCCACAGCCGGATCCGGGTCTTGATCGGCCGAGATCATCTCATGGTCTCGATCAGCGGGGCCGCGCGCCACTCCTTCTTCCACCACCCGCATCGGATCATCCGTTGGGATAGCGGCATCCTGGAATGCTCACGTCACGTCGCCATGGGCCGTCCGCTGCCGGAGGGGCCTCGCATACCGGTCGAGGAGATCGATCGAGGGATCCGCTCGCAATCCGATCGTCGCTATGTGGCCTTCGGCGAATACGGCGCGATCCGGGTGGCGGTCGATTTCCTCGGGCAGATCATCATCCAGGATCGGGCGGGTTGCCTGATCGGGATCTTTTTTATCTTCCGCGACGACTTCGCCGCATGGCTGCCCGACGGTACGCGGATGGGCCCGGCGAGCTTGATCGGGGGGCCTCCCACCCCCGACGCCCCCCGCAAGATCGGCCAGGCGATGCAAGCCGCCGGCCAACGGCTACGGCCCGGGGTGATCGACCCATGAAAGTCCCGATCCGCCTCGTCCGGCGTCCCCGGTCCGGTTCGGCGACGGCGGCACACTTCCCGCCCAGCCAGGCCCGTGCGGCGATCGAAGCCTGCACCCGCCTCGGCCAGAGCCCGTGGGGGCGGATCCACGCCACCGCCGACGGCCTCCTGGTCAAGTTCGCCTCTCGAGTCGATGGGCCGATACCCGGCGCCGTCCGCCTCCAGGCGCTCGCCGATGATCTGTTCATCCCGATCGACGCGGAGTTGCTCCCGGCCTTGCTCGACGACGAGATGCGCGGCCTGACCCGCGACCGGGGCCTGGTCTTCTTGCCCGGCGATCGGTGCCTGGCCTACGATCCGTCGGCCCCTGTCGAGCCCGCACGGCTGCTCTCGACGGCCTCGTGTCGTCGCAACGGCTGGTCCGCTCTACCGGACCCCGGTCCGCTCGGCGACCGAATCGAGTCGGTCGAGCTGATCCTCGACGATCCGTTCCAGACCGCGGCCTTCGAGACCCTCCCGGGTGGCGAGGGCGACGGGTTCGGGGATGTCGCGACGAACCAGGGCTCGCCCACCGACCAGGCCCTGGGCCGTGCATCGCTGGGACTTGGTCGCGGCCTGATCTGGCTGGGCAAGACCCTGGGCATCCGGCCCCTTGCCGAGCAGGGTGCCCGTTGGGTGAAGCAGGCGATCGAGCAGGTTCCCCAACTGGGCGAGGCGGTGATGGGCCGGCAGTCGGCCGCGATCCAGGCGCTCCTGAAGGAATTCCGGGAGGGCGACCCGGAGCGCGCCCTCAGCAAGGCCTTGCCGATCGGCGACGACCGCCCGGGTCGGGGTTCGTCGCCGTCGGTGTTCGACCGGCTCGCCGACCATGACACCCGCTATTCGCTGGCCAGCCTGTTGGGCGGGGGAGCAGTTCGGGCTACTGGATGGGCGCCCGATGACCTCTACGTGGCGGCGGCGCCGCCCGCGAGTACCGGAAGGCTGCCGAGGCCGCGCTGAGGGCTGGCGATTTTCGCCGGGCCGCCTACATCTTCGGCCGGCTCCTCCAGGACTTCCGGTCGGCCGCCCATGCCCTCCGATCCGGCGGCTTGCACCGGGATGCCGCCGCCGGTCTTCCTGAACCGGCTCGACGACCGGCGGTCCGCCGCGGCGGCCTTCGAGGCGGCCGGGGAATTCGACCGAGCCCTGGGGCTTTACCGGGAGCTGAACGAGCACGTCACCGCCGCCGAGTTGCTCCGCCGGATCGGCGAGGAGGACGAGGCGATCCGGTACTTCCAGATCGCCGCCCAGGAACTGGCCCAGCGGCCCGGCGGCAGGCTGGCAGCCGAAGAACCTGATGCTCGACCGGAGCGGGGCGGACGACCTGGCCCTGGAGCACTTCTCCGAGGGCTGGAAGCAACGCCCTTCGCCCGGCGACTCCTGCGCCCTGCGGCTTCTCCGGCTCAGGGCCGGCCGCGGCGACTACCGCGACTTTCTCCCGAGGACGCTTGATGAAGCGAGCACCTTCCTGGCAGGCCCGGATCCGGCCCGGGCACGTCCAGGTTCTTCAACCAAATCATGGGGTTCGTCGGCGACCTACCTGACGAAGTCGCCGATGAGGTCCGCGATCGAGGCCCTCCTTGGCCTGGCAGCCGGAGTACGCTCCCGGCTATCGGGCGGGCATCGGGCCGGCTCTGGTCTCGGCCCTGTTCGGCCAGCAGTCGCACTGGGGCCGCGGCCTGGTCGCCGACGCCGACCTGGCGGCGGAACGCGTCGGGCCGATCGCCCCGATCCGTCCCCAGGCGGAGGTGGCCCCACTCGTCCAGGTCGGCTCGGGGCTGGTGGCCCGCCCTGGCCGCCGCCGCCCAGATCGAAGGCGACCCTCTTCGTACCCGAGCTTCACCCCGACGGCGACCTGTTTATCATCCGCTCCCTTACGGGCGAGGCGATCCGGATCGCCGCCGGCTCGCACGCGATCGCCACCCTGTCGTCCGACCCGCCAGGGCCGTGGTCGTCGCCGTGCAAGCCGGGCGTTCGCATTCGGGTCGGGCACGCCGAGGAAGGATCGACGCTTATGAACGCGACCTGGGCCTCTATCGTGCGAGGGCAGGGTTCGCCGCGTGGATGATCTCGCCGACCCCTGGTTGGCCCGGTCCACGGCGGAGCCTGGAGCTCGCTCGTGGCTAAGACCAACCAGGGCCTTTATTTTTTGGCCCTGCCGGGCGCTTCCGAATGCGGCGCCCTGATGGGCCGGGCCGATCGCCGGGATGGGCCAGGCGCGGCCTGCTGCTCCCGGAATCGCCCGATCAGGGCCCGTCCATCCTCTGGCATGACGGACGCGGGTGGGCCGTCGCCTCCCCGGATGACGACGACGGCGACCAGGGCATTCCCCGGCTGGCGGATGGTCTGGTGGCGGAGGATTCCTGCCGGCCACGGATTCCGCCCAATTCATCCCTCCGCTCGGCCTGGTTCGATGGCCTCTGGATCGGCAAGACGGTGCTGCAACTGGTCTGGGGCGGCGAGGATGGTGAAATTCGTTGGCGACGGATCGATTTGAGCAATCGGGATCTCGGCCACCCCCAACGGCGGCTGACCTCCGATGATGGCGGCTATCGCCATGCCGCCCTGGTCCGCTCAGGCCTGGTCGCCGGCCTGTCGGCGACCAGGGTCGAGTGGATCAAGATGGGTCCGATGGGGGGCAGGATCCTGCATCAAACGCCGATCGACCGTATTCGCCCGATCGCATGTTGCGCCAGCGAAGCAGGTCGGGCGCTGCTGGTCGTGGGCGCGGGGGGCGAGGTCGTACGGCTAGCGATCCCGCCCATCTGATCGGGCGACTCGACGGTGTCACATCGGGTGGGATCGGGACCGCCAGGGAGGTTCTTTGCCGGAGGGTTCAGTAACCGCCGCGGCCGCCATACCCGCCACCACCGCCTCCGTAGCCACCGCCACCGCCTCCGCCTCCGTAGCCACCGCCGCCATAGCTGCGGCCGCCGCCACCCCCGCCTCCTCCGCGATCCTCGCGGGGCCTGGCTTCGTTGACGGTCAAGGGGCGTCCCCCATAATCGGCGCCATTGAGGCCCTGGATCGCGTGATCGGCTTCCTCATCGCTGGACATCTCGACGAAGCCGAAGCCGCGGCTCCGACCGCTGAACTTGTCGATGATGACCTGGCCGCTCGCGACCGTTCCATAGGCCTGGAACAGTTCCACGAGGTCGTCGCCGGTGGTCTGATACGGGAGGTTGCCGACGTAGATATTCTTCGCCATGGTCACGGGCCTTGCTCGAAGATTCGCGGTCCGGCGGCCCTGTCGGTTCCGACACAAGGCCGGCGTAACCGTGCCCGGGTTCCCCCCCGCCCGGCCTTCGAAGGCCGATCCGGATGGGTTAAGGCCGGGCCATTCGACACTATGTCCGGTCGTCCGCCAAAACTCAAGCATCATTTTCCGATCCGATCGCGTCGGGATCCCGCCAGCAACCAAGCGCTGCTCTGCTCGCTTCGGGCGGCCGGCTCGAAGGCTGTGCCGTCGCCACGTCATGGGAGGCCCGGCCGTCGCAGGGTATCGATCCCGCTTCGGGCGACGTGGCCCAAGATCTGATGGGCTGTTGCGAGGTTCGGCCCGATCGAAAAAGGGCAGATCCCGGGGACTCCCCGCGGCGAACCGCCGCCGGCCCGATCGTGTCGATCTGGGGCCATCCGATGGATGACGATGGGCCGATGCGGCCCGGGGTTGCCATGTTCATCGACCGTCGCGACGGGGACCGAATCTACACGGTCGATCAATTCCTGGACGAAGCGACCTGCCATTCCCTGATCGAACAGGGCGAGTCGCTCGGCTTCGGCGTGGCCCTGATCGGCCAGGGCGAGGATGCCGCGATCCGCCTCGAATTCCGCGACAATAACCGGGCGATGACCGACGACCCTGGGCTGGCCGACGGGCTGTTCGTAAGGGCCCGGCCGCTCCTGCCCGCGTCATGGTCCGCCATGGGGCGAGTGTGGGTGCTCGACGGCCTGAACCCCCGGATCCGCTTCTACCGGTACGATCCCGGCCAGAGGTTCGCGCCCCACTACGACGGCCATTACCGCGCGCCGGACGGCTCGACGAGTTTCCTGACGTTCCTGGTTTACCTGCGGGGCGGCATCGGAGGGGGATCGACCCGTTTCTATCGGCGGGGCGATTCCGGCCACTTCCGGGTCGCGTTCGAGGTCTGCCCCGCTGCCGGCATGGCCCTGGTCTTCGCGCACGACGAGCTCCACGAAGGGGCTCCCGTCGAATCGGGCAGGAAGTACGTGGTAAGGTCCGACGTGATGTACCGCCTCGCGACATCCCGTGGATGAGGAGGGCCTGCATGAAGACGCTCGCCGACCGCTACCGACGCTGGTACGAGTACGAGAAGGGCTGCAACGCCCTGGCCCTGGAAATGTTGGCATCGGTGCCCGTCGACCGGCGCGAGGATCCGCGATTCGCCAGGGCGGTCGGCCGGATGGCCCACCTGGTCGCCGCCCGACTGCGGTGGCTCCATCGGCTGGGCCGATGGCCAGACCTGCCCCCGATTTTCCCGCAGGATGTCGGGTTGGATGAACTGGCGGGGCAGGTCGCGGCGACCGAGGCGGCCTGGACCGAATTCCTCGCCGATCTCGACGACGAGTCCCTATCCCGGCCGATCGAATGGGCCTTCCCCGACGGCAAGCGGTACCGATGGGACGTCGAAGGACTCTTGACCCAGATGTTCATTCATGCGCCCTACCACCGCGGGCAAATCGCCCAGTCGGTCCAGGAACTCGGCGGGCGGGCCGTGGATACCGATTACATCTTCTGGTGCAAGCTGGTGCCGATCGAGACCGCCATTTGAAGCGCCCTCCCGCCGGGCCCTATCGTCGGCCGCCCCGCGAGGGGTAGGATGAGGCTACTGACCCTGCCAAAGAGGGATGCCATGTGCCGATCTCTCCGGATCGCGGTGGCCGACGGCGATCGTGCGACGCGCGAGTCCTTGAAGGCTGTCCTCACCACAATGGGCCACGAAGTGGTGGCCGACGCTTCCAATGGCCGGGAACTGGTCGATGCCTGCCGCGACCCCCGCCCCGAGATGATACTCACCGAGGTGGCCTTGCCCGGCCTCGACGGCATCGAAGCGGCTCGCCAGGTCGCTCGGGAGAGGCCCATCCCCGTGATCCTCTTGACCGCCCGGCCCGACGCGGAGGTGGTCCGTCGCGCCAAGGCCGAGCACGTCTCCGGTTTCCTGGTCAAGCCGATCAAGGAGGCCGACCTCGGCCCGGCGATCTCGATGGCCCTCTGCCATTTCGAGGAGGTTCGGGCCCTGCATCAGGAAGCCGACGGCCTACGCCAGGCCCTGGAGGACCGCAAGCGGATCGAGCGGGCCAAGGGCCTGCTGATGAAGAAAACCGGCCTCGACGAGGCCGACGCATTCCGGAGGCTTCAGAAACTTGCCAGCGATCGGAATCTCAAGTTGGTCCAGATCGCCCAGGTCCTGCTCACGGCCGAGGAGGCGTACGCGACCAAGTAAGGGCGGGCGGCCTCACGCACCGTCGCTGGCGATGTCGTCCCAGTCGGGGCCGTCGATCCGGCGCCGGAGTATCAGGTAGATCGTCGGCCAGGCGGCCCAGGGATAGGCGAACACATAGCCCAGGGCCAGCAGGCGGACGACCCCTGGCCAGACCGGGATCGCCCCCGGCGGGGCCGGGATGGCCGACCCGATCGACAGGCCCCAGCCCTCCAGGCCGAATGCCAGCATTAGGAACCCGGCGACGGCCGAGGCGCCGACGATCCCCAGGAACCCGGCGATCGCCAGGAAGTAGAGGTACTCGAGCGGACGCTGGGTGCAGTACGAGGCGGCCCGGCTGAAGGCGTCGAAGCCGTCCTCATCCTCGGCGGCGACAGCCGATACCATTAGCGGCCAGCCGCCGGCCAGGATCAGCAACAGGGTCGCCGTCGCCAGCCCTCCCAGGGTCGGCAGGAAGCCGAGCAACCCGGCCAGCCAGATCCCGAGATGCCGGGCCAGGAAGCCGAACCCCGCCATCCCCAGGGCGATCAGGCCGATCAGTACACTCGGCACGATCGATGCAATTGTTAGCGATATGGATCGGCGCCCGGCATAGGCCAACGAGGCGTTCATCCCGGTGGCGCCGGTCGATCCGGTCAGTCGAATCAGACTCCGGCGGGCGATCGCGGCCCCCAGGATCGACCAGACGACCAGCCCCCAGGTTCCGGCCAGTCCCCCGTGGAGGACTTCCCCACCGGTGGAATCCCGGTTGAACACCGCCCGGAATGGTCCGAACCAAACCCTTGGCGGTTCGACGATCAGCCGAGTAGCGGCCTTGGCCCAACGAATCGGGTCGTCGGCATGATCCATCATCCACGAATCGATCGAGTTGAGGTCGGCGGAGACCGCCGGGATTGCGGGTGCCCCCGGGAAAATCCGGTCGATCGCCCGGTTCCCGAGGTCATGGAGGATCAGGCCGAAGGCCGCGATCAGCAAACATGTCGGGCTCGCCGACGTCCCCAACGCCTTGGGCAGGAGTTGCCACGGGCCCGCCTCGCTGCTCCCCATGCATTCCATCCGAGACACCCCGGGCTGATTCAAGGGACTGTACAGATCAGGATGGTTGCTTCGTCTTCGGGTAAGATGTCAACCTCCCCGAGCGACGCCGGCATCAGAAGGCTTTCCCCGTATCCGAGCCGCACATCGCCGATCCTCGAGGTGCCGCCGATACCGACCAGGATCGTGAACCGATCGACCGACCCGATCCGGGCCATGCTGGTTAGCCTCCAGCGTTCCAGGGCGAAGTAACGGCAATTCACCAGGGCCTCCCGGGTCCCCCAGGGTCGCTTATCGACGGGCACGGAGACCGGATCGACGGGCCCCCGATCGAAATCGGTGGCGATCATCGCCTCGCGGATATGCAGCATCCTGGGCTTGCCATCGGGCCCGACCCGGCCCCAATCGTCCACCCGGAACGTGGCGTCGGACATCTGCTGGATCTCGGCTAGTAAGACCCCCGCGCCGATCGCGTGGACGGTGCCGGCCGGTATGAAGATGCACTGGCCAGGCCGGGCCTCGAAACGATGGAGAAGCGGCTCGGTCCGGCCGGCCTCGAGGGCCCGGGCGAAGTCGTCGCGGGTCACGCCCGGCTTGAGCCCGGCGTAGATCAGGCTGTCGGGGTCGGCGTGCATCACCACCCACGCCTCGGTCTTGCCATTGTCATTGACCAGGTCCCTCGCCTGCTCGTCGGTCGGGTGGACCTGCACCGAGAGCACCTGGTTGGCATCCAGGAACTTGAGAAGGAGGGGAAACTGGGTCATTCCTGAGAGCTTCGGGCCCAGCACCTCGGCGGCATACCGATGGACCAGGTCGCGGAGGTTTGTCCCCTTCAGGGGGCCTTCGGAGACTTCGCTGATGCCGTTCGCGTGGTCGGAAATCTCCCAGCTCTCGGCGAAATCCGATTCGGGACCGATCGGTTTGCCCAGGACCGTGCCCAACCGCCGGCCGCCCCAGATCAGGTGCTTGAGGATCGGCTCGAACCGGAGCGGATACGCGGGGAATTCCGTCGCCATCGGGAGCACCCAGCCAGGGGACAATCGCCGGAGCGTTGAGTGGGATCGACCGCGGGACCCACGGTTTTACGCCCCGGGCGGCCCCGATGTAAACACCGACCGGCCCCTGCCTCGGCGCCGTCATTTGTTAAACATCTCTTGCCGCGGCGCAAACTGGCGCGTACATTCGCCCTGAAGGAAGGCTGCCTCGCCGACGAGGTTGGCCGGTTTCCGAGAGGCGCACCGGATGATGCAGCAGCGAACGATCGCCGGGAAACGGGGCCTTGCGGCCATGCTCATGGTATTGGCACTGGCCTTCGCCGCCACGGTACGTGCCGACGACGCCTTGAGGTCGGTCCCGGCCAGTGTCGTCCTGATCGGCCCGGATTCGGCCCAGCAACTGGCGATCGAGGCCGTCGGGATGTCCGGCGACCGGACTCACGAGGCCCGTTTCGAATCGGCCGACCCATCGATCGCCTCGGTGGATCCGCACGGCCTGGTCGTCGCTGTGGGCGACGGTTTCACTTCGATCCGTGCCGATGTCGGCGGCCAATCGGTGTCGATTCCGGTGACGGTCGAGCGGGTGGCCGATCCTCCGCCGATTCATTTCGCTGACCGCGTCGTGCCGATCTTCACCAAGCTCGGGTGCAACTCGGGCGGTTGTCATGGCAAGGCCAGCGGTCAAAACGGGTTCCGGCTCAGCCTGCTCGGGTTCGATCCGCCCCTGGATTATGAAACCCTGGTGAGGGAAGGCCGCGGCAGGAGGCTTTTCCCCGCCGCCCCCGAGGCTAGCTTGCTCCTGACCAAGGCAGTCGGTAAGGCGCCGCACGGCGGGGGCAGGAAGCTGGAAGAGGGCAGCAGGGACTATCGGACGCTCGTCCGTTGGATCGCCGCCGGCATGCCGGTCGGACCGTCGGACGCCCCGAAGCTGATCCGGCTCTCGATCGAGCCGCCGGCCCGGAGCCTGCCGCCGGGCGGGACCCGCCAGCAACTGGTCGTCACGGCCCACTACAGCGACGGCCATGTTGAGGACGTTACCCGATCCGCCCAGTTCCAGGCCAACGATCCGGACGTCATTCAGGTGAATGAAGGTGGCCGGATCGAATCCCGGGATCTGGCCGGGCAGGCGGCCGTGATGGCCCGCTATCAAGGGTTGGTGGCCGTGACCCGCCTCACAGTGCCGCTCGGCCAGGTCGCATCTTTGGGGGACTTCCGGCCGAGGAACCTGGTGGATGTGCAGGTCGCCAAGCAATGGCAGGAGCTGGGCCTCAGCCCCTCGGCCGATTGTTCCGACGCCGAGTTCCTCCGGCGGGCCAGCCTGGACCTCAATGGAACCTTGCCCACCGCCGCCGACGCACGGCGTTTCGCCGCCGACCCCGACCCCGAGAAACGCCTCAAGTTGGTCGATCGTCTGCTGGAACGGCCCGAATATGCCAAATTCTTCGCGATCAAGTGGGCCGACATCCTGCGAAACAAGCGGGAGAACAACGCCGGACTTCAGGCCGGTACCTTCCGGTTCCACGACTGGATTGAGGCCCAACTCGCGACGAACGTGCCGTACGACCGATTTGTGCGGTCGATCCTGACCGCTTCGGGGACGGCCGAGACGGCCCCGCCGGTCGTCTGGTATCGGCGGTTGCGGACGCCCGATGCGCTGGTGGACGACACGGCCCAGGTCTTCCTGGGCATGCGCTTGCAGTGCGCCAAGTGCCATCATCACCCGTTCGAGGTCTGGTCGCAGGACGACTATTACGGCTTCGCCGCCTTCTTTTCCAGGGTCGGCCGGAAGCTGCCGCCGGGCCAGCAGCCGAACGGCCAGGTCGAGGGGAACGAGGCGATCTTCGCCGCACGTGCCGGCGCGGTTTCGCATCCCCGGACCGGCAAGGCGATGGCGCCGAAACTCCTGGGCGGCCCCGAGGAATCGGCCGAAGCCGGCGCCGACCTGCGCGATCGCCTTGCCGCCTGGCTGGGCGATCCTGCCAACCCCTATTTCGCCCGTGCCCTGGTCAACCGCTACTGGGCCCACTTCTTCAACCGGGGGGTTGCCGAACCGCCCGATGACCTTCGCGCGAGCAACCCGCCCAGCAATCCCGAATTGCTCGACGCCCTGGCGGCCGATTTCGTGGCATCGGGCTACGACCTGAAGCACCTCATCCGCACGATCGCCACCAGCCGGGTCTTCGGCCTGTCGAGCCTGCCGAACGAATCCAACGCCCGCGACCGCCAAGCGTTCGCCCGCTACTATCCCAAGCGGATCGGGGCCGAGGTCCTACTCGATTCGATCGCACAACTGACCGGCGCCCCGACGGCGTTCGGCGGGATCCCGGCCGGCACCCGGGCGATCGAATTGCCGGACGAGAGCGTGCCGTCGTCGTTCCTAGATGCCTTCGGCCGGCCCAAACGCGACACGGCCTGCGAGTGCGAGCGCGTGACCGACGCCAGCCTCGGGCAGAGCCTGCTCCTTCTCAATTCGGCCGAGGTCCAGCAGAAGTTGTCGGCCGGCGGCGGCCGGGCCGAGCTGCTCGCCAAGGACCCGAGGCCCGACGGCGAGAAGGTGGAAGAACTGTTCTGGGACGCGTTCGCGAGGGCCCCGTCCGATTCCGAGAAGACGGCCGCCGTGACTCACATCCAGGCCGACCCCTCCCGGCGGAAGGAAGCCTATGAGGACATCCTTTGGGCCCTGATCAACGCCAAGGAATTCCAGTTCGTCGACTGATCTCCCCGGCACCAACGGAGCCCACCCATGCTGACACTCCCCGGACGACCGTTCGGCAACTGCGAAGGGATGACCCGGCGGACCCTGCTCCGCGCGGGGGCGCTGGGGATGTTCGGCGTTGGCCTGCCCGGCTGGCTCCGGGCAAAGGAGGAGGCGACCCGCGCGGGCCAGGCCGGGCCGGCGGACCTGTCGGTGATCCTGGTCTGGCTCGATGGCGGCCCGCCCCAGCACGAGACCTACGACCCCAAACCCGACGCCCCGGTGGAATATCGTGGCCCGCTGATGCCGATCGAGACGGCGGTGCCAGGGATCCGGGTGTCGGAGATGCTGCCGTATCACGCCCGGATGATGGATCGGATGAGCCTCATCCGGTCGATGCACCACAACAACGGCGACCACTTCGCCGCGGCCCACTGGATGCTGACCGGCTACCTGGGCTCGAACGCGGCCAACCTGGCGCCGCAGTATCCGTCGGCCGGGTCGATCATCGCCAAGCTCAAGGGCGCCCGGAAGTCGGGGATGCCCGCCTATGTCGGCCTGCCCAATACGCACTCGGTCGGGCTGGCGCCCGGCTATCACGGTGCCGCCTACCTGGGCGTCGCCTACAACCCATTCTCGGCCGACGGCGACCCCAACAATGACGCCTACAAGGTGCCCAACCTGGACCTGCCGGGCGGAATGAGCGTCAACCGGCTCGACGGCCGACGGGGCCTGCTTTCCACGTTCGACCAGGCCCGTCGCGACGCCGACGCCTCGGGCCTGATGGACGGCCTCGATCGGTTCGGCCAGCAGGCTTACGACATGATCTCGGGCCCCGCCGCGCGTGCCGCGTTCGACCTCAAATCGGAAGACCCTAGGCTCCGGGACCGTTACGGCCGCCACCAGTGGGGCCAGAGCGCCCTGTTGGCCCGAAGGCTGGTCGAATCGGGCGTCCGGTTCGTCACCTTGACGTTCGGCGGCTGGGACTGGCATTCCAGCCTGGAGCGGCTCTCGCGCACGGTCTTGCCCGTTCTCGACAACGCCGTCGGCAGCCTGGTCGATGACCTCGAAACCCGCGGCCTGCTCGACTCCACGGCCGTGATCGTGATGGGAGAGTTCGGCCGGACCCCACGGATCAACACCGGCGGGGTACCGGGCTCCGACCCGATCCCCGGCCGGGACCACTGGGGCGAGGTCATGAGTGTCCTGGTGGCGGGCGGCGGGTTCGCACAGGGCAAGGTGATCGGCTCGTCCAATTCTCGGGGAGAATTCCCCCGGGATAACCCGATCAAGCCGCAGGATTTCCTGGCTACTCTGTATCGACGGCTCGGCCTCGACGCCGATACCACCTTCATCAATCGCCCGGCCGGCCCGTCACGATCGGTTCCACCGGCCGGGTCATCGACGAACTCCTGGCCTGAACCGGATCGGCCCGCGATTGCCGGCCTCCTCTGCCGGGGCCGGCATCCGGGTTCGTTCAGCCGGTCGAGCCGCCGCGTCGGCCCCGCCAGGCGACGAACGCGGCTGCAAGCCGCGGCGACCCCCAGCGTGCCCAGGGCAGCCTGGCCCAGGCGCCACGCATTGGAGGAGTTCTCCGGGGCCGTCTGGGCGCTGAGGCCCGGGCCCCGGCTCTCGGCCTTCTCCAGGGCGGCGTCCAGGTGCTCCTGCACCCCCTTGGGATCGGTCCGGATCTTGCGGCGAGGCGCCTTGGTGAAGGCTTCGCGCGACGCCTAGCGTCGGCCGGTCCCCGAGGTTCCCATCCCAATCGAGCGAGAAGATCCGATCGGGCAGGCCCTCGTTGAGCCGGACCGAACCCCCGACGATCGTCCAGTTCCCTTCGAGGATCGGCTCGTTCTCCTTGTAGAAACGATCCTTCCACTTGAACGGCTGCATGACTCCGCGGCGGGGGAACCAGGCGACCTTGCCGTCGACCTCGTCGACTTCTTCCAGGTCGATCTCGGTCCTCCAGTAGGATTGGACCCCTTCGTAGCCGCTCCATCTTTACGGGATGGCCGCCCCGATCCATGTCGATCCAGTAGCGGACGGAATGGTCGTTCCCCGAACGGGGACGGGGTTGCGCGTTCCACTCGACGACGGGCGCAGCGGTGCCCCCCGATCGCCTGCCAGCCCTTCCAGGCGTACTGGTACGGGGTGAGGTCCTCGAGGTGCTGGAATAGGTAGCCCTTGAAGATCCACTCCGGGGAATCCTCGCGGTCGAGCACGCCGGGGTAGGCGTAGCTGGTCTGCGGCTTGCGGCTGGGCTCATTCCGCCCGGCGTCGGCGTTCCAATGGACGTCCCGCAATTCGTCGCCGATGACGACGAAGGTGGATCGGTGCAGCGACGGAGTGCCGGCCCCCGACCGTCTGTAGACGTCCATCCACGTCCTGCGGTCCGACCGATAGGCATACATCCCTTGGAACGACAGGTTGAAGCCGTCCGCCAGGCCGCTGGCCTCGGCCAACTCGGCGGGGCCGACGAACCTCTGGGAACCCTCATACACCAGGAAGACGTCTCGGTACCGCGACCATTCCGCCCCGATGATCCGCCGAAACTGCTCGGCGTCCATGTCGGCCTGGGCGGGAAAGCAGACGATCAACGCCCAGAACCAGCTCAATCCGTGGCCCATCCCCCGTCCCTCCCCGGTGGCCTAAGCCGAGCGTCCTCTACTGGGATTTGGTCTGGATAGCCGACTTGCAGGAATCGACGGCGACCACGCCCGTGACGTCACGGTAGTACTGGACCACGGGCCCCTGGCCTAGCGTCCGCTTCGAGCAGGTGCCGACCTTCTTCAGCCCGCAGTCGGCCGTGCTGGCGATCACCCCGGGGCCGCCGTCGGGCGTCCCGGTGACAGGTTGGGACGCCTGGACGGTCATGCAGATGACGCAGGGCACGGGTGGACCGTTATCGCCACTATTCGAGGAGTTGCAGCCGCCGTCGGCCGGCTCGCCGGAGACCTGGGGGCTGGCGACGTTGTATGACGAACAACTGACGGGTGAACCATTGTTGAACGTTTCACCGTCGGCTAGGCCGAGCAATAGGCTGAGTGAGGCGGGGAATCCGGCCTGTGCCGGGTGTCCGATGCCGAGGGCGATCGCGAGGACGGAGGAGAGGCCGCCGAGGGCGGCGAGCAGTCGTGCCGAGCGGCGCGCGTTCATGGGATGTCCCTCGTGGTGCTGGGGTGGAAAGCATGGTGTCGGGAATTGGAGCCGGGCGCGGCGGACGCCGTCGCCTGGGGATTATTCGACGATCTCGCCGCCGTTGCGGCTGCCGAGGCCGCGCCAGACCGGCGTGGCGATCTACCGGGTGACGAAACGAACGGATCCGTCGGCCATGACGACGTTCACGCCCCCGAGGTGGTTCGAGCGGGCCGTGGCCATCCCCTGGGCCGTCCGGCAGGCGCTGTTGAAGCAGTCGGGGATCTCACCATCGGGGGGCTGGGCGTGGTTGTAAAGGGTGCGTTCACGCCCGGCCCAGAACCACCACCGTCCGTTGTGCGGGAAGCCGTCGCGGTGGGGCCGCGCGGCGAGGCGGCAGGCGGCCAGGAGTTGGTCGGCCGTGCGGATAAACTCGTCGGACGTGAAGGCGTCGCGGGTGGGATCGACAACCGTCGGGTCGCCCGAGCCGCGGAGCCGCTCGCTGAACGCCGCCGTATGGCTCAGGCCGTCGGGCACCCGATTCTCGGCGACATAGACGCCCTCCGGGAACAGACCATTTCCGCTGTCGGGGTGCTCGGGGCTGGTCCACCAGTGGTGGCCGACGCCGGCGTTGCCGCGGAGGTTGCAGCCCGACCCGGTGAGCGGCCCACCGTCGGAGGGGCAGAGGACGACGGCCAGCCGGGTAGCGATGACCGTCGCGTTGATGGCGGCGTAGCCCAATTCGCCGGCCCTGAGCGGGCCCCAGTTGTTCGTCTCCAGGGGCGGCGCCCCACAGTCGAAGTTCACGGCCGAGTACAGGGAGGGCTGATCCAGGAAGGGTAGCAGTCGGGCGAAGTTCGAGTACAAGCCGGCATAATCGGGCAATCGCCTGACATTCGTGTTCGAGGGGGCGTAATGGCCCCAGGCACCGACGTACATCGCGGAGGCCAGGCCGACCTGGCGCAGATTATTCTGACACTGGGCACGCCGGGCCGCCTCGCGGGCCTGCTGGACGGCGGGCAGCGTCAACGAGGTCAGCACCCCGATGATGCCCAGCACTGCAAGCAATTCCACCAGCGTGAAGCCGCGGGCGCGAAGGCGGCTCGGGCGCGGTTGCGATCCGTTCATGGTCCGACCTCCCTCGCGTCGGGCAGGATCAGGAGTGGCACGCGAACCTGGGGCTGGTCCTCGTCGTCGGTCGATACCGCGATCGTCGCCGTCGAAGGCAGGCGCCCGGGGTCCGGCCGGAAGGCCAGCTCGACCCGGTGCGATGTGGAAGGGCCATCTTCGGGGCTGCTGCGGACAACCTCCACGGGCCCTTCGACCCCTAGGATTCGGAACGGCTCCTCGGCCCGTAGCAGCAGGACCCCGCCGGCCGTGGGCGCCCCCTCACGCCAGATGAAGGCCGAGGGGGAGAAGTCAATCCGGGGGACGACCGTGCGCGACAAAGCGTGCTCGGACGATCGGCCGTCGGTCCAGTCGAGCCGCAGGCGGCCGTACTCCCGGCCAGGGATCGTCGTTGGGGGCCAGTCGATGACGAGGGTACGGCTCCGTTCCACCAGGCCCTCATCGAGCCGGCGCTCGGTGGAGGGCCCTTCGAAGGCCGCCCGGACCGGGGGTTCGGCCTCGACGACCTCAGGCAGGTCCCGCCCCTCACCCCGGAACCGGCGGCAGACGACCTCGATCTCCGATCGATTGGGCCGGTTCACGGTGACGACCGTGGCGACGCCTTCCCGGCCGCGGAGTTCCCATTCGGGAACCAGGGTCGCCTCCAGGGCGAACCGATGGACCCGCGCGGCGTCCGATCGCGTGACCACCTCGAAACCGACCCGGCGTCGTCCATCGCCCACCCCCGGCCGGAAGGTGGCGTGGATGCTCGCCGAACTTCCGGGGGCGATGCTCGCCGGCACGTCGCCCAGGGCCGAGCAGCAGGGCATCTGCGCGGTCGCATGCACGATCTGCATGGGACGATCGCCACGGTTGACTAGCTCGAAATCATGGCCGAGCACCTGCGAGCGATCGCCCGTCAGCACCAGGCCGAAGTCGAACGACGCGGACTCAGCATGGACCGTCGCGCCGGCCGCAGTTGGGGGGGGGGGCGGAATCCCGCACGGGAGTGCTCGGATGGGAGCCGCACCCCACGAGGGAGATCTGGGCCACCGTCATCCACGCTCGGAACATCGACATACCCTCGAACCTCCTCAACCAGAGGTCATGGGCCGACGCCGACGCGATACTCGAACCGCCGCATAATGAGCGGTGCCGTCTCGGGATGTCAAGGGGCACTTTCTAGTTTTTCGGTAGTTCTTGATTCTTGGCAAATTTGGATCGGATTCCCGACGCCCGAGGAACGATCCCCCGGAGGCCCGGGGGACCGGCCGGGTTCGTCCCCTCAAGCGGACTTCTCCTTCGGAGAACCGTCCCATACAATAGGCCCATGGCCGTGCGCCATACCCTCCCCGCCTGCACTCCTCCCCGCCCGGTCGAGACTCCCCATGCCCCGAACCTGGCTCGCAGCCGCCGGCATCATCGTGGCCCTGGCCGGGACCGCAAAGGCCCAGCAATCCGGCCGGGAGGCCGCCGATTTCTTCGAGAAGAGGGTGCGGCCGGTGCTCGCCGAAGCCTGCTACTCGTGCCATGGTCCCGACAAGCAATCGGCGGGGCTCCGGGTCGATTCACTCCAATCGCTCCTGAATGGCGGCAGCGGCGAGGGGGCCTCGATCGTCCCCGGCAAGCCGGATGAGTCGCCGATGATCCGGGCGATCTCGCATGAGGACGAGGTCCTCAAGATGCCGCCCAAGAAGAAGTTATCGCAGGAGGCAATCGACAACCTGAGCGCCTGGGTGAAGATGGGCGCCCCATGGCCCGCCTCGCCCGGGGATTCGAAGGCCGGAGCGGCCTCCACGCACTGGGCGTTCCAGCCGATCCACGCCGCCCCGGTCCCGTCTCTGAAGCAAGCCGATCGTGTCGCCAACCCGATCGACGCCTTCCTGCTGGCCAAGCTTGAAGCCAAGGGGCTAGGCTTCGCCTTGCCGGCCGATCGCCGGACGTTGCTCCGCCGCGTTTCGTTCGACCTGATTGGTTTGCCGCCTACCCCCGAGGAGATCGAGGCGTTCGTGAACGACCCCGATCCCAACGCCTATGCCAGGCGGGTCGAGGCTCTGCTGGCGTCGCCCCGTTATGGCGAGCGCTGGGGGCGTCACTGGCTCGACGTGGCCCGGTACGCCGACACCAAGGGCTACGTCTTCCAGGAGGAGCGGCGGTATCCCTATTCGTACACTTACCGCGATTACGTTGTGAAGGCGTTCAACGATGACAAGCCTTACGGCGAGTTCATCGTCGAGCAGATCGCGGCCGACCTGATGCCCGGGCGCAACGACCCCGAACGCCTGGCCGCCATGGGCTTCCTGACGGTCGGCCGTCGATTCCTGAACAATAACGATGACATCATCGACGACCGGATCGACGTGGTGACCCGGGGGATGCTGGGCCTGACCGTCCAGTGCGCCCGATGCCACGACCACAAGTACGATCCTATCCCTTCCGAGGATTACTACTCCCTCTACGGGATCTTCGCCAGCTCGGCCGAACCGGGCGACCCCCCCTTGATCGGGGAGGCCCCCGCCGGCGCCGAGGCCGACGACTACCGATCGCAGCGGGCCAAGCGCGAGCGGGCCGTCGAGGATTACACCAACACCCGACTGGCCGAGATCCGGACCGACCTGGACCTTCGGCTGGGCATCTACCTGGCGGCCGCCCTGGACTGCAACTTCGGCGAGGACCGGGGCAAGGTCGAGGACGCCGCCCGAGCCTCGGGCATCCGGCCCGAGTCGCTCCGATGGCTCGTTGAGCGCTGGAAGGGGGCCTTCGAGGGGCTGGCCCAGCGCCATCCGGCCGTAGTCGGGGCCTGGAAGTCGATCGCCGCCCTGCCCGCCGAGGGGTTCGCCGAGAAGGTCCGCGAGGCCTGCGGCGAGGTGATCAACCCCGCCGTTGTCGAGGCCCTGTCAGCATCGCCGGCCGAATCGCCGGGCGAGGCGATCCGGCGCCTCGGCACCCTGATCGGCCGGTCCGAATCCCGCTGGCTCGACGACGGTCCCCCTTCCCCGGCGCATGTCGCCGGGCACGAGGGCTTGCTGGCCGTCCTCCGAGATCCTCAAGCGCCCTGGGCTTTCGGCGAGGACGCCTCCCGGCGGCTGATCAACCGGGCCGAGCGGGACAAGCTGCAGGCCCTTCGCAAGCAGGTGGCCGAGCTGGACGTCACCCACCCGGGCGCCCCGCCCAGGGCGATGGTCCTGAACGACAAGCCCCAGCCGTACACCCCCCACGTTTTCCTGAGGGGGAACCCGGGCCGGCCCGGCAAGCAGGTCCCCCGGCGCTTCCTCAAGCTAATCGAGGGCGAAGATCGCAAGGCGTACGACCAGGGAAGCGGCCGGTTAGAGCTGGCCAAGGCCATCGCCAGCCCGTCGAACCCGCTGACGGCAAGGGTCCTGGTCAACCGGGTCTGGCTGGAACACTTCGGCTCGGCCCTGCTCGACACGCCCAGCGACTTCGGTACCCGGGGCGATCCTCCCACGCACCCCGAGCTGCTCGACTGGCTGGCGGCCGCCTTCAACGAATCGGGCGGGTCGATCAAGGCCCTCCATCGCCTGATCGTGCTGTCCAACGCCTACCAGCAAAGCAGCGAGATCCGGCCCGAGGCCGCCGCGATCGACCCCGAGAATCGCCTGCTGGCCCGGGCCAACCGCCGAAGGCTCGACTTCGAGGCGCTCCGGGACGGCCTGCTTGCCGTGGCCGGCCGGCTCGACGATCGGATGGGCGGCCGCGGGATTACGCTGTCCAACGCCCCGTTCTCGACCCGCCGCACGATCTACGGCTTCATCGACCGCCAGGACCTGGACGCCTCCTACCGGACGTTCGATTTCGCCATACCCGACGCCTCCAGCCCCAAGCGGTTCAGCACGATCGTCCCCCAGCAGGCCCTTTACCTCCTCAATAGCCCGTTCATCGCCGAGCAGGCCAATGCCCTGGCGAAGCGGGCCGAGCAGGCCGGCGGCGAGCCCGCAGATCGAATCCAGGCGATCTACCGGAGGGCGCTCGGCCGGGCTGCGACAGCCGAGGAGGTCGCTCGAGCCAGGTCGTTCCTGGGGGTCGATCGGTCGGGGGACGAGAAGCTATCGCCCCTGGCGGCCTTGGCCCAGGTACTGCTCTGGACCAACGAGTTCCTCTTCCTCGACTGAATTCGGAGGATCGCCCGATGCGCCCCGATCATCGACCGCGCCTGGACGACGCCCTCCTGACGCGCCGCGAACTGCTCCACCGTTGCGGGATGGGCTTCGGCGCCGTGGCCCTGGGCGGCCTGATGGCCGAGGCCGGCCTGGTCGTCGACTCATCCAGCAACCCGCTCCTGCCCCGATCGCCCCAGTTCGCCCCCCGGGCGAAGCGGGTGATCCACCTGTTCATGAACGGCGGGCCGTCGCAGGTGGACACATTCGACCCCAAGCCCTCGCTCGAGAAATACGCCGGCAAGGAGATTCCGCTCCAGTTGAAGACCGAACGGAAGACGGGGGCCGCGTTCCGGTCGCCTTTCGCGTTCAAGAAGTACGGCCAGAGCGGGATCGAGGTCAGCGAGATTTTCGCCAATGTGGGCGAATGCATCGACGACATCTGCGTGATCCGATCGATGCAGGCCGATGTGCCCAACCATGAGCCGTCGTTGATGCTGATGAATTGCGGCGACGCGCGGCAGGCCCGGCCCAGCGTCGGCTCCTGGGTGCTCTACGGCCTGGGAACCGAGAACCAGAACCTGCCGGGTTTCATGGTGATGTGCCCGGGCGGCCTGCCGATCGCGGAATCCCAGAACTGGCAATCGGGCTTCTTGCCGGGGATCTACCAGGGTACTTACCTGGATACGAAGCACAAGGAAATCGAGAAGCTCATCCCCCACATCCGCAGCCCGCACGCGACACGGGACGGCCAGCGGGCCCAGCTCGACCTGCTCGCCGAGATGAATCGCCAGCACCTGGAACGTCGCCAGCGCGAGGCCCAGCTTGAGGCGAGAATCCAGTCGTTCGAGCTGGCCTACCGGATGCAGTCGGAAGCGGGCGATGCGTTCGACGTGGACAGCGAGCCCGAGCAAATCCGCGAGATGTACGGCAAGGGGACCCACGCCCGACAACTGCTGGCGGCCCGACGCTTGCTCGAAAGGGGGGTCCGCTACATCCAGGTCTGGCACGGGGCCGGCCAGCCCTGGGACAACCACGACGACATCGAGTCGGGCCACAGGAATCTGGCCGGCCAGTGCGACCGGGCCATCGCCGCCCTGCTGAAGGACTTGAAGCAGCGGGGAATGCTGGAGGATACCCTGGTGGTCTGGGGTGGTGAATTCGGGCGGACGCCGACCGTCGAACTGCCGACGCCGGGGGCGAATGCCGGCAAGATGAATGGCCGCGACCACAACCACTACGGGTTCACGATGTGGCTGGCCGGCGGCGGCGTCAAGGGGGGGTACGTCCACGGCGCGACGGACGAATTCGGCTTCCAGGCGGTCGAGAAGCCCGTGCACGTCCACGACCTGCACGCGACTATCCTGCACCTACTCGGCTTCAATCACGAGACCTTCACGTACCGATACGCCGGCCGAGACTTCCGCCTGACCGACCTCCACGGCAAGGTGGTTGAAGAAATCCTGGCCTGAGGAACAGGGCTACCGGCACGAATCGCGAGCAGGTGGTTCATCGAAAGAGAACTCACCCGATTACGCTTCGTGCCAGTCCCTGGGTTCAGGCGGATGGCGCCAGCTTCGTCCCGCAGGCCGAGCAGAACTTGGCCCCGGGCTCCACCTTCTGGCCGCATTCCGAGCAGAATTTGGCGCCGCCGGCCGAGGGGACGGCGGTCGGCGTTTGCGGGTGAGGCGGGGGGGCGGCGGCTGGGGCGTTCATCGCCTCGCGCATCATCCCCGGGATCATCATGCCGAAGCCGGCCCCCATGCCGGCCTCCATCGCCGGGTTGCCGCCGTGGGGGTTGTTGGCGGCCTCGCGCATCGCCTGGGCCGCCTGGAATTTCATGAAAGCGTTCACGTCGCCCACGGCCCCCATGCCGGCGCGAGCGTCCATCATTTTCTCGACTTCCTCGGGCGGCGTGATTGCTCCCACGACCAGCTCGACCAGTTCCAGGCCGTAAGCCCTAAAGTCGTCAGCACATCGGGCGCGGGCGGCGGCCGCCACTTCGTCGTAGTGCCGGGGCAGGTCGAGGATGCTGGTCAGCGAGGTACCCAGGACGTCGGTCAATCGGCCGACGATCCGGTCGCGGAGGTAGTCCTCGATCCGGTCGGTGGTCACCAGATTCTGGGTCCCGACCAGGGTGTTCAGGAGCAGCCGGGGCTCGGCGACCCGCATGGCGAACTTGCCGAAGCTGCGGAGCCGGACCATGCCCAGCTCCTTGTCGCGGAAGGCGATCGGCTGCTTGGTCCCCCATTTCAGGTCGATGAAGGTCTGCATACCGACGAAGCAGACGGCCGCCTGGAAGGGGGATTTCTCCCAGGGCATGGTGAGGATCTTGGTCAGGAACGGCACGTTGGCCGTGGTCAGGGTGTAGCGCCCCGGCCCGTACTCGTCGTAAGCCTGGCCCTCCCGGAAGAAGATGGCCCGCTGCGCCTCCTGGACGATCAACTGGGCGCCGTACTTGATGTCGGCCGTCCCCTCGGGCGGCACCCGATGGACGATCTCGCGGCCGGTCGGGTCGAAATAATCGATGACTTCGAGACGTGCCATGACCTTCCTCGTCGGGCTGGGCGTGGGGATGGGCGGATGGGAATGCGTCTGCCGATCAGTTCAGGCCCTGGAGCAGTCGGGCCCGGCGATCGATGTCGCGTTCGAGCGAATCCAGCTCGGCTTCGAGGCCGGGTCCGGGTGCCGCGGCGATGGCGGCGAGCTGGTCGGCCCGCTCGTAGAGGGCCAGGTCGAACGACTGGAGGGTGTTGGCCTTGGGCTCGTCGATCGGCCCTTGCCAGAACGCATCGGTGCCCGATCCGGCCGACCGGATCCGGTCGGCCAGGCGGTCGAGCCGCTGCCGGGAGCGCTCGAGCACCCCGATCTCCTCGAGGGCGCCGCGATCGACGGCCTCCTTGATGACGGCGTCGAGTCCGCCCCTCGCGGCGCGGAGGCGGTCGGCGACGGCGTCGCGGAGCAGCTTATCGGCGGCCCTGCGGTCGGCCCGGCCGAGGTAGCCGCCGTAGCCGGGGATCCAGGCCGCGATCTTGTCGAGGATCGACGCTTCGTGGGCCGGCTTCTGGTCCATGTCAGTACAGGTCCTTGCCCCGCGAGAGGCGGTCTTCCAGGCCGTCGGCCAGCTCGGCGATCCGCCGGACGAGGTTGGGCGGGTCGAGGATCCGGGCCTCCGACAGGGCGATGTTGTGGATCACGACGAAATAGTCCTCGCCCAGGAGCGTCTTCACCGCGAAATGTCCTTCGACGATCCGGGCATTCCATTTCAGGAGCGTGACGGAATCGCGGTCGGTCGCCGGCCCGCAGACCGAGACCAGACCCATCAGGGGGCGGCCCTCGGCGTCGGTGCCGGTCGGGCCGACGTACACGACCTGTCGGCGGTCGAGCCGGACCGGGACGTCCAGCCGATAACCGTAGGTCGCCGGCATGGCGTCGAACCCGCACTTGGCCACGAACGCATTGAGGATCCGCAGCAGGTCGGGGTCCGCCGGCTCGGGCGCCTCGTAGGGCCCGAGCGCGACGAAGCCGGCGTCGGCATCGGCCTGGGCGGCGCCCAGGGGCAGGCCGCATCCGGCACAGAATCGCGAGGCGGCCGGGTTGTTCCGGCCGCATCGGGCGCAAGGTGGATTGGAGAAGGCCATGGGCATCCCCACCCGGGGTCGGGTTTACTTCACTTCCACGCTGTCGATGGCCTTATCGAAGTCGGATGCGGCGGCCTTCACGGTCGCCTCGGGGCCGGTCAGCTTGAGGAAGTAGGCGTACTTGGGCGATTCGACGATCGCGGCCAGCATGGCGTAGCCCGGCTGGGGCCTGGGGCCGGCCGCGGCGAACGGATCGGTGTATGTCCCCTTGACATCGACGCGAGTCACCTCGATCCCCGACTTGCTCTTCACCTTCTTCGATCCCAGGGGCGGTGTCTTTCCGTCCTCGCCCTTGAATTGGCCCTGCCAGCGGTCCAGGTTGGCCTGGACGCCGCCGGCTCCGCCCAGGAAGGCGAAGACGGCGAATTCGGCGGCATCCTTGTCGGCGGCGCCCGGGACCGAGAGCTGGACCTTGCGCATACCCTTCGCCGGCAACGACTTCCAGGCGGCCGGGGCCTGGAATTTCAGGCCGTCGGCCTCGATTGCCTGCATATCCTGGAAGGCCATCCCCAGGCCGGTTGCGGCCAGCGCGCCGAGGGCCAGGGCGAACGCACGGGAGAATCGGGGTGAATTCGACATCCGAATGAAACTCCTGGTCGAGAATTCGAGGAATCCTGGGCCCGACCCCCGGCTGCTTGCCCGGCCGCGATCGGCCGACTACCATGCGGGCTGGCCGATGGGATCTGATCCGATCCGGCGCGAAGCCGGCCCGAAACGAGGAGCGGGGACGTGGCCCGAAGAAGCAACCTCATCCGTTTCCTGCTGCCGGCCCTGGCGATGGCCTGGGTCGCCGTCCCGGCGCTCGCCCAGAAGAAGAACCCCGAAGGGGCCCGGGTCCTGCTGCTCTCGGGCGGCCAGCGCCAGCATCACGGCTACCGCGACCAGGCATTTTACCTGGCGGGGGTGCTGGAGGATACGGGCCGCTACGAGGTCACGCTCAACGAGGACGCGGCCCTGCTGACCACCCCCGCCCTTGCCCGGTACGACATCGTTGTCGCCCTCGCCGATCGCCGCGACCCCGAGTTCAAGTACACCGAAGCCCAGCAGAAGGCCCTGCTCGACTTCGTCAGGGCGGGCAAGGGATATGTCTCGATCCACGGGGCCGACAACGCCGCCCCCGATTGGCTCCCCGAATGGCGGGAGATGCTCGGCGCCGTCTTCTCGCACGACACCAAGGGGGGCAAGTACCCCGACGGCAAGGTCCTTAAGGGGACCTATTCGATCCGCATCACGCAGCCCGACCACCCGATTACGAACGGCCTTGACGCGTTCCAACTCAAGGACGAGTTGTACTATCACCTCCAGATGGAATCGGGCGTCGAACCCCTTGCGGTCGCCCAGCACGACGGCAAGGACTGGCCGGTCGCCTGGACCCGCGATTTCGGCAAGGGCAAGGTCTTCCACACCCCGCTGGGTCACCGCGATTTCGGCAATGACAAGGATGACCCCTTGCGCGATCCGAACCTCGGCAAGTTGGTGATCCGGGGGATCGACTGGGTCGCTGCCGGCATCGGCAAGGCCCGCCCATAAGGCGAACGCAATGAAGCCATGGACCACGGTCGTCGCGGCCCTGCTGTCGGCGGCCTGCCCCGCCCCCTGCACCGCCCTCCAATTGCCCCAACCCCGCCTCGATTCGCTCTTCCCGGTCGGCGGCCGGGCGGGCGAGACCGTGGATGTCCGAATTACCGGCGCCGACCTGGAAGGGGCCGATACGCTCGATTTTGACCACCCCGGCCTCCGGTCGTTCCGGTTCAAGGAGCCGAATCGGTTCCGTATCGCGATCGCGCCAGACGTTCCGCCCGGCCCTTATGAACTCCGCGCGTCCTCGCCACTGGGCCTGAGCAATTCGCGGATCTTCGTCGTCGGCGACCGCCCCGAGATCGTCGAAGCCGAGCCCAACGATCGGGCCGAACAGGCTACCCCGATCCGAATCGATGCGGTCATCGAGGGGGTCATCCAGGCCCCGCCCGATGTCGACTGCTATCGATTGGCCGGCAAGCAAGGGCAAAGGCTGGTGCTCGACCTCCAAGCCCGGCGGATCGACAGCCCACTGGACGCGACCCTCCGACTTTTTCACCCCGATGGACGGTTGCTGGCCGAAGCGCGGGAATCGGCCGGTCTCTCGCCGTCAATCGAAGTGAATTTGCCGGCCGACGGCGAATACCTGGTCAAGGTCTACGATACCACCTACTCCGGCGGACCGGCCTACGCCTATCGCCTGATCGCCCACGGAGGGCCGCGGATTCTCTCGTTCTATCCCCCCTTGGGCCCCTCGCCCGCTTCGATCCATGGGACGGGATTGGGGCCCCTCTCGACCCCCTCCCCGTTCCGCCTGGAAGGCCTACCCCTCGAGCAACTCTCCTGGACCGAAGCGGCGGGCGAGCCCTCCTGGATCGGTCGAAGGAACCGGCTGGATTCCAGGGTGGCCGGGTTGTTCGGTTGGGAATGGCTGCCCCGCGGCGCCGATGCTTTCCCGCAACCGTTTCTCATCGCCGCGACGAACGACCCGATCGTAATGGAGGTCGAGCCCAACGGCTTGGGAAGTCCCCAGCACATCAACCTGCCGGTCGATATCGCCGGCTGCCTTCAGGAACCGGGCGATCGCGACGCGTTCCAATTCCAGGCCAAGGCGGGCCAGGCCTGGTGGTTCGAGGTCTGGGCCGATCGCCTGGGCCGGCCCGTGGACGCTTCCATCGTGATCCAGAAAGTCGGCGACGATGGCAAGGTTCAAGACCTGGCAAACGCCGACGACACACCCGATCCCGATGGACCGGCGGCCCGGTTCCCGGCCCATACCGTCGATCCCCGGATCCGATGGGTTTCCCCCGGCGATGGGGCCTATCAGGTGGTCGTTTCGGACCTCTACGGTTCGCAGAGGGGCGACGCACGGATGGCCTATCGGCTCCAGGTCCGCCCCGATCGCCCCGACTTCCAGCTATTTGTCGTGCCCGACTCGGCCTCGGCGCTGACCGTCCGGGCCGGGGGCCGGGCGACCGCGCATGCGGTCATTCGGCGGCGGGACGGCTTTGCGAGGCCGGTCCGGCTGGAAGCGGTGCATCTGCCCTCCGGCCTGGCCTTCGACCCGGCGGTGATTGGCCCCTCCCAAATCGCCGTGCCGCTGGTTTTCTCGGCCGATGCTCACGCGGCGGGCTCGCGAGGATCGATCCGCCTGGTCGGGCGGAGCTTGTCCTCCGGCCGCAAAGATATCCTGGCCGACGGGCAGAAGCCGGTTGAGGAACTGGAGCGCGAAGTCCTCTCGGGACAGGTGAACCCGCCCAACCCGGCGATCCAGCCGCCCCCCCCTTTCAAGGGTCGACTGACCGGCGAGTTCGCCGTCGCCATCCGCGATTCGGCCCCTTTCCGGCTCGATGCGACACCGTCCGAGGTCTGGGTATCGGCCGGGGAATCGGTCCAGGTGTCTGTCCGTGTCCAACGGTTCGAGGGATTCACGGAAGCGGTCAGCCTCGCAGCCGCGGATTTGCCTGCCAAGGTGACGGTCACCCCTGCGAACATCGCCCGGGAGGCAGACTCGACGCCCCTGACAATCCAGGTCGCCGCCGACGCGACGGCGGGGATCTCCAGCCTCGTGATTCGGGGCTCCGGTGCTTTCCCGTTCCACAAGGATCCGGATAACAAGGCGAAGCCCAACGTCTCGGTCAACGAACCATCGAACCGGATTTTGTTGAATATTCGCCGCTGATTCGCGAAATCGACCCGTTCGCTGGGCATGTCCTCTTGGGCCTGGTATCTTTGGAAATTCGAGGTTTAGGTTCTTCGGTCGATGGGAGGAGCTGGAGTGCCAGGACGTGTGCTCATCACGCGGCCGATCCCCAATCCGGGCACCCCGATGGTGCGCGAGTTTGCGACCGAAGTTATTGCTAATGAGGAAGATCGGTCGTTGTCTCCGATGGAACTTCGCGAGGCAGTCCGGGGTTGCGACGCGGTCGTCTGTCTCCTGACCGACACCATCGACGCAGCCGTCCTCGAGGCCGCGGATCGTTGCCGGATCGTCGCTAATGTTGCCGTCGGCTATAACAACATCGATGTGGCCGAGGCGACCCGCCGGGGGATCTGGGTGACCAACACCCCCGGGGTGCTCACCGAGGCGACCGCTGACCTGGCCTGGACGTTAATTTTGGGCGTCGCCCGACGGGTTGCCGAGGGAGACCGGACGATGCGGGCCGGGGCCTTCCCCGGCTGGAGTATGTTCTACATGCTGGGCGGCGATGTATCCGGCCGGACGCTGGGTTTGATCGGGCCGGGGCGGATCGCAGCCGCGGTCGCCCGCCGTGCCGTCGGTTTCGGCATGACTCTGCTCTACCACGGCATCGAGGCCAGCCCTGAACTGGAAGCCCTGGGCGGCCGCGCCGTGAGCTTCGAAGAGTTGCTGAAATCGAGCGATTTCGTGACCCTGCACGTCCCGCTCGCCGAAGACACCCGGCACCTGATCGACGCGGACGCCCTACGCCTGATGAAGCCGACTGCGTACCTGATCAACACCTCCCGCGGCCCTGTCGTGGACGAGCGGGCCCTGGTCGAAGCCCTGAAGGCCGGAACGATCGCCGGCGCCGGGCTGGACGTCTATGAGGACGAGCCGAGGATGGCCGATGGCCTGGCCGAGTGCCCCAACACGCTGCTGCTGCCGCATCTCGGCAGCGCCACGCACGCGACCCGGGCCTCGATGGCGCGGGTCGCGGCCGAGAATGTCCGGGCTGTCCTCGAAGGCGAGCGACCTCCCAACCCCGTGGATCCCAACGTAACCCCCCGCTTTTCCGCCATGTCCGGGGCCTGAGATGGGTTCCCTGAGCTTCCGATTACCCGCGAACCTGGGGCCCGAAAGAAGGGCCGAGCTTCGGCGAGGATATGTGACCGGGCTCGACCGGGTCCCCGAGCGGATCGGAGTCGAGTTCCGCGATAACCTGTTGATCGTCCACCGCGACAGGATTGAGAGCGGGCGGGTCCACCTCCCCTGGCTGATCGATGGTTTCGGACTGACGCTGGTCTCGACGGCCACGCTCGTCGAGCGGGAAACCCCTTACAGCATGATCCTGGAGTTGGCCCGCGGCAAGCTCAACGACGTCCTCAACCAGGCGGCCGACTGGCACCATCTGGGCCTCAAGATCGGCCCCGATCTCGAATCCAGGCTCCGCTCGGCCCGGGGGGCGTTCGGCGAGGCGGCGACGCACCGGGACCAACCGTCCGCCTGCGACGAGTCCGCCCAACGTTGCCTGGCCGCCGCGCACCAGGCCGCCGTCGCCTTGGTCGAGGCCTACACCGGGCAGGTGCTGGCCAGGCGGTTGGAGCACGCACCTCGCTTACCGACCCTGATTTCCTGCGAGATCGAAGGGGCCACGTCGAGCCCCGCACCCTCGTGGGCCAACGCCCTGCCCGACGCGATCAACACCGCGAGGATCGCCTGCCCATGGCGGCAGATCTCGCCCGAGGAGGGGCAACTCCGGTTCGACGAGATCGACGCCCAGCTCCAATGGTGCCGGAAGCGGAAATTGATCCCAACCGCCGGCCCCCTGATCGATTTCCGCCCGGCCGCCCTGCCCGACTGGCTCTGGCTCTGGGAGGGCGATTTCGAGGCGATCCTGGGGATGGTGTCGGAGTTGGTCCGAAGGGCCGTCGCCCGGTACCGGGGCAAGATCTCGGCCTGGCACTTGATCGGACGGCCCGGATCGTCCGAGATCCTCGGCCTTTCGGAGGAGGAACAATTTCGGATCACGGCGAGGGCATTGCAAATCGCCCGCCTGGCCGACCCCGACGTCCACCTGGTTGTGGACCTCGATCGTCCCTGGGCCGATTGGATGGCCCAGAGCCTGTTCCACCTCGGGCCCCTTCACCTCGCCGACAACCTCGTGAGGGCCGAAGTCGGCCTCTCGGGCATCGGGCTGGAGGTAGCCCCCGGCTATTCGTCGCCGGGCAGCCCGATGCACGACCTGCTCGATTTCTCGAGGTTGCTCGACCTGTTCTCGCTCCTGAATGTCCCGCTGCACTTGACGATGGCCGCCCCGTCCGCGGCTACGCCGGACGACAAGGCGGACCCGAACGTCCGGGTCGAGGCGAACCAATGGCCCCGGACGCCGGACGAGGCGACGCAGAAAGCCTGGGCGGAACCCTGGGTAGCCTTGGCCGTGGCCAAGCCGTTCGTGAGGTCGGTCACCTGGCGGCACGCCTGCGATGGTTCGCCGCACCTCTACCCGCACGCCGGCCTTTTCCGCCCCGACCAGACGCCCAAGCCCTTACTCGACTGGCTCAAGCGGTTCCGCGGCCGCTACCTCTCCTGACTCGTATCCCGCGCGGCCAGGCGGATTTTCGAGGACCGGGTCGCCCGGCCAGTCGGCCTGCGGTCAGCTTAGCAGCTTTTTGAGTAACGCGATCTGTCCGGCATGGTAACCATAGTGCTGCGCCGTACCGTGGAGCATTACCGCCCCGGGATAGTCTTTACCCGGCACGATTCGGTCCAGCTTTCCAGGGTCCAATCGGGCAATCACGTCGAGCAGTGCGTGATGGCTCCGATGCAGGCGTTCCAGGGCGGCGGCCCAGGCGGCCGGGCTCAAGTCCGTCACGGGCGGGAAGTCGCCATCATCCGGCTCGACCAGGGGACGCCATTCGTCGATTCGGATTGTGACGACTTCAACCCACGCTGCCAGGTGGCTTACCAGGCCCCAGATGGAATGAACGAGCTTCGGGTGCTTCGCGGCCGCTCGATCGGCCTCAATGCCTTTCAATACCTCGAGGAGGGGGGGGCCATGCCAGCAATCGCCGTCGTAAGCCCGTCGGAGTTCGTCATCGATCCTCGCAAGTTCTCCGCTCGTTAGCATGTTGCGGCCCTCCCTCGGGCGAAATCGGGTTGAGGGTAGTGACGGGTCAGCCTATTCGAAAGAACGAGCCGGGGGCACGTCAATTGCTCGATAATCTTGCAAGTGTAGACCCCCGCGAAGCGGTCCGCGATCGGGAATTCGCGCGCCCGGGTCGGGAATTCACTCGGCGTGGAGGCGGTGATGATCCGACCCTGCGGTGTGCTTCTGGATGTGGACGGCACCCTCGTCGATAGCAACGACGCCCATGCCCACGCCTGGCTCGACGCCCTAGCCGAGGCGGGCATTCGCCCCGGGTTTGCCGAAATCCGTCGCCTGATAGGCAAGGGCGGCGACAAACTGCTGCCGGAGCTAACGGGGATCGAGGCCGAAACGCCGAAGGGCCGTGAAATTAACAAACGTCGGGGCGAGATCTTCCGGGAACGGTACCTCCCCGAGATCCGCCCGTTTCCCGGTGTCAAAGACCTGCTCGCGCGGATGGCGCATGGTGGACTCCGGTTGGTCGTCGCCAGTTCCGCCAGGGAGGACGAACTCAGGGCCCTGCTCCGTGTGTGCGATGGCGACGAATTCATTCACGCTCGCACATCGTCGGACGACGCCGAGAACTCCAAGCCCGACCCGGACATTGTCCAGACGGCTCGCGCACGCATCGGCCTCCCATCGGAGGATGTGATCCTCTTGGGAGACACCCTCATGACGTGGAAGCGAGCCGCAAAGCCGGCATCCGAGCGGTTGCCTTGCGCTCCGGGGTTGGAGTGACGCCGACCCCGCGGGGGCGGTGCGTATCTACGACGATCCGGCTGCGCTACTCGCACGGTTCGACGAATCCCCGTTCGCCCCCGGAAGCTCACCTTGATCAACTCCGACCGCGGACAAACACAAGAAAACCGGCGGCCGAGTCGCAACTCGGCCGCCGGCTCTTGAGGATCCGATTGGCAGGCAGCATTAGCGGAGGAGGTGGGATTCGAACCCACGGTACCGGAGACCGGTACACCGGTTTTCGAGACCGGCCCTTTCAACCACTCAGGCACCCCTCCGGGGGTTGGATTCGGCAGCAAGTCGACGACCGAGGAAGAAATCGGTGAGCAACGCCCGGGCCTCTCCCTCGCGGAGCCCATATTGTACCAAAGGCCGATGATTCAGGCGAGGGTCGTCCAGCAATCGGTAGAGGCTTCGGCAAGCGCCCGCCTTGGGGTCGGCGGCCCCATAAACGACCCGATCGATCCGGCTCAGGACGATTGCTCCGGCGCACATGGCGCAGGGTTCCAGGGTCACATACAGGGAACAGCCCTCCAACCGCCAGCTTCCCAGGGCCTCGCCCGCGATTGTCAGGGCCAGGCGTTCGGCATGGGCGGTGGGGTCTTGCCTCGTTTCCCGAAGGTTGAACGCGGTTGCCAGGATTTTGTCGTCGCAATCCCGGACGATGACCGCGCCGATCGGTACTTCGCCGAACTTCAGGGCTTCCCGGGCGGATGCCAGGGCCAGGCCCATTGCCTCGGCGTCGTCCAATGCGGTAGGGCTCCCGTCGGGCTAGGCCGACCATCGAACATTAAATTCGGCTGCATTGGCTGTCAAGACTCACTCCCAACGCCCCGTTTCGCCGCGTTAGAATGGTCTCATGAACGTCATCGTGATCGCCTGCAACGGCCTGCATCTGGGATTCCTAGGACATTATGGCAACGGCTGGATCGAGACGCCCCATCTCGATCGGTTGGCAGCCGAGGGGGTCGTCTTCGACCATCATTTCCCCGAAAATCTGACCACCCTGCCCACGCGTAGGAGTTGGTGGACCGGCCGGTATGGCTTCACCGACCCCGAGCTGGGATGGACCCCGCTCCGGCATGACGAGCCGATCCTCCCGGATCTCCTCCAGCCCAGCGGCGTGCGCACGGCGCTCATCAGCGACAATCCGTGGCTCCGCCTTCCGGAGCATGGATATGGGCGAGGATTCGACGACGTATCCTGGATCCGAGGATCGGGATATGACGCATGGATACCCGCCTCCGACCTCCGCGCGGCCGGTGTTCGCCTGTCCGACCAGGCCGGATTTCGGCTCCCCCCGCCGGATGACCCGAATTACGAACAGTGGGTCGGCCGCTGGGAACAGTATCTCCGCAATCGGGCGGCCCTGCCCCATGACCGGGTCGAGAACACGGGAGTGGCCCGGACGGTCGACTCGGCCCTGGAATGGCTACGACGCCAAGCCCGGGATGCGAGCCCTTTCCTGCTCTGGCTCGACCTGTTCAGCCCCCATGGCCCCTGGGACCCGCCCCAACCCTTCCGGGACCGGTACGCCGCGTTCGAGCCCGACGAATTCGAGGCGGGCGAGGAGGGGGACCTGATCGAGGAGGAGGAAGATTTTGATGATCCGGGTTTGGAGGATGTCCGGATCCTGATCGACACGCCCGCCGGCCCGGTCGGCGACGTCCTGAGTGAGGAGGAACTGCTCCGAATCCGCAGGACCTATGCCGGCTGCGTCAGCCTGCTCGACGACCGGATTGGTGCCTTGATGCAGGGCCTCAAGGGCCTCGGCCGGCTTGAGGATACCCTGATCATTTTCACGGCCGACCAGGGCGAACCGCTGGGCGAACACGGCTACGTCCGCCGCTATCTCCCCTGGCTCCATGAAGAACTGGTCCACACGCCGCTCGTGATCCGACTACCGGGGGCGCAGCGGGGCGGTCGCCGCCATCGGGCCCTGGTGCAGACGGTTGACCTGTTCCCCACGATCCTCTCCTGGCTGAACTTGCCGATCCCCGAAGAGACGCACGGCCAGGATCTCCTCCCCCTGATCCGCGGGGAGTCCACCAAGGTCCGCGACTATGCCTGTATGGGGATGGATGTCGAGGAATTCGCGATCCGCACAACCCTTTGGCATTACATCCTGCCGGTCGCTGCGGATCCCGAGGATCCGCCCAGGGCCCCCCAGCTTTACCGGAAGCCGGAGGACCGTTGGGAGCAGAACGACGTCGCCGAGCAGAACCCCGAGGTGGCCGACCAGTTGGAACTGGTGCTCCGGCGATTCGCCGATGAACTCCGCCGGGGCGGGGATCTCCGCGATTTACCGGGACTCCGCGATGTTGCCCGGTTCACGACGCATTAGGCCGCTGATGGCATCGGCCACACCGTAGAGGACTCCCCGACGCCGCGTCGGGGTGCCGGTATTGGCCGGTGTCTGCGACATCGCCGGCTCCGGTTCGGGGGCCCGGCCCATCATCGTGCCGTAGCGGGTCCGATCTTCGGGGTAGGTGGGATCGGGCAACTTCGCGGGGAGCCCGACGGGACGCGTACCCGTCCCCTTCATCGTCAGGGTTGTGGTGGTGCCGGGGGGTGGCAGCGTCGATAGACGGCGACGGCCCTGGAACCGCTCGTCCATGTCGGGGTCCGGGGGCACTTCCTGGGCAACCGTCGGGACCGCCTCTCCGTTCTGGGTACGTTCCAGGATCCTGTCCAGGTCGTCCAGGTCGGGCGGCATGATCGGATCGGGGAAATCCTTCTCCTTCATCGCGGCGGCGAGGCGCGAGGGTTCCTCGGCGGGGGGCGGGTCGAGTTCGGGCCGCTTGCGAACCCTGGGTGTAACATCCACAGGTTCGGCCTTGATGTCGGCAAGCGGCGCCTCGTGCGACACCAATCGGTCTTCCTCGTCAGCCCGAGGGGGAAGGCGCAACGCGATCGAGACTGGCAGGCTTTCCACCGGCTTGGCGGCCAGGCGGGATGCCCGGACCACCGGCGATTTCAGGGCATCGGAGGTCGGCACGTTCGGCAAGACCGCCGCGTCGATCGTGGCCCTGGTCTGCGTCACCGCAGGGGTCGACTGGCGATGGCCTGCATTTCCCGCGCCCCCCGAAGCGACCGAAGGGACCGTCGGGTTGCTCAGGTTGGCCTTGAAATTGGCGGTGATCTCGCTGGGGGCCATGGTCCAGCCCTGGAACCATCGCCGACGGGGTGTGGTGTTCGACTTGCCGGGCGCCAACACGGAATCGGCAGCCAACTGGGGGTGGGAGGAGTTGGATTGGGCAGCGACCGAAACCAGGGGTCCCTTCCACCAGGCCTGGCCGCTACCGGCCGGGGCGGCGACCGACGGCTCGACGGGTTCGATCAGGCGGCCAGGCAGCGGTTCGGCCGATTCCCGCCGCATGCGGCCGGTCCCGATCGCGCACCCGCTCAAAACCGGCGCGACCAGCATGATCGCGGAAACCGCCACGATCCGCGCGACTTGCATGGTGACTCCCTCCACCGACGGGCCGGCTCGCTTCCGGGTCTTCCTCCCCGTACAATCCTGGAATCGTCAGGGCCCCGTCCCCTCCACAGGCGATCGGGCATCGTCGGGGCCGCTGGGTCGTCTCATCCGGTACAACCCGCGCCGCCGGTCTCGCGTCTCCCTCGACGCGGCCGATCGCGCGGGAAAGGGGGCTCGATGGTCACGGCCGAGGCTGCGGAACGGTTCCTGGGCTCGACATGCCTCCCGGGCGCGGACGCCGCAACCCGCCGGGAACTGATCAACGTGCTCGACGAGAGGCGGGTCGCCGCAGGGACCCTCCTGCTGGAGCAGGGCCGGCCCAACGACCGGATCTGGTTCCTGCTGGAAGGCTCCGTCTCCGTCTACCGGATGGTGATCGACGGGCACGTCGAGGCGGTGGCCAACCTGACGGGCCCTTCGGTCTTCGGCGAGACCTCGTTCTTCCGCACCGTCGCCCCGAGCGTCTCGGTGAAGGCCCAGACCGACCTCTGGCTGTTGACGCTCGATCACGACGCGCACGCGGTCCTGAGGCGGGCCGACCCCAACGCCGCGGAGCAATTGGCCCTTTCTGCGGTCCGGGTACTGGCCGAGCGTTTCGACCTGCTGGACAGGCGGGTCTCGGAATTCCTGGCGAGGCATCCGGACGAGCCGGCAAGGACTGACGAGTGGTCGAGTTTCCGCGCCCGCCTCTTCCGCGAGGCGAGCCTCTGACCCGATTTTTGCCGGGCCGGCCGCCGCGAGTTGACGCCGGCCCCCCCGCACTGAAAAATGGAAACGGCGAGGTGTCATCGGCCCGCGATCCGAACCCCGGCCGGGCCGGCCGGGGCCGCCGAGGGTCGGCCTGGGGATGGGACGGATCGCACATGCCGGAGTTCCGCCGATGGGATCCGTAAATCCGCCAGGGGGTAACGACCGACCGCAGCCGGTCTTCGAAGCCCTCCTCCGCCCCGTCAACGAGGTGGCCGCCCACGGCGAACTGGCGGACATTCGCGATGCGCTTCGCCAGGCGATCCGCCCTGACCGGCCGCTGGTGATGCTTTGTCCGCACGCCGACGACGGCGCCATCACCGCATCCTGCCTGCTCCACGAGTATGCCGTCCGCCGGGCCCTGCCGGTCATCGAGGTCCTGGTCTTCACCGGCGAGCGGAACGTGGACGCCCACTGGTTGAACACCAAGAAGAAGGCGAGCGTTCGCGAGGGGGAATTCCGCCTCGAATGCGAGGTCCTCGGCGCCGAGGCGGTACTGTGGCACCTCGACGCTTACCGGAACCCCGGCTACCGACCGTCGCCCGCCGACATCGACAAGATCGTCACCTGGTTCCGCGACCGGAACCCCGGGGCCCTGATCGTGCCGCCCGCCACCGACGCCCACCAGGCCCACCGGATGACCCGGGCCCTGGCCGCCATCGGCCTCGTCGGCGCCGCCCGGGCCGATACGATGGTCCTCAGCGGCTGGACCCCCTGGGGCCCGCTCCCCCAGCCCAACTGCTTCTTCCCCTACGACGAAGAGGCGGAGCGTGTGAAGGAGTGGGCGATCAACTGCCACGCCTCGCAGGTCCAGCTGACCGACTACACCGAGTTCTGTAACCACCTGGGCCGGGCCTATGCCGCGCTCACCCGCGAGTGGTCGGAAGGCCATAAGCTGGGAGGCCGGTCCTCGTCGAGGGACGATCGGCACGTCGGCGTCGAGCTGTTCCAGATCGAGTCCTATGACCGGAGCCATCCGGAACGCGCCCGGCTCGACCCCATGCAACTCGCGATGGGGATCCTCGGCGGTTTCATCCCGAGCGAACTCTCGGAATGGCCGTCCGACCTCCTGCCGGCGGCCGTTTAGCCGCGGCTTTCACCCCACCCAACCAAGACGCCCTCCCACCATGCCGACTTCCGCAGCCCCGCCCCGGGACCTGGCCGGTGCCCGCATCCACCTGGTTTCCGGACCCGAGGAGGGCGCCCGACTGGCCACGGATCGGATTGTCGAGGCCGCCAGGGTTGCCATCGCTGCGCGGGGTCGGGCCGTCCTGGGCCTCGCGACCGGCAAGACGCCGATCCTCGTCTACGAACGCCTGTCCGAGCTCCATCGGGCGGGTAGTTTCTCCTTCCGCGATGTCGAGACGTTCAACCTCGACGAGTACTACCCGATCAGCCCGTTCGATCCTAATAGCTATCGCTCTTACATGCATCGGCATTTGTTCTCGAAAGTGGACATCGCGCCCGACCATGCTCACGTCCTGGACGGGACAGTCCCCCCGGCCTTCGCGGGGGACCATTGCGCCGAGTTCGACCGCTGGATCGCCGCAGCCGGCGGGCTCGACCTGCAATTGCTGGGGATCGGCCGCAACGGGCACATCGGCTTCAACGAGCCGTCGGGCCTGGGCTTGGAAGAAGCCCGGTCGCTACCGACCCGGCCGGTCGACCTGCACCCGATCACGCGTGCCGATGCACTCGCCGATTTCGGCGGCAACGCCGATGCGGTCCCGATGAAGGCCCTGACGATGGGCGTCGGCCCGATCCTGGCGGCCCGATCTATCCTGGTCCTCGCCTTCGGCCCGGCGAAGGCGGAAGCCGTAGCTTCGGCCCTGCTCGGCCCGCTGACGGCCGCGATGCCGGCCTCGCTGCTGCAGTTGGCGGGCGATTCCGTGACCTGGATCTTGGATGCCGCGGCCGCCGAAGGGTTGGACCTCGGCGGTCGCGGCCATGGTGCGTGATCGCCCCGATCAGGCCCCCATGCCCGGCCTGGCCGTCACCTCGCGGGCCAAGCCGCGCTGCCGCCTCGTGGCGATGGCGTTCACCGCATTCAGGTAGGCCAGCGCCGAGGCCTCGACGATGTCGGTGGAGGCGGCCCGGCCCCGGTAACTGCCCTGATCGCTCTCGACCTCCAGCTCCAGGGTCACCTCGCCCTGGGCGTCCTTGCCCTGGGTGACGGAGCGGACGACGAACTCGCGGAGGTTGGCGCGGACGCCGGTGACCCGCTCGACCGCCTTGAAGATCGCGTCCACCGGGCCGTCGCCGATCGCAGCGTCGCGGACGACCTCTCCATCGGGCCGGCGGATTTCGACCGTAGCCGTGGGCAGGACGCTGGTGCCCGCGGTCGTGTGCAGGCTGAGCAACTGCCAGGGGGCCGGCATGTCGTCGTCGCCGATCAACTTCTCGATCAGGACGACGATGTCCTCGTCGTAGACTTCTTTCTTCTTGTCGGCCAGGGCCTTGAACTGCCCGAACAGGGCTTCGACCTGGTCGTCGTTCAGGTGGTATCCCAGGTCGATCGCCCGGTCGCGGAGTGCATGGCGGCCCGAGTGCTTGCCCAGCACGAGGTCGGTCTTGGAGACGCCTACCTCCTCGGGCTTCATGATCTCGTAGGTTGACCGCTCCTTGAGCATGCCGTCCTGGTGGATGCCGGACTCGTGCGCGAACGCGTTCTTGCCGACGATCGCCTTGTTCCTCTGCACGACCAGCCCCGTGATCGACGAGACCATCCGGCTGACCGGGAACAGACGCTCGGTCTTGATGTTCGTATCCAGGCCGAAGTGGTCGTGGCGGGTCTTCAGGGCCATTACGATCTCTTCGAGTGCGGCATTCCCGGCACGCTCGCCGATACCGTTAATCGTGCATTCGACCTGCCGCGCGCCGGCCTCGACGCCCGCCAGGCTGTTCGCCACCGCCAGGCCGAGGTCGTCATGACAATGCGTGCTGATGATCGCCCTGCCGATGTTGGGCACGCGCTCGATGAGGGTTCGGATCACCTGGCCGTACTGCGCCGGGGTGATGTAGCCAACGGTGTCGGGGATGTTCACCGTGGTCGCGCCGGCATCGATGGCCGCCTCGATGACGCCGCACAGGAAATCGAGCTCGGTCCGGGCGGCGTCCTCGGGGCTGAACTCGATGTCCTCGCAATAACCCTTCGCACGCTTCACGCTGGCGACGGCGCGGTCGATGATCTGCTGTTTGGTCATCCGCAGCTTGTGCTCGCGGTGGATGGCCGAGGTGGCGAGGAAGACGTGGATCCGGGGCTTCTGGGCATACTGGATGGCCTCCCATGCCCGGTCGATGTCGCGGTCGTTGCAGCGGGCCAACCCGCAGATCACGGGCCCGGCGATCTCCGTCGCGATGGCGCGGACGGCGTCGAAATCCCCCTGAGAGGCGATCGGGAATCCGGCCTCGATGACGTCGACCCCGAGGGCGGCGAGCGCGCGGGCAACCTCGATCTTCTCGGACTGGTTCATGCTGGCGCCGGGCGATTGCTCGCCGTCGCGCAAGGTTGTATCGAAGATCCGCACGCGTCGATCGTCGGTCATCGCCTGCCTCCTGGCCGGGTGGACGGTTGGGTTGGGTTCGGTGGGGTGGGACCCGCCAGATCCGGTGGGGTGGCAAGGTCGGACGGGAAAACAAAAAAGCCCCAGGATCCGCAGGGGCGGGTCCCGGGGCTCTTAACCTGCTTGGCACGCTCGAGGCGCTCGGAAGGCTTCCCCTAGGACTCCGCCCGGTCGAGTAGACCGAGGGCCCGGCTTAGAATTCGGCCCTGAAGTCGGAGGGTTGAAGCGGACAAGGCTCGGGTCCGAGTAGCCCGTGAGTTTCGCCTCGAATCAGCACGCCAACGGGATTCTAGATCGGCCCGTTCGGAGGCGTCAAGGGATTGTCCGGCGGAATTCGGCCTCGGCGGCTGCCGGTGCCGGCCCGGGCGATTCGCCCGTCGGGCCCGCATGGGGCGCGGGGACGGCCGGGCTCGCCGAGTGCATGATCCATTCCTTCGAGGCCTCGCGTCCCGGGGATGCCGGCCCCTTGGGCCGGGCCAGCTCCAGGTTCAGGCTCTGCGCCAGGCGGATGATATCAAGGTTCACCGCCTCGCGTTCTGCCAGCTCCTCGGCGCGATTCGCGACGATGAAGAAGAGGCTGAGCTGGAGCTCGATCGCCTCCCGATCGAGGTTGTGGATGACCACCTGGCGCTCCTCCTGCCGGACCGTCGGCCGCTCGCGGAGGATTGCCAGGATGCCGTCCCGGAAGGCCATCAACGCATCGGTGGGCGTCCCATATTCGACGGCCAGCGTGGTGAGGTATCGTCGGTAGCGCCGGGCGCCGAAGTTGACCAGGTGCATGGTCGAGAGCTGCGAGTTGGGCACCGTCAGCAGCGAATCGTCGCCGCCTCGGATCCGCGTGCTCCGCAGGCCGACCGACTCGACCACGCCCTCATTTTCTCCGATCCGCACCAGGTCGCCGACGACGAACGTCCGGTCGGCGATCAGGGTGAGCGAGCCGAAGAAGCTCTTGAGCGTATCCTGCGCCGCCAGCGCCACCGCGACGCCGCCGATCCCGAGGCCGGCGAGCACCGCCGCGACGTCCAGGTCGAACAGGCGGAGGACCACGACCAGGCCCGCCAGCACGATCCCGATCCGGGCGACCAGCGACACGACCGGCAGCACCATCGCCGCCAGGCCCGAGCGGACCCCCTGGGACGCCTTCCTCTCGAACAGGACCGCGGCGCCGAGTTCCACCAATCGGTAGGCGACCAGGGTCGCGATCACCCGGGTCAAGGGGGCGAGCAATTCGAAGATCACGCCGCCGACCTGGACCCGCAGGTCGAGCCAGCGGATCGCCTGGTTCAGGAAGAGGACCGACACAAGCCAGCCGATCGGCAGGATGCAGGCCCTCGCCCGATCCGGATCGAGCGGGACTCGCGAACGAGAGCAGCCCTTCATCACCGACCGCCAGCCCAGGGCGACCGTCAAGCGGCCCAGGATGTAGGCCGCAGCCGCCACGGCCACCAGGCCGAACGGCTGGTAGAGATCGAACGAAGTCAGCCCCAGGAAGTAAAACCGCTGGCGACCCCATTCCGGCACGTAGCCCCGCAGCCGGAGTCCGGGCGATTCCCTCCACCGGGGTCGAGCATTGGCGCCCATCTCGAGCACCTCCGGCACGACCGGCTCGTCTTCCAGGGCGTCGTAAAGCTCGGCGAGATCCTCGATAGACCCCGCCGCGAACAGCCAATGGCCCTTGCGATCGCCCGACTCCTGCCGGACCAGGGCGATCCGGCCTTCGGGCCTCGCCAGGCCCACCACCGGCTCGCCGTCGATCGTATCGGGTACGTCCTGCATGAGCACCAGGGCGACCCGGTTGAAGATCTCCTTGATCTTCACGGCCGCCTCCCGGCCGAGCGCATGCCGGGCCGGGGGAGGGACTTTCGAGAGGTCGAGGCAGCGGGCCGCCGCGTCCAGGTTGCGGTCGCGGATCGCCTGGAAGAATGTGCTGCAAGTGGCCCGGGGCGTCCGGTAGGCCGCCGGTACGTCGTCGGCCGCCTTGGGCGCGTTCGCGTTTGCCTTGCGGATCTCCCGGACCATGATCGGAATGTCTTCGACTGTCTTCGCGTCGAAAAGCCAACGGCCGTCGGGCTGCCGCCGGAGCACGATGTGGCGGCTCGCGCCCGGTTCACGGACGATGTCGTACTCCTCGAGGATGGCGTGGTCGGGCACGATCGTCGTCAGCACGCCGACCGATCGGAGGGCCATGTCCAGGCCATAGGCCAGCTGGCCCGATTGCGAGGCCCGGGACTCCTCGGTGAGGCCGCTTAAATCCAGGCAAGCCGAGGCTTCCTCGATCTTCTCGGGCACGTCGGGGGCCAGCATGACTGCCGCCAGGAACGTGCGCAAGGTGGCCCGGGGCGAGCGGAACCGGCGATCGACCCGGTCCGATTCGGCCTGCCTTTCCGCGGCCTTCAGGCATTCGCAGAACGGCTGGGTCGGATGTTGGCCTGCCGCGGGCCTGCCCCCGTCGAGCCAGGCCAGCAGGGCCGCCACCAGCAGGGCGGCTGGTCGATAGGATCCCCGGGATTGCGTCATGATCCGAAGGCTCCGAGACGGTCAGGCCGACGGGCAGATTCCCGAGGCCACCGCGAAGCCGACCTTGATACCGGAATGGGCCAGCCCGGTGAACCCCAACCCGCGGGCCTTCTCCAGGGGTCTTGCCAGGTGCGGGGCGGGTTGGGGAACATGGAGCATCGTCCCGGGCCGCCCGGGGAGCGCCAGTTCGCGGGGAGTTTCTGAAGTGTCGTTGATCGTGCAGAAGTTCGGCGGCACCAGTGTCGCGGACTCGAACAAGATCCTGGCCGCGGCCCGGAGGGCGATCCAGGCGCATCGGCAAGGGTCGCAGGTGCTGGTCGTCGTCTCGGCCCGGGGCCACACCACCGACGAGTTGATCGACCTGGCCCGGGAGCTGTCCGAACGCCCGCCCGCCCGCGAGATGGACATGCTCCTCTCCACCGGCGAGCAGGTTAGCATTGCCCTCATGGCCATCGCCATCCAGGCCCAGGGCGTGCCGGCGATCAGCTTCACGGGCGCCCAGATCGGCATCGTCACCGACAGCTTCCACACCAAGGCGCGGATCCGCAACATCTCCACCGATCGGATCAAGGAGGCGCTCGACGAGGGCAAGATCGTCATCGTCGCGGGCTTCCAGGGGGTCGACGAGAAGTACAACATCACCACGCTGGGCCGGGGCGGATCGGATACGACCGCCGTCGCCCTGGCCGCAGTCCTGGGCGCCGACGGCTGCGAGATCTATACCGACGTGGACGGCGTCTACACGACCGACCCCCGGGTCGTCCCCGAGGCCTGCAAGATCGACCGGATCAGCTACGACGAGATGCTCGAGCTGGCCAGCCTGGGCGCCGGCGTGATGCACTCGCGGTCGATCGAATTCGCCAAGAAATACGACGTGCCGATCCACGTCCGTAGCTCGTTCTCGGACACCGCCGGTACCTGGATCGTCGACGAGGGCCAGGCCCGTCGGCTCGGCACCAGCGTCACGGGCGCCGCGCTCGCCCGAGACGAAGCCCGCGTGACCGTCCTGGGAGTGCCCGACCGCCCCGGCGTCGTCCATGCGATCTTCCGAAGGATCGCCGACCGGAACATCGTGGTCGACATGATCGTGCAGGACATCGCCACCAACGGCATTACCGATGTCAGTTTCACGGTCTCGGCCGGCGACCTGGCCGAAACCCTGCTTGCCGCCGAATCGGCCGCCAAGGCGGTCGGGGCCAGCGGAGTTACGCACGACGCCAACGTCGCCAAGCTCTCGGTCGTCGGCCAGGGGATGAAGACCCATACCGGCGTCGCCCGAGCGATGTTCGATACATTGGCGGCGGCCGGCATCAACATCCAGATGATCACCACCAGCGAGATCAAGATCAGCGTCCTGCTGGAGCGCGGCGCCGCTTCCGAGGCCCTGAAGCTGATCCACAAGGCGTTCGAACTCGAACGCCCCGCGCAGGATTTGCCGAAGCCGTTCCAGCCCCGGAAGCGGGGCGAGCCCCGCGCCGCCGTACCCCTGCCGCCATCGGCCGAGAACGGCGCGGGCCAGGTCGCCGGCGGGGGGGGCGGTATGGAAGACCTGGTGATCTCGGGTGTCGAGCTCGACGAGCGGCAATCGCGGATCACCCTGCTGAACCTGCCCGACGAGCCGGGCCAGGCGGCCCTGGTCTTCCGGGCGATCGCCGAGGCGGGCGTGATGGTCGATATGATCGTGCAGGACGCCAGCAAGGGGGGCCGGACGAACCTCTCGTTCACCGTCCCCAGAGATCAGGCCGTCGCCGCCGTCACGGCCGCGCGGAAGGCGGTCAAGGCCGACATCGCCGTCGAGCAGGCGGTGGCCAAGCTGTCGGTGTTGGGCGTCGGCATGAGGACGCATACCGGGGTCGCGACCCGGATGTTCGGGGCGTTGGCCGAGCATGGCATCAACATCGGCGTGATCAATACAAGCGAGGTTCGGATCAACGTGGCGGCGTCGCTGGATCGGGGTCGGGAGGGGTTGGAGTGCCTCCGGGAGGCGTTCCATATTGCTTCGAGTACGGGGTGAGTATCTCAAGGTCGTTTCGTGTCCCAAGTACCGCGCACTTCTCTGCTCCATCGCTTGCTTAAAATGCAGCCGGGACAGGCGCCGGAGTGGATCTGTTCGCGCAACGATTGCACTGGATTTGATGTTTGTAGCCTCGCTATCGCTGCGGCCATCTTGATCGCCGTCGACCTCGCATCACTATGCGGTTGGGGATGGGGGCTTCTCGCAGCCTTTCCTGCCGTTCTACTGATCTGGCTCTACCAACAGTTCTTTGCCATCGAGCGGCGAGGTCGGGCCCGATGTCGGAGAGGCGAGTGCCCGTATTGCGGATGTAAGATGACGGCAGCGTATTCTTGCTGCCCTTGTCGAGTGCCGTTCCACGAATAGCCAACGAACTTCGATTCACAACCAGGCCGCACGAACCCGGAATTCGCTGACTAGTCCGGGTCGATCGTGGTCTCGGCGTTGGCGTCGCCGGGTTGCCGACGTCGCCCCCATCGGGCACACTCGTACGGGCCAGCCAGGGACGCCCGGGACGAGGGGGGACTGCCGTTGCTCCGCCGATTGTTCGCCACCAAGAGCCTCGATGACATCCTGAAATCGACCGAGGACGGCCACGCCTCGCTGAACCGGAGCCTGGGGCCGATCAGCGTCACCCTGTTGGGGATCGGCGCCATTATCGGCACCGGGATTTACGCGACGATCGGCACGGCCACCGCCGGCGACGCGATCCGCCCCGGCGCCGGGCCTTCGTTGATGATCTCGTTCCTGATCACGGCGATCGTTTGCAGCTTCACGGCCCTCTGTTACGCCGAGTTCGCGTCGCTCGTGCCGGTCTCGGGGTCGGCCTATACGTATTCCTACGCGACCCTGGGCGAGTTGGTGGCGTGGATCATCGGCTGGGACCTGATCATCGAATACGGGATCGGCAACGTGGCCGTGTCGATCTCCTGGGCCAGTTATTTCCGGTCGCTGCTGGACGACCTCGGCATCGCCTTCCCCCGATGGCTCGCCACCGACTTCCGCACCGCCCGGATCCTGCTCGAAACCCAGCCCGCCCGCTACCAGGAGTATTTCGGCGACGCCCCGACCATCCTCGGCGTCCCGGTAATCTTCAACCTGCTGGCGTTCGGCATCACGATGGCGATCACCGGGCTCTTGATCTGGGGGATCCGCGAATCGGCCCGGTTCAATGCGGCGATGGTGCTCCTCAAGGTCCTGGTGCTGGTGTTCTTCGTCGGCTTCGGCCTCTGGCTGGTGCCGATCTCGACCATGCACGCCAACTGGGAGCCGTTCCAGCCCAAAGGATGGGGCGGCACGCTGGCCGGAGCGGCGGTCGTCTTCTTCGCCTACATCGGCTTTGATGCCGTCTCGACCGTGGCCGAGGAGACGAAGCGGCCGGGGCGGGACCTGCCGATCGGCATCCTGGCGTCCCTGGCGATTTGCACCGTCTTCTACGTCATCATCGCGGCGGTGTTCTCGGGGATGATCCCCTACCAGGAAGTCGTGGACCGCGTGGACGAACGCGCCGAATCGTTGACGATGGCCCTGAGGTATGTCACCCCCGCCCAGGTCTGGCCCCGGGCGATCATCGGCGTCGGCTCGGTCGTGGCCCAGACGGCCGTGCTGCTCGTGTTCCTGATGGGGCAGCCGCGGATCTTCTTCTCGATGGCCCGCGATGGCCTCCTGCCGCCGATCTTCGCCCGGGTGCATCCCAGGTTCAAGACGCCCTATGTGACGACCTTGCTCACCGGCCTGGTCGTCGCCGTGCTCTCGGGCGTGGCCAGCATCGACGAGATGGTCGACCTGACCAACATCGGCACTCTTTTCGCGTTCGTGCTGGTCTGCATCGGCATCCCGATCCTTCGCCGAAGCGACCCGGATCGCCCCCGAGCTTTCCGGGTGCCGTTCGGCCCTTGGTTGATGCCGGGACTGGGGGCGGCCTCCTGCCTTTTCCTGATGTATTATCTGCCGCCGTCGTCGTGGTGGAGGTTCGTCGGCTGGTTGGTCCTGGGCCTGGCGGTCTATTTCTCGTATGGATACGTCCACAGCGAGATCGGCCGGCAGCAAGGGCGGCCATCGAAGGCGACCCCGTCCTTGTTCTCGGGGGCACTCGGGTTCTTGATGGCTGCGGTCGGCCTCTGGATCGTGCCGCATGACCTGGGCCCGGCCGCCTTCCGCAAGGTCCTGGAGAGCGGCCTGGCGGGTCAGGAGCAGATCGCCATCGGCGTCACGCTGGTCCTGGCGGGCCTGGTCGCCGGGTTCCTGGGGGTCCGTAAGGGGCTCGGCGGGCATTATCCGCCCGTGGCCGGGGGGCATGCCCCGGCCGATCCGGATTGACCGATCGGGCGGACCGGTATAACTTCCCCCCGCACGTCGCGGTCGTCGCGGCGATGCGGCCCTCCCACCCTGACCGACTTCTTGAGCCACCGGGAGGGCTTGCATCGGGCGAGGCGACCTTCGCCCCGGGTTCGGGCGTCCCCACGGATGGGGATGCACTCCGGCCCGCGGCCTGCTGACGGGCGAGGGCAGGTCATGGACGATTACCCCGCCGGTCTGGCGATGCCAGGGCCCCGGAGGCCGCGCCTTTCGGTGGTGATCCCGGTGCATAACGGGGGTCGAGCCTTCGAACGCTGCCTCCGGGGCCTCCGCGCCTCGACCTGGACCGAATATGAACTGATCGTCGTCGACGACGGCTCGGCCGACGGCTCGGCCGCCCTGGCCCAGGCGTACGGCGCCCGGGTCCTTCGCAATTCCCGCGCGCGGGGGCCGGCATCGGCCCGGAACGTCGGCGTCGAGGCGGCTTCGACGCCGCTGATCTTCTTCCTCGATTCCGACGTCATCCCCCACCCGGACACCCTGGCCCGGGCGTTCGCCCGATTCGAGGCCCAGCCGACGCTCAGCGCCTTGTTCGGCTCGTACGACGACAACCCGCCCGACCAGGGCCCCGTCAGCCGCTATCGGAACCTGCTGCACCACTACGTCCACCAGCAGGGGGAGTTCCTCGACGACGCCCGGCCGGCCCACACCTTCTGGACCGGCTGCGGCGTGATCCGCAAGGACGACTTCCTCGCACTGGGCGGCTTCGACCCCGACCTCTACCGTCGGCCCGCGATCGAGGACATCGAACTCGGGTATCGATTGACCCGGGCCGGTTACCGGATCTTGCTGGCCCGCGACGTCCAGGTGGCCCACCTGAAGCGCTGGACCTTGCCGGTCGTCCTCAAGACCGACCTTTTCCAGCGGGGCATCCCCTGGATGCTGCTGCTGCTCCGGTCGGGGATGCCCGAGAAGGATCTCAACGTCAGCCCGGCGCAGCGACTGAGCGTGGCGGCCACCGGCCTGGCGTTGCTCGGGCTGGCCGAGGCGCCGATCAATCCGCCCGCGCTGGCGGCCTCGGCCGCTTGCGTGGCGCTCACGATCGCGCTCAACCACCGCTTCTACCGGTTCCTGGCGTCCCGCGGGGGGGCCCGGTTCGCGCTGCTGTCGATCCCGCTGCATCAAATGTATTTCTTCTGCTGCGGCCTCTCGGTGGTGATGGCCTGGATTTACTTCCATATCCCGATGACGCTCCTGGGCGAGCGGCATGCCCGCCTGGTCCGCCAGCGACCCGACTCGGCCCGGGCCCGGGTGCCCGCTCCATGGCATCTCCGGCTCAAGCGCCGGCTGCTCCGCCGACGCCCCTGAACCGATCGATCGATCCGCTGCCTTGCGAGGTCCCCAGACGATGGACAGCCGCAACCGAGGACCCGAGCTGGACGTGCTGGTGCTCGGGGATTCCCCGGGTCACGCGGCGGCGGTCCGTGCCGCGCGGGGTTGCCGATTGCTGGGTATGATCCCCGACCCTTCGCCCCGGGACGACCGGATCGGCCGGGCCGATGCCGTGGTGGTCGCCTCGCCCTTGGTCTCGCGGGGCGGCCTGATCCGGCGGGCGCTGGAGTCCGGCAAGCCGGTCCTGTCCGCCGCCCTCCTCGACGAGGATGAAGGGGAAGCCCGGGACCTCTGCGACCTGGCCGACGGCCTCGGCGTCCGCCTGGCCGCGTCGCTGCCGCATCGATTCGAGGTGCCGATCCGCGACTTCCTGGGCCTGAGCCGGGACGGCCGGATCGGCCGGGTCGAGGGGCTTCGGATCGAAATCGGCGTCGGGCCGGGACGGCCGATGCTGACGGCGTGCGACCTGGCCCGGCTGGTGCTGGGCGAGGTCACGTCGTGCTCGTCGCAGGCCGGGTTCGCCCTGCTGAGGAACCGGGAACGCGCCGCCGCCGAGGTTCGCGCCGTCGTCGGCGATCCGGCGCCGGTGCTCGACGTGCTCGGGACCGAGGGCTACCTCCGCCTGACGACCGGCCGCTGGCGGCTGTCGGGCCGGATCCGGGGGGGCGGCCGGATCCGCGGTCGCTATCGGGGCACCCGGATCGCCGATCGATGGTCGGGGTGGACCCGGGGATGCCCGGCGGCCCTCATCCGCGAGATCGAGGCGTTCGCCCGCCCCGAACGTTCGCCATGGCTGGCGAGCGGCTGGGATGCCTGCCGGATCGGTGAGATCGTCGCGGCACTGGCGCCTTCGGCCTGGCTCGACCAGGAAATCCCCCTCCGCCCCTTGCCGGCCCGGACGCCATCGGCCCGGCGGGGGACTTCCGTCCGGGAACGCAACGGATGAAGATCGGCATCGACGGCGGCAGCCTGTCCAACCGACGCGGCTTCGGCCGGTTCGCCGGCCAACTGCTGGCGGCCCTGGCCGACCTGCCCACTCACCACGATTTCTTCGTCGTGATCGACAGCCCCTCGCGGGGCCAGGTCCCGCTGCCCTCCCGCTTCCGGGTGGTCGAGGCCCCGGTCAAGGTCGCTCCGAGCCGAGCCGCCTCGGCCAGGGGGCGGCGATCGGCCTGGGACATGCTCGCGATGGGGCGCGCCATGGCGAAGGAAGCCCCCGACGTGGCCTTCTTCCCGGCCTCGTACTCGGCCTTCCCGGCCTGGAATTACCGCAAGCTGGTGGTCACGGTCCATGACACCCTGGCCCTAGCCCACCCCGAACTGGTCTTCCCTACGCGGGCGGGCCGATACGCCTGGGCGTTGAAGGAATACGCCTCGGTGTCGCGGGCGCACCGCGTCCTGACCGTCTCGGAGGCGTCCCGTCGCGACCTGATCTCCTGGTTCAAGATCGACCCGGGCCGCGTCGGTGTGGTCTCGGAGGCGCCCGCGCCGGTCTTCCGGCCGACGACCCCGGGGCCCGTGTCCGACCAGATCCTCGGGCACTATCGGATCCCGGCGGGGAGCCGCTTCCTGCTCTACGTCGGCGGCATGAGCCCCCACAAGAACCTGCCCAGGCTGGTGGAGGCGTTCGGCAAGGTCGCTGGCGGGCTAACCTCCACCCTGCTGGTCCTGGTCGGCGACCATTCCGACGTCTTTCACACCCAGGTCCCGGCCATCCGCGAGGCGATCGCCAGGGCGGGCCTGGAGGGTCGCGTCCTGCTGCCCGGGTTCGTGCCCGACGCCGAGCTTTCCCACCTCTACGGCCGGGCGTTTGCGCTGGTGCAACCCTCGCTCATGGAAGGCTTCGGCCTGCCCGCCCTGGAGGCGATGGCGTGCGGGACCCCGGTGATCTCCAGCCGGGCCGGCTCTCTGCCCGAGGTCATCGGCGAGGGGGGGGTATTCTTCGACCCGACCGAAGTCGATGAGATCGGCCGGGCTATCCGATCGCTGCTGGAAGACCCCGACGAGCGGGATCGGTTGGGCCGCCTGGCGTTGCGGAGGGCCCGCCAGTTCACCTGGGCAAACGCGGCCCGGTCCCTGCTGGCCGAGTTCGACTCGCTGGAATCGGACTTGCCGAAGCGCCGTTCGGCCTGAGACAGGCGCGAACATACCCCGCGGATCGTTCCTTGCCGCCGACACGCCTGTTATCCTGGCACGGCCGGAACGACCGAGCGGGGAGATTCGTATGCCTGCGCTGATGCTCCTGATCGCGTTGCTTGCCCAGGAACCATCGCCGGCGCCTACCCCGGCGTCGGCCGCGGTCGGGCCGACCTCCGGCTCGCTGTTGATCGTCGGCGGCGGGGCGCTGACCCTCGAAATCATCGACCGGTTCGTCAAGCTGGCGGGCGGCCGTGACGCCGAGGTGGTCCTGATCCCGACCGCGTCCGAAACCGACCCGGTCGACGTGAAGCTGGCCGGCGAGCGATTCGTTCGCGCCTTCGGCTTCAAGAACGTGGCGGTGGTCCACACCCGCGACCGGGCCGAGGCCGATTCCGAGGAGTTCGCGGCCCCCTTGAAAACGGCCAGGGCCGTCTGGTTCGACGGCGGCCGGCAATGGCGAATCGTCGATTCGTTCCTGGGGACCCGCACCCAACGCGAGATCGAGGCGGTGCTCGCCCGGGGCGGCGTGATCGGCGGCAGCTCGGCGGGCGCCACCATTCAGGGATCGTACCTCGTGCGGGGGGCCCGCGAAGGTAACGCCTTGATGATGGCGCCGGGATACGAGCAGGGGTTCGGCTATGTGCGCGGGGTCGCGATCGATCAGCACATCCTGCCCCGTCGCCGGGCCGACGACCTCGTGCAGGTCATCGAGGCCCACCCGGAATTGCTCGGCCTGGGGATCGACGAGGCGACGGCCGTGGTGGTCCGGGGCGATCGCTTCGAGGTGATCGGCCGGGGCGTCGTCGGCATCTACGACGGCAAGGACCACGACGGGAAGCGCTACTACTTCCTGGGACCCGGCGAGCATTTCGACCTGAAGGAGAGGCGACGGGCGTCGGCCCCGCCCCCCCGACGACAACCCCCCCCCCCCCCCCCCCCCCCCCCCCCCCCCCGAGGATCACCCGCATGATCGCCCCCGGAAAGGCCATCCTGACCCTGTCGATGCTCTGGCTCGCCGGCCAGGAGCCGGCGCCCAAGCCGGCCGTGCCCACGCCCCGAGAGCAATTCGGCTTCGACATCGGCGAGGATTATTGCCTGGCCAATTACAAGCAACTCGCGGCCTACTGGGATCGGCTCGAACGGGCCTCGGACCGGATGCGGATCCTCGATATCGGCGCCACCGAGGAAGGGCGTCGGCAACTCGCCGCGGTCGTCACGTCGCCCGCCAACATGCGTCGGATCGACCATTACCGCGAGATCGCCCGGCGGCTGTCGTTCGCCGAGGGGCTCGACGCCGCCGCCGCAAGGAAGTTGGCGGCCGACGGGAAGGCGGTCGTCTGGATCGATGGCGGCCTCCACGCCAACGAGACCCTGTGCGCCCAGGCCCTCATCGAGACCGTCTACCGGATCCTCACGGGGCAGGATGAGGAGACACTTCGCATCCTCGACGAGGTCGTCATCCTGTTCGTCCACGCCAACCCGGACGGCCACGACCTCGTCGCCGACTGGTACATGAAGGAAGAAGACCCCAAGAAGCGTACCCTTCAGGGGTTGCCGAGGCTCTATCAGAAATACATCGGGCACGACAACAACCGCGATTTCTACGCGAACACCCAGGCCGAAACCAAAAACCTGAATCGGTTAATGTACCGCGACTGGCTCCCCCAGATCGTCTACAACCACCACCAGGCGGGCCCGCCCGGCACGGTCCTGTTCTTCCCGCCGTTCCGAGACCCGTTCAATTACTTCTGCGACCCGCTGGCGATCAGCGGGATCGACGCGGTCGGCGCCTCGATGGCCCAGCGATTCCTGGCCGAGGGGAAGCCGGGGGCGACCTCGAGGTCGGGCGCCCCCTATTCCACCTGGTTCAACGGCGGCCTGCGGACCACCGCCGGGTTCCACAACATGATCGGCATCCTCACCGAGACGATCGGCACGCCCACGCCGATGCGGATCCCGCTGGTCACGGCCAAGCTCCTGCCCAAGGGGGATTACCTCGACCCGATCGCGCCCCAGGAATGGCACTTCCGCCAATCGGTCGAATACTCGGTGACGGCCAGCAAGGCGGTCCTCGACTACGCCTCGCGGCATCGCGAGCAGCTCCTGTTCAACGCCTGGCTGATGGGCCACAACGCCATCGACAAGGGGAACCGCGATTCCTGGACGATCACCCCCAAGGTCGTCCAAGCGGCCGGTGGCGGGCAGCAGATTCTGGTGGGACTGGGTCAGGCGCAAGGTATCGGCCGGGACGGACCCGGCGGAAATCGGGTCCGAAGCGAGGCCGATTTCGCCCGCCTCTTCCGCGATCCGTCCAAGCGAGACCCCCGGGCCTACGTCATCCCGGCCGACCAGGTCGATTTCCCGACCGCCGCCAAGTTCGTCAACGCGCTCCTGGGCACGGGCGTGCGGGTCCATCGGGCCACCGACGATTTCGAGGCCCTGGGCCGCCGCTATCCCAGGGGTTCGTTCGTCGTGAAGACGGCCCAATCGTTCCGGGCCCATGTCCTTGACATGTTCGAGCCGCAGGACCATCCCAACGATTTCGCCTACCCGGGCGGCCCGCCCGTCCGCCCTTACGACTCGGCCGGATACACCCTGGCCTTCCAGATGGGGATTCGGTTCGACCGGTTCCTCGACGGCTTCCAGGCCCCTCTCGAAGAGATCCGGGATGAGGCGATCGCGCCCCCGTCCGCGAAGGTTTCGGGCCAGGATGGGGCCGTTGGTTTCTGGCTCAGTCCGCGGCTCAACGATGCGTTCCTTGCCGTGAACCGGCTCCTGAAGTCGGGCGAGGAAGTCCGTCGCCTGCAGAAGGCGGTCGAGATCGACGGGGTTTCGTACGATGCCGGCACGTTCTATATCCCCCGCAAGCCGGCGACCCTGCCGAAACTGGAAGCGCTGGCGACCGAGCTGGGCACGCCGTTCCGGGGCGGCAAGTCGGCCCCCGGCGCCGAGGCCGTCGGATTGAAGCCGGCACGCGTCGCGCTCTGGGATCGCCCGGGCGGATCCATGCCCTCGGGCTGGACGCGTTGGCTGCTGGAACGATTCGAGTTCCCATTCCGCGTCGTCCAGGCCGCGGAACTCGACAAGGAGAACCTCCGCGACGAGTTCGACGCAATCATCCTGGTCGACGGGGCCTACATGAACGCCGCCGGCCCCGGCAATCGCGAACGACCGGAAGGCGGGGGCGATGCCCCCGCGGCGAACGAACGTCCGGCCGACGCCCCCCCGCCCGGCGAAGGCACCCAGGGGCCCGGAGGTCAGGGGCCGGGCGCGAGGGCGGCCCTCTCCGCCAGGAATGGCCTGGCCAACCTCAAGGCGTTCCTGGAAGCGGGCGGCACGATCCTGGCGATCGGCGGCTCGACCCGGATCGGCCAGGACCTCGAACTGCCCTTGAAGAACCAACTGGTCGACGTCGATGCCGAAGGCAAGGAGCGGCCCATCCCGCCCGAGAAGTACTACATCCCGTCGTCGGTCCTGAGCATCCGGGTCGAGCCGTCCGACCCATTGGCCTGGGGGATGGACGACCGGGCGGACGTGATGTTCTCGACGAGCCCCACCTTTCGCCCGCTCAACGGCGACGGTTCGGAGAATCTCCGGCAAGTGGGCTGGTTTGATTCGAAGGCCCCCTTGCGGAGCGGCTGGGCCTGGGGCCAGGAGCGGCTGGAGAATGGCGTGGCGATCGTCGATGCCCGCGTCGGCAAGGGTCGACTTGCCCTGTTCGGCCCGCAGGTGCTGTTCCGGGGCCAGCCGCACGGCACGTTCAAATTCGTCTTCAATGGTATCGTCCAGTCGGTCGCCGGCGACTGAGCTGCGCGTGGGAACGCCCGGCGGTCTCGCGGCCGGGCGTGGATCCTTGGGGCAGTGAAACCTTACTGGATCAGGATGTTATCGCCGGCGCCGCCGTCCAGCACGTCGTTCCCCGGGCCGCCGACCAGGATGTCGTCGCCGTCCCCGCCGAGAAGGGTGTCATTCCCGTCGCCGCCGATCAGGATGTCGTTGCCGTCGCCCCCGTCGAGGCTCAGGCCGATCGAGCCGGCCGCGATCGCCGCGGCCTCCAGGACATCGTCGCCGGCCAGGCCCTGCACGATCAGACGGTCGTTCGCGGCCTCCGCCCCGGTGATGTTGACGGTCGCCGCCAGCCCGAAGACCGAGACGCCGCTCGAGTCGCCCGCGAGGGCGATCACATCATCGCCGCTGGTCCCCTGAACGGTCACACGGTCGGCCGCGCCGTCGCCCGCGCCGCCCGCGGCCGCCAGGTTCAGATTGACGGCCTGGACGCCGGTCCCGGAAAGGTCGCCGACCGTGATGTTGTCGGCGCCGCCCAACGCGTTGAAGTTGATCGCCTCGACGTCGTTGAGGTCCATGACGATGTTGGCCACGTCGCGGGTGAAGCGGACCCTCCCCCCGTTGGCCGAGATGCCGATGTTCTCGCCGACGTTGGCCCCGTTGAACAGCATCGTGTCGTTGCCGCCCTGGCCTTCGATCGTGTCGTTGTCGTCGCCGGGGTTCCAGACGAAGGTGTCATCGCCGTCGCCCATCAGGGCGACATCGTCGCCGTCGCCGCCGTTGATCAGGTCGTTCCCCTGGCTGCCGAGCAGCAGATCATTTCCCAGTCCGCCGTTGAGAGTGAGGCCGATCTGCCCGGCCGCCAATTCGACGGCTCCGATGGTATCGTCGCCGCCCTGGCCGTTCACGGTCAGGCGGTCCAGTGTCCCTTCGGCACCGACGATCGAGACGTTCGCCGCGAAGCCCTTCGTGAAGATGCCCGAGCCATTGCTGGCGATGGCCAGCCGGTCCGCCCCCTGGGTCCCGCTCACGGTGACCGTGTCGGCCGCGCCGTCGCCGCCGCCCCCGGCCGCGGCCAGGTTCACTCGGACGTCCCGGGCGTCGGTACCCGAGAGGTCGCCGACGACGATGTTGTCGGCGCCCCCCAGTGCGTTGAAGGTGATCGCCTCGACGTCGTCGAGGTCCATGACGATGTTGGCCACGTCGCGGGTGAAGCGGACCCTCCCCCCGTTGGCCGAGATGTCGATGTTCTCGCCGACGTTGGCCCCGTTGAACAGCATCGTGTCGGTGCCGCCCTGCCCCTCGACGATGTCGGAGCCATCGCCCGGATCCCACTGGAACGTGTCGTTGCCTGCGCCGAGGAATGCGGTATCGTTGCCGTTGTCGCCCAGCACAAAGTCGTCGCCGTCGCCGCCCAGCAGCGTATCGGCCCCCTGCGAGCCGAGGATTGTGTCGTTGCCGGTACCCCCGTCGACCGTCAGCTTGACGACGCCCGCGGGCAATGTCGTCGCCGTCACACCGTCGTTGCCGCCCAACGCGTTGATCGCGAGGGAGTCGTTCGCGCCCTCCGCGTTGGTGATGTTCACCACCGCCGGGAGGCCGATGACCGCGACCGAGGTGCCCGAGCCCAGGATGCCGATGGTGTCGTTGCCGTTGGTGCCGCTGACGACGATCGTGTCGGCCTGGCCGTCGCCGGACGTGCCGCCGATCGTGCCGGACAGATTGACATTAACCCTCGCCAGGTCGGTGCCGCTGACGTCATTAACGATGGTCGTGTCGGCGCCGCCCAGGGCATTCAGGTCGATCCCCTCGACATCGTTCAGGTCCATGACGATGTTGGCGATGTTCCGCGTGAAGCGGACCCGACCGCCGTTGGCCGAGATCTCGAAGATCTCGTTGATGTTGGCGCCGTTGAACACCATCCGGTCGTTGCCGGCCTGGCCTTCGACGATGTCGGAGCCGTCGCCCGGATCCCACTGGAATGTGTCGTCTCCGGCGCCCAGGAATGCGACGTCGTTGCCCTGATTGCCGTCGATGAAATCGTTGCCGTCGCCGCCGAGCAGGATGTCGGCCCCGTTGCTGCCGAGGATCGTGTCGTTCCCGGTGCCTCCGTCGACGGTGAGCCGGATCAGGGGAGCTAGGTTCCCCGTCGCCGAGAACGAGTCGTCGCCGCCGTTGGCGTTCAGGACGAGGTTCTCGCTCGTGCCGATATCGATGCTGAACGGGGCGGGATTGAGGCGGTCGAATCGGACGCGCGTACCGTTGGCCGACGCCGTGAAGACCTCGGCGCCGTTGCCTCCGTTGACCTCGACGGTATCGGTGCCGTCGCCGCCCTCGTTCAGGTCGGTATCGTCCCCGGGGTCCCAGATCATCCGATCGTCGCCGGCTTCCCCGAAAACCTGGTCGTCGCCGTCGCCGCCCGTGAGCGTGTCGTTATCGGCGCCGCCGAAGAGGAAGTCGTTACCGCCCTTGCCCAGCAGCGTGTCGTTCCCGGCCTGGCCGAAGAGCAGGTCGTTGCCGGAACCGCCGATCAGGACGTCATTGCCGGCGCCGCCGAACAGGTTGGCCGCCGGCAGGGCGCCGTTGGCCTCGTTGATCGTGATGGTGTCGTTGCCCGCCTGGCCGAACACCTGGATCAGGGAAGTATTCGCCACGGTGGGCGTGCCGCCGAGGATCGCCACGGCGCCCCCGTTGACCAGCAGGGCGCCCGCGGCGTTTCGGCTCACCTCGATCGAGTTATTCTGAGTGTCGCCGAAGATGGACAGGACGCCGGCGGGGCCGAGGAAGCTGGCCGTGACCGCCGGTACGGCGCGGGCCTCCAGGCCCTCGAAGCCGAAGATCCGGGGACGCCGCGGCTTGCCGGCGCCCGAGGCGGACCGGCGGGACTGGCTGGGACGCTGGCCTTTGGTCTTGCGCATGGGGATCACTCGTGTTCCTGGTGTGCGTACTTTCGACCATCCCGCGGGCCCGCGGCCCTGGGCTTCGTTCTCGGCATGTCCTCGGCGACTCGCACAGATCCGGTCGCCTCCCACGGCCTGACCTGCGCGAGGATCGTGGCCGGGGACAGGTCGCCGGAAAATCGTCGATCAGACTTCCTCGGATTCCTCGGTCGCCGTCGCCGGATGGGGCGCATGCGAGGCGGTCGAGCTCGTCGAACCGGCCGAGGAGGGATCCGCCTCGAATCGGTACCGCAGGTGCGCGATCGACAGGATCCCGCCCGGCCGCACCCGGCCTTCGATGGCGGGAGAACCATCGATCTCGATCCCATTGGTGCTGCCCAGGTCGCGGACCAGGAGGGTATCCTGGAAATGGGCGAGGCAGCAGTGCCTGCGGGAGACCTTGGCCGAATGGATCCGCACGTTGCAGCAGCGATCGCGGCCGACGACCATCAAGGCCGCGGTCAGGCGGATATCGGCCTGCCCGCTCAGGGATACCAGGCGAGCGGGCATGGCGGGGCTCCGGCCAGGGCTCGGGGAGCGGCCCGGTCGATGGCGCCGGGGCCCTCCTTGCACCTGCGCCCCGGCCATCCCCGGGGACAGCCGGTCCGGGCGGGGTTCAAGGGGCCGGCATGTCGAAGAGGGCGATCGCCTCGCGGCGCAGCAGGTCGAGCTCGATCGCGGGGATCCACGAGGAAGGCCCGCTGACGTCGGGCTTGCGCATCGCGGCCGGGCCGGGCCGGAGCGCCCGGCGGAACCACCGGGCCGCCTCCTCGTCGTCGCCCCGTCGCCTGTACGCCATGGACAGGAACAGGGCATCGTACGGGGTGCCCCCGGCCCCGTGCGATTCGACCGAATGGCCGAGTTGCTGGATCGCCTCGTCCAGCCGGCCCGCCCGGTAGAGCACCGCCCCGACGGTGTTCCAGCGGCTGGGCTCGCGATCCCCCGAGGCGGCCCCGAAGGCCAGGTGGTGCGCGTCCCCGTATTCATCCAGCGCCGAGGGGGCCAGGGCGCAGGTCCAGGCGACGTTGTTGGCCACCTTCGGCACGGGCGAGGCCCCGCGGAATCGCGCCAGCAGCCGGGAACAGGCCTCCCGATAGGCCGGCCCGTCGCCCGAGGCGGCGGCGATCAGGGCCAGGCGGGTCCAGGGATCGACGTTCGGGGCACCCGCGTCGATCGCCTCGCAATAGGCGGCGGTCGCCTCGGCCCACCGGCCGGCCTGGATCGCCCGGTCACCCCTCTCGATGGGGCCGAGCCACGGGGCCGGCTCGACGACGACCTCGGGGGCGGGCCGGTGCGGTCGCACGGATCGGGGCCCGGTCGCCAGGTCGGTGCCGCCCAGCCCCAGGCCGTCCAGGCCCAACCGCAAGGCGTCCAGATCCCATCGGCGGACGGCATCGACTCCCGGGGCGAGGACGAGCAGGTTGCCGTCGGGTTCGAAGGCCAGGCCGGTGATCTCCTGGGGATCGGGCGGTTCGAGCGACGCGATGACCTCTCCTTCGGCGGGGCAGAGCAGCCGGACGATGTTGCGGGTCCCGGCGACCGCCAGCATCCGGCCGTCGGCCCGGAAGGCCGCCTTCCCCGGCTGGTCGCCCGACTGGTCGCGAGGATGCCGCCAGGCTTCCGCGCGGGTCGCCAGGTCCCAGAGGCGATAATGCGGGCCTTCGCAGGTGAGAAGCCGGCGGCCATCGGGGCTGAAGGCGACGTCGGCGGCGCCCTGGACGGGCAACTCGGCGAGTACCTCGCCCGTCCGCGCGTCCCACAGCTTCACGCCATCGCCTTCCCGGGTCCCGGTGGCGACCGTCAGGCCGTCGGGCGAGACCGCGATGTAGTCGGCCCGGGGATGCCCATTCAACTCGATCGGCGGCCGGTTGCCCTGCATATCGAGGACGATGACCCGACCCCTCTCGTCGTCGAGCGAGGCCGCGAGCGTGGCCCCGTCCCTGGAGAGGGCCAATCGGGTCGCGGGTTGCCCCGGCCCCGGGCCGATCGATTCGGGAGGCCCGACCCGGCAGGGGCCGTCCGGGACGCCCGAAACGGGCCACAGCAGCAGCCCGCCCGGTCCCGCCGACACGACGGATCGCCCCCCGGGGGTGGAGATCGCCGCCAGGGTGCCCGGCATCCGGGCCCAGGGCCTCGCTTGGCCCGGATGCCCCCCTCGAGAGGCGGATGCCGTCGTCGGAAGCCGCGGCCAGGATCGACGAATCGCCCAGGGCTCGACCGATCGGATCGGCCGGCCGGGCCCGCCGGAGGCCATCAAGGAGGTGAACTCCTGGCCGGCCTCCAGCTTCCACAGGCACGGCGACGAGCCGTCGTCGCCCGGGCCGAGAATCGAGCCATTCCGGGAGAACCGGAGGCGGTGCCGAAGGTGGGCCGGGCCCCGGACCAGCTCCCGGCCGGTGGTGATGTCCCACAGCCGCAAGGTCCCGTCCTCCCCGGTCGAAGCGAGCAGGTTCCCGCCGGGGTGGTGGGCCAGCTCGACCACCGGGCCGCCGTGGCCTTCCAGGATCCGCCTCGGCCCTGCCGGGTCTTCCGCGTCCATGAGGTGGATCCGGCCGTCCTCGCCGGCCGCGGCCAGCCAACGCCCGTCGGGGTGCCAGTCGACGACCCGGGCCCGCTCCGGCTCGATGTGGGATGCCAGCAGGCGCCCGTCGTCGGTGTCGCGGATCTGCAACGCCTCGTCGGACCTCGGGCTGACGACCGCCAGGCGTCGGCCGGACGCGTCGAAGCGGATCGCCCAGGGGACGGCGCCGGGCTCCATCCGTGACCGTACCTCGCCCGTCCCCAGGTCGTAGAGCAGGATGCTGCCGTCGCGGCGGCCGGCCGCAACGATCGGCAGCGTCGGGTGGAAATCGAATGCCGCCTGGAAGGCCCCGGCGGGGACGTCGAGGATTCGCCGGCCGGTTTCCAGGTCGTAGACGCGGAACGCCGAACGGCCGTCGCGCTCCGCCTTGGCGGCGACGTGCCGGCCGCCGGGCCCGAAGCGGATCCGGGCCGAAGGCATCCCGCCGCCGTCGAGCCGGGCGAACTCGCGATCGCCCGGGAGCGATCGGACGACGATCGTGCCATCCGGCAGGGCCAGGGCGACCCGATCATGGTCCGGGTCGATGTCGACGCCGACCGGCATGGCGGCGATCCCGCCCATCGCGATCGGGATCGGGTCGAGGTCGGCCAGCGCCAGGCAGGCGATCGCCTCCTTCCGGCAATCGGCCAGGCGTTCGCCGTCCCGGTCGCGCCGGACGGCCTCCTCCAGGACGCGGAGCGCCTCGAACCGTCGGCCGATCCGGCCGCTCCGGCGCTGGGCCTGGACGCGGGCCAGGGACGACTCGACCAGCTCGCGGACGACCGCCTCCTCGGCCTCCTCGGCCCTGCCCAGGTTCTCGAGCACCTGGGCGCTCTTCTCGTCAGGCGGGCGTAGGCGACGGCGATCACGACCACGGTCAAGGACAGCAGCACGGCCACGGCGCTGCCGAGCGTCGCCAGGCCGGGATTGCGGCGGGCCCATCGGGTGAGGCGCTCGGTCGAGCTGACCCGCCGGGCCTCGATCGGCCGGTGCTCCAGGAAGGCGCGGAGGTCGGCCGCCATGGCGCCGGCCGAGGCGTAGCGGTGGGCCGGCTCGCGTTCGATCGCCTTCTGGACGATCGTGCCCAGGTCGCGGGGGATGTCGGGGACCAGGTCGCGGAGGCGAGGCGGATCGCGGCGGGTCATCTCGAAGATCAGGCCGTGGCGGTCGGCCGCGTCGAAGGCCGGGCGGAGGGCCAGCAATTCGTAGAGGGTCAGCCCCAGGGCGTGGACGTCGGATCGGGCGTCGCAACGGCCCTCGAACCGCTCGGGGGCCATGTAACGGAGGGTGCCGACGAGGTCGCCCGTCCGGGTCAGTTCGTCCCCTTCGGAGACCTTCGCCAGGCCGAAGTCGGCCACCCAGACGTTCCCTTGCAGGTCGAGCAGCAGGTTCGACGGCTTGATGTCGCGGTGCAAGGTCCCCCGCTGGTGGGCATATTCGAGGGCCTCGGCCACCTGGACCCCGACCTTGGCCACCCCCCGGAAATAACGGTCGCCCGACCCGCTCGCGTCGGCCAGCGAGACGTCCCCGGGCAGGGAGATGGCCGGCCGGGATTCCCCCGCGGGGGCGATGGGCGCGCCCGCCCCGCCCGGGACGAGCGGCTCGGTGGGGTCGGCGGCCTTACCCGAGCCGTCAAGTGCAGGCCCCGGGTTCGCGGCACCATCCCGGGACCTCCGCTTGCGGATCTCCTCCAGGACCTTGTCGAGGCCCAGTCCCGGGATGTACTGCATCGCGTAGAAGAAGTGGCCGTCCTGGTCGCCCACGCCGAAGACCGGCACGATATTGGTGTGGTGCAGCCGGGCCGCCGACTGGGCCTCGCGGAGGAATCGCCGGACCTGAAGGGACGAGCGGGTGGCCGAGGCCGCCAGGACTTTCAGGGCGACGTGCCTCCCCAGCGAGACCTGCTCGGCCTCGAACACCACGCCCATCCCGCCCCGGCCGATCTCGCGGAGGATCCGGTAATCGCCGAGGCGGTCGATCGGCGGGCCGCCCGGCGACGCGGCCTGGCCCGACCCATGGGTGATCGGCTCGTCCGACGGTTTGAGGCCCTCGACCATCATCAGGGCGTCCAGCAGCTCGCGGACCTCGACCGCCTGCTCGGGCAGGCGCGCCGCGAACTCCTCGACCGACGGCCGCTCGCCCCGGCGGAGCCGCCCCAGGAATTCCTCGGCCAGGCGATCGAGCGGGTCGATCTCGTCGTCCGCGGGCCGGACCAACGTGGCATCCCCCGTGCTCATGATCCCGATTGCATCCCGTCGGCCAGCCCCGGGACCTCGCCCACGATCCGCCTCAGCTTCAGCAGCGCCCGGATGTACCGCTTGCTGGCGGCCGCCTTGGTGAGGTTCATCGCGGCGGCGACCTCGTCGTTGCTCAGCTCCTCGAAGTGTCGCAGCGCGATCACCTCGCGGTCGATCGGGTCGAGGCCGTTGAGGGTCTCCAGGAGCAACGCCTGCATCTCGGCCCGGGCGACGACCCGGCTGGCCGTGGTGAATTGCCCCAGGAGCTGCGCCGCCAGCGAGGCCGAGCTGGCCTCCGGCATCGCGCGGGGGCCCAGCGAGATCTCGCGGTGGGCGTCCCGCATCGCCGTGCCCAGGTGTTGCCGGTGCACCCGCAGCAGCCGCTCGCCGACGACCAGCCGGAGCCAGATGAAGAAGGGCAGCGAGTCGCGGCCGGAATACTCGGGCAGCTTCCGGGACAGGTCGATGAAGGCGTCCTGGAGGACGTCGGACGGGTCGACCCGCCCCTGGAGGCGGCGGTCGAGGCGCATCCGGATCATCTGGCGGAGGCGGGCCCGATGGCGGTCGAACAGCTCGGCCAGCGCCGACTCGTCCCCGGCCTGGGCCCGCCGGATCAGGTCGTCCGTCGCCGTCGCGTCTTCGTGCATGGCCGGACCCCCCGGGTTCGACTCGCGAGGTAGCCTCGACGTCAAATCTACGCGCGCCGACGGATGGATTCCAGGGGATCCGCGGGCCGGGCTCAGTTCGCCCGGGGGGCCGCCTTCCTCTCGGCCTCGATGCGGAGCGCCTCGGCCCGGTTGCGCAGCTCGCGGGCCTTCAACTCCAGTTCGGCCGCCTGGCGATCCAGGTCGGCGGCCTCCCTCGGGGGCGCGGCCCCCGCGGGCTTCTTCGGCTCCTTCAAGGCGTTCAATCGCGCCTCGATCGCGGGCCTCGCCGGCCCGTCGATGTGGGCCAGGGCCGCCTCGATCTTCGCCAGGTTGGCCATCGAGCCGTTGTCCAGCAGGGCATTCGCCGCGGCCGCCCGGACGTTCAACGCGGGGTCATCCAGCAGGCCGACCAGCATCCGCTCGGCCCTCGGGTCGTCCTTGGCGACCTTCGCCAGCGAACCGGCCGCCATCGACCGGAATGCCAGGGGTTGGCCCGGCGCGGCGTAGGTCGCGGCGGCCTCGCGGGCCTCCTGTCCGCCCCGGCCTAGCAGGATGCCGAGGGCCGTTTGCCCGAGCGATCGATTGCCGGACGGGTCCTCGAACGCGGCCTTCAACAGGTCCTCACGGTCCTTGACCTTCGCCGCTTCGAGCGCCCGCAGGGCCGAGGCGCGGACCCGGTAGCTCTCGGCCTTGTCGGCCCAGGCCGACCGGAACAGGGACTCCAACTCGGGGTCGAACTTCAAGGACGCGAGGGCCGAGAAGGCGGCCGAGCGGACGCCCGGTTCGCGGTCCTTCGCCGCGGCCAGGAGCCCGGCCCGGGCGGCCTCACCGCAGGAGCCGAGGTGGCGGACCATCGAGGCCCGGGCCTTCGGGTCCTTCTCCTTCGCCCAGGCCTTTGCCAGCAGCGCCGCGGTCGCATCGCCCGCGTACTTGCTCGCCAGGGCCGACGCCGCCCCGATCCGGCCCATCACATCGGCCGAATGTTCGAGCTGGTAGGTCCATTCCTCGGCCGGCTTGGGGAAGTCGATCGTCTTGGGGAGCCAGCCCTTCGGGTCGATCCGCACCATCTTCGGCTTCGAGGGGGCGGGGAGGATGAACTCGTGCGTCCGGCCGTCGATCACGACCGGGATCGACCGGACGCCCGACTCGTCGGCGAGCTCGATCGTCGTCGGCAGGCGGAACACGGGCGTCGTATCGTCCGACTGTTGGACCTGCTCGACCCGGATCCGCGCGGTCTTGTCGTCCGCCTCGTACCGCCACGACGCCTTCAGTTCCGGGTGGCCGCCCCGCGAGACCCACTGGTCGAAGAACCACCCGAGGTCCTTGCCGGACGATTTTTCCATCGCCTCGCGGAAGTCGTCGGTCTTGACGTTTTTCCCCTTGTGGGACGCCACGTAGTCGCGGATCCCCTTCCACCATGCGTCGTCCCCCAGCAGGCCGCGTAGGGCGTGGAGGACGCAGGCCCCTTTGGCGTAGGTGACGCTGTCGAACACCGACCAGGGGTCGTCGTAGCGGTACTCGAGGATCGGCCGTCGGTACTCGCGGTCGGAACTGATGTAGCCCGACAGGTTGTCGGCCATCGCCAGGCGGAAGGCGTCCTCGCCCCGGTCGTGCTCGGTGAACAGGGCGTCGAAGTAGCTGGCGAACCCCTCGTTGAGCCAGAGGTTCGGCCAGTCCCGGCAGGTGATCAGGTCGCCGAACCACTGGTGGGCCAGCTCGTGGGCGACCAGGCTGTCGGCGTCGTTGTCGCGGTGGGCGACGGCGTCCACCAGGATCGTGTCGGTCAGGGTCGTCTTCGAGGTATGCTCCATGCCGCCGCCGAATTCGGGGATGCAGACCTGGGCATACCGGTTGAAGGCGTAGGGGGTGCCGATCGCCTTGTTGAAGAACTCGATCATCTTCGGCGTCTTGCCGAGCACCCGGCGGGCGGTCTCCTCGTCCACTTCCTTCAGGACATAGTAGTCGACCGGCAGGTCGCCGAGCTTGTCGCGGAAGACGTGGAACTCGGCGATGTCGATCGACAGCAGGTAGGACGTCAGCTCGCGGTCGATCTTCCAGTGGAACGTGGACGTGCCGTCGGGGTTCTCCTTCGACGAGACCAGGTCGCCGTTGGAGACGGCCATCAGCGGCCGATCCACCGTGACGACCATCTCGGCGGTGAACTTGTCGTTGGGCGCGTCGTAGCAGGGGATCCAGTGGTGCGCATCCTCGGGCTCGCCGACCGTCCAGGCGACCGCCTTCCTGCCGGGGAAGTCGGGGCTCGGCGGGATGAACCGCAGGCCCCTCGACGGCCCGCCGGAGTAGGTCACGGCGATCGTGCAGGGTTCCCCCTGCCGATAGGGCCGATCGAGCATCACGAACAGCTCGTCGCCCCGGTGCTCGAACCGGCAGGGCTTGTCGGCGATCTCGACCTTCGCCACCTTCAGGCCGGCGCCGCAGTCGAGCGTCACCGACTGGCCGCCCCCGTAGGACAGAGGGGCGAGCGTGATGGCGACCTTCCCCCGGACTTCCTGCGCGGCCGTGTCGAACCGGAGGTCGCCCCGGACGTGGCGGACGTCGTAGGCCCGGGCCCGCTCGGGCTTCAGGGGCGTGCCGGCCTTCGCGAACGGCCGTCGGGCCGGCGCCTTGGCGGGTTCCTGGGCCGTCGCGAACGGGCTGAGAAGGGCCGAGAGGGCCAGGATCCAGGCCGAGAGCCGGCCGAGAGCGGGGCGATTCATGGAGTGTCACCGATCGGGTGCGGATGCGTCCGGGCCAGGCCCCCATTGTGTCGGGCCCGGCCCTTTGCGACAACCATCCGCGGCGATGCCGCCGCTCAGATCCCCTCCGGCTCGTGCTGGAAGATCCGGAACGGCCCGCCCTGGTAGTCGTTGGGATGCAGGGCCGCGTAGAACTCCATGTCGTGGAAGACGCCCGAGATGCCCGAGTGCGGGCAGAACCAGGCGTGCTGGTCGTTGTACTCGAACGAGTCGGGGACGATCGCCCCCTGGTCGTCCACCTCGTACGAGCCGAGGACGTCGGACTCGGGCGGCGCCCCTTCCTCGTCGGGGTTGCGGGGGTCGACCAGGTAGAGCCGCTCGCCCGGCCTCTGCTTCGCGGCCTCGTGCAGCTCGGCGTTGCCGCGGGCCTTGCGGTTCATGTACTGCACGAAGGCGGCGACGAATTCGGGGTTGCGTCGGAAGGTGGCCGGGTCGAAGTCGCCCGTGGGCGTCGGGTCGAACTCGCCCACCATCGCCTCGGATTTCAGGCCCCGCGACTCGGCGAGGACCCGGTGCAGGAAGCCGACGAGGTGGCGTGGCTTGCCGTCGTCGTCGATCTCGAAGAAGAACAGGGGCACTTCGGCCCCTCCCGGCTCGTGCTCGGACGACATCCTGGGAACCCTTTCAAGCTCAGGCCGATCCCGGCCCGGCGGGGAAATCGGCGAGGTCGGAGGGGGACCGGAGCAACTCGGTCCCGTGGTGGAGCTGGTGGCTCCTCCAGTCGGCGATCAGGCGGTTCGCCTCCCGAGCGGCGATCATATCGATGACCATGAGTTGCACGGCCGACAGCGACAGCGGCAGGAAATACGCCATCAGCAGCAGCCGGCCCAGGTCGTCGAGGCCCCACTGGACCAGCGGCCAGCCGTGGTCCCAGGCCGTCTCGCGCACGAAGTAGAACAGCCAGAGCGCCACGCCCGCGACCAGGAAGCCGCGGATCCGCTCGGCCCGTCGGGCCTCCTGGTGCCGCCCCAGGTGGTCCAGGAAGGTCGAGGCCAGGCCCACGCCGGCCCCCACCTGCAGCCAGCTGGCGGCGCGGGCCAGGTGGAGCCGGAGCCAGTGGTGTTCGCCCAGTCCCGGCGCGAGCTGGCCGCCCCGCTCCTGGGAATCGGCGATCCAGAGGCCCAGGTCGAGCAGGCCGGCCCCCAGCAGGATGCCGGTCAGGGTCGCCCACCGGCGGTGCGGCCACCGGCCCCAGAGGAGGAACGGGCCGGCGACCTGCGCGACGACCCATGCCCCCCGGACCATCCAGAAATACCAGTCCTGATCGAACACCCCGATCATCCGCAGCCCCAGCGTGAGGAAGATCCAGAGGTGCAGGCCGACGTCGATCCCCCGCAGCATCATCCCGGCGGCCAGCAGGGTGAATCCGGCCAGGCAGAGCGAGTATCGCGACATCACCTCGGTGTGGTCGAGGATCGGCTCGAACGGGTCGGCCGGTTCCGGGAAGTCGGAGGCATCTCGTTGCATGCGTGCGAGGGCCTTGGGGTTCAAGGACGCGATGCTTCGGTCCGATTATAGGAACCGGGCGAGTCTTCGCCCAACAAGGGCGCCGACGCCGGCCGGAAGACCAGGGCGATCTCCCCCCAGGGGCCGCCCTCGTCCCCGACCAGGCCCCGGCGGTCGACGTCCAGCTCCAGGCGATTCCGGGCGAGCAGCAGGCCGTCCGGGATCGGCACGTCGGGGCAACCCCCGGCCCCGTCGGCCTCGAATCCCAGCGGCGAGCCGTTGAGGCGGACCGCCCGCAGGCCGGATACCCGGCCCAAACGGAGGGCCACCGCCATCCCTTCGACCCCCCGCGTCGGCCGGCCGAACGCCCGTTCCAGCCGGACCGGGTCTTCCGCAAGATCCCAGGTGGCCGGCAGGCCGATCCGCCGAGGGATCGCGCCGGCTGTGCGGCCGGTCAGGGTCCAGGCCGGGCCCAGGCGGATGGCATGGTCGTCGTTCAAGGGGTCCACCGGGGGCCGGGGCCGGAACACTGATCTGGCCAGCAGGGGCAAAAGCCAGTATAGTTGCATCCCTACCCGTGGGGGAATCTCCCGGATCTCCCGGCCGATCCGGGGCGGGATCCTGGGGCGACCCGCGCCGTCCGGCCGATACAATCAGGTGTCGGGGATCGAGCCGCAAGGAATGCGAACGGCACCCCCGTTCTCGCCAGGAAGGCCCCGCAACGCCGGTCCCCGACCGACGGACCGCCCATGAATAACGGACATGCCTCGCAGGCCGAGCCGATCACCCGCACCCTCACCGGGGTGCAAATCCTCGGCACCGGGAGCTATGCCCCCGACAATGTCGTCACCAACGAGGACCTGAACGTCTCGCACGGTTTCGATCCCGAGTGGATCGTCAACCGGACCGGGATCCTCGAACGCAGGTTCGCGCCCCCCCACCAGGCGACCAGCGACCTGTGCGCCCAGGCCGCCACCCGTTGCCTCAAGGAGGCCGGGTGCAAGCCGTCGGAGGTCGACCTGCTCGTCCTGGGCACGATGACCCCCGACATGTACTTCCCCTCGACCGCCTGCATCGTCCAGGACCGCCTGCACCTGGCCTGCCCGGCGTTCGACCTGGCCGCCGCCTGCGCCGGGTTCGCCTACGGGCTGATCACCGGCTGCCAGTTCGTGGCGGCGGGATCCTCGCAGCGGGCCCTGGTGGTCGGCGGCGACTGCAACAGCCGCGTCATCAACCCCAACGACCAGAAGAGCTTCCCCCTTTTCGGCGACGGCGCCGGCGCCGTCTTGCTGGCGCCCGGAAGCCCCGAGCAGGGCATGCTGGCCTACCAATGGGGCGCCGACGGCTCGGGCGGCCCGCTCCTGAACCGGCCCGCCTGCGGCAGCCGGATGCCGCCCTCGCCCGAGGCCCTGGAAAAGGAGCTGCACTACCTCACCATGGACGGCCGCGCCGTCTTCAAGTGGGCCGTGCGGATCCTGGCCGACTCGGTGCAGGCGGTGCTGAACCACGCCGGCTACACGGTGGAAGATGTCCGCTGGTTCATCCCCCACCAGGCCAACGTGCGGATCATCCACTCGGCCAGCGACGTGCTGGGCTTCCCCCGCAACAAGGTCTTCAAGAACCTGGAGCGGTACGGCAATACCTCGGGCGGCTCGATCCCGATCGCGCTGGACGAGATGATGCAGCAGGGGATGATCCGCAAGGGGGACCTCCTGCTGATTGCCGGGTTCGGGGCCGGTTTGGCGTGGGGGACGACGCTCTGGCGGTGGTAGGCAGAGCCATCCGGACACCAGCGCCCCGATACAAGCCCGAAGCGCCAGCGAGTGGACTGTGATACAAGCCCGAAGCTGCCAGCGAGTGGACTGTGATACAAGCCCAGCCGCCAGCGAGTGGACTGTGATACAAGCCCGGCCGCCAGCGAGTGGACTGTGATACAAGCCCGAAGCCGCCAGCGAGTGGACTGTCCCTGAGCCCCGCCCCGTGATCGGTCCACTCGCTGGCGGCTCGAGCTTGGATTCGGAGCCGGATTGAGGATCTCCCCCCCAAACCGACCTGATTTTGGAAACAATCCACTCGCTCGCGATTGGGGCTGGTATCCCCGTATCTCACCAATCCTGGCCCTCCAGGACATACCGGATCGCCATCTCCAGTTGCTCGGATGTGTTGATGTAGCGACGACTCCCGCCCTCAGTCCAGAACCTCTGGCGTCCCGGGAGGACTTCCTTCAAGGCGCGAGTGCTCCAGGCCTTGAACTGTTCGATCGCCCGATCGGGCGGGCATCCTGGGGAAGTGATCACCGCGTGGACGTGGTTGCTCCGCACGTTCCTGGCGTGCAAGACCCACCCTCGCAACGTGCAATGACGCACCAGGATCGCGTCGACCACTTCGCGGTGCCCTGTCTCCAGGCGGAATTCGGGTTCTTTCATCCGATGGATTGCATCGCCGGCGATCAGGGGATCCGGCGGTAGGTGCGCCGGCCGCCCACGACGATTCCAACCGCGAATGTCGCCCGGGAGCCAGGTGCCGTAAGTGGTCCAGGTTAGTAGATAGGCAAGGGGTTCGCCGGTGTTGAAAGCGGGTTCCTGGCGCATGCCCACAGTTTGTCGATGGATGGGGCGAAGGCGGATGGGGCCGATTGCTATCGTTTGTTGAGGTCGATCCGGTCGTGACTTCGGCCCCCGCGGTGGCCCGCTGAGATCGTCCGCACGCTTGCGCTTCTGGCCTCGAAGGGTGCTTGCAGAGGCTGGTACCGGAGTCCACTCGCTTGCGCTTCGGGCTTGTACCCGGATCGGATTGGACCGGGCCCGGGTCGTCGCCGAGCGCTACTTCGCCACCGTGATCCACATCGGCGACGCCCACGCCAAATTCCCATCGGCCTGCTCGATCCTGACGTAGTAGTAATGCACCTTGCCCGGCTCCAGGGCCGCATCCTCGTCGGTGTATCGGAACGAGACCGTCTTCGTTTTCGGCTCCGTGGATAACATGTACTTGTTATCGCGGATCACGTGCAGCTTGCTGATCGACGCCGTCCCTTCGACCCTAACCTGCAACGTCTGCCTCTGACCCGCCGGCAGGGTGAACGTGTCGCCCATCAGGTGGTCGCCGCTGCGGACGTCGAGCAGGATGTTGTCGGTCGCCGCGTAGCAGTGCCGCTTCTTGAACGCGTCGACGATCGCCTGGCGGCTCGTGTTTTCGGCCAAAACAACCGCGTAGCTCCAGTGCGTGCTGATGTGGTCGCTGGAGCTTTCGAAGCCGAGCTTGTATCCCTTCTCCAGCGCGTTCCAGATGTAACCGGCCGGCTCGTAGCCGCCGATCTGGCGTTCGGGGCTGGGCGACCTCGGTGCGCCGGGGTGCTCGTAGTTGTGCCGGTGGCCCTGGTAGATCTCGACGATCGGCTCGACCTCGGGGTCGTTGTCGCGCCAGTCGGTGCCCATGTTGGTGGCGCTCGTGTGCGAGGCGCACAACCCGCCGAAGTGCTTCAGGTAGGAGTACAGCACCTTCGTGTCGGGCGAGCCGCCCTGGGGCGTGCCCGCGAGCGTGCCGAACGGCAGCGGCCGGATCCCCCTCCGAGCGAACATCACGTTGCGGTGGCCGTTGGGATAGACGGCGCTCCGCTCGTAGGTGTGCATCGGCACGAACGCGGGGGCGTTGTGGAACAGGTCGGTCATCTTCTGGACGTACCACCACATGAATTCGAAGTTCGAACCGTTCATGTGATCGGCGTTGCCCATCCAGTCGAGGCCGCCGGCGTCGAGCGCGTACCGCCACGAGTCTTCCAGCGTGCCGTCGCCGTCGTTATGAGCCGAGAGCTCCGGTGTGGCGGTGGAACTCGCCGCGGAGCAAACGGAGGTTCTTCCCGCCGGCGTCGATCCGGTAGGCCCGCATCCTTGCCACGTCGGCGGCCTCCTCGGGGTGGACCGTCTCCAGCGTCGGGGCGGGCGGTGCCGATGCCGGGGCCAGGGCGATTTCGCCCCCTTCGGCGGCGGGCGGCGGCGGCAGGATCGCGGCGGTGATGTCGGCCTGGCCCCTGTTCGCGGTGCTGGTGCGGTAGTCGCTGCTGCCGACGTGCAAGAGTCCCGAGGCCAAACCCAGCAGGGCCGGTCGGCTGTCCATGATGCTGGTCGAGCCCGGCACCGAGATCGGCCCGGCCCAACCCTTGCCGCCCAGGACCATCGCCGAGCTATCCCACATCTCGCCCGCGTTGGAGGCGAGCGAATGGTGCCGGAACGTCATCCAGAGGCGGCCGCCTTCGTCGAACGCCAGCCGGGGGATGCTCAGCTTGCGGGCCTTGAGGTTGCCGAGGGCCTGGTCGAGCGGGGCCGACGGCTGCGACCAGGTCGTGCCGTCGCCGTCGAGGCATTTGAGCCGCACCGTCCGGTTGATATACAGGGCGAAGCCGGGGTTCTTGTCGAACGGGATTCGCTGGAACTGGTTGGTCGAGTAGTCCTTGCCCCACTGCTCGTCGCCCTCCTCGTAGGCGACCCAGACCCGGCCGCTGGAATCGGCCGCCACGCAGGCGCGGGCCTCGTATCGGGCCGAATCGGCGACGTTGTGGACCTTGTCGGAGCCGATCGTTCGGAGGCGGACGTCGTAGTTGCCCTTGTCGTAGGTATCCCAGGCGACATGCACCTTCCCCCGGGAATCGGCCGCGATCGTGGGGGACCAGTCGTTGGCCGCACTGTTCGACAGGCGGGATTCGGCCGAGAACTTGCCGCCTTCCTGGCGGGCGGTCAGGATGTCGAAGTTGCCGTCGCGGAACCCCTGCCAGGCGAGGTTCACGCGGCCCTCGCCGTCGGTCGCGGCGACGACGTGGAAGTCGGTCCCGGGGGCGGACGTCACGCGGACGATGTCGGACCAGGCGCCCTCGCCTTCCGGCCTGTAGCGGCGGGCGTAGATGTCCCAGTTGTTGTCGACCTGCTGGGCCCAGGCGACCCAGACGGAACCCTCGCCGTCGACCGTGATCGAGGGCCGCCAGACGTCGAGCTTCTTGCCGGTCACGTCGATCGGCGGCTCCCAGGCGTTGTTGCGGTAGCGGCGGAGCCGGATCCGATCGCCGTTGTTTTTGGGGACCAGAACGGCGTCGAACTGGTCGGCGGTCGGCTGCTGGTTGAGCCGGAACCGCTCGGGCTGGTACTCGACGTAGGCGAGCCAGGCGCCGCCCCCCCTCGCGTCGCGGGCGATCGCGGGGTAGTCGTCCTCGGTCTCGGGGCCGGTCAGGCGGGCGGAACCGGGGAGGCGACGGACCTTCACTAGGCCATCCAGGTAGGTGCGGACGGTGTCGGACTTCCAGCCTTCGAGCGGGATGTCGATCGACGTCCCGGCCGTCTTGACGGTGGCCGTGGCGGTGGGCGGGGCGTCGAGGTCGATCTGCACCTTCCCTTCCCAGGGCGAGTTGTCCTTCTTCTTGTCGAGTTGCGCCTGCGCCTTGGGGGTCACGCGGAGCAGGAACGAGCGGTCTTCCGACTTCGACGCGGGCGCCCCCTGGGTGATCCGCGTGCCGACGACCTGACCGTTCGAGACCGCGACGGTCGCTTCGTAATCGGCGGGGTTGGTGGGATGGTCGCGGAAGGTCAATTCCAGGCTGATGAGGTCGGGCGTCATGGTGACGGGCTTCGTCTCATCGAACGCCCGTCCCTGGAGCGCCGCCTGCTTCGCGGCCGCCTGCTTGGCGGCATTCTTGGCGGCCGCCTTCTTCTGCTGGGGCGAGGCGTCTTCCTCGTCGCCGTCGTGGCGGGAGGAAACGGCGGGCATCGCGGCGACCGCCAGGCAGGCCAGCAGGCCGAGGGACAGTCCGAACCACCATTTCAGCGCGGGCTTCATCGGTATCGCTCCCCCACGGACCCGATCCGGCGTCGAAGCCAACAACATACAACCGATCGGCCGGCGACGAAACGCCTCTGGGGAGGATTACCCGGGTGGCGTGTCCACGGATTTGCGTGGCCATGCAGGCGTCCTTTCGCCTTGGCCTCGCAACCAGTCGCCCATTCCCACGAGGACGTGGGCATGCCACCCTTCGGATTCTGGAGGGTCGGGAGGCTGTCCCCTTGATTTCTGTAAGGCTTTGGAATTCAAGGGTTTCCCGTTTGGTCCAATGGCTCGTTGTGGGCCTTTTCGGGGACGGCGATTTTGGGACGAACGCGGGCAAACCCTCGACAACGACGATCTGTTGACCCTGGAAGGGATCCTGCGCTGGTTGACAGGGCGCGTTTCGGGCCGGATCGCAGGGGTTGGACGGGGTTCCCCCGGCCTTTTTGCCCCGGCAGGGGCGGCGGTCGATAGGCCGGGCGCCAGCCCCGGCACCGACCGCCCAGGAGAAAAGCACGGAGACCCGGAGGGACCACAGTTCCCCGGCGCAAAGCCCCCCGCCTCGTCGGGCCTGGCAGGCACCCCGAGGCCGGGCTGCCGCCCCTCCGGGGATTGGCATCGAAATATGATGCATTTCGATTTCCGGGGTTTGCACCCCCGGCTATCGACTCCTCCGGGGCCCCGAAACCCGGGAAGCTGCCAAGGGCCCTGTCCGCCCGCTTAGCGTCGCCGCTGTCGGTGTCGTTCCTTGTCGATCCGCCGTGCCTTTCGATCCCGATCGATCGACGATGTTCCCGGCGAAGCGGGGGCGTCGGTCGCCGTGGGATGGTTCGCGGGTTGTACGGGGGCCTGGGGGAGAGTGAAGGCGATCCCGGCGCTTCGGAGCCGGCCGATCACGCCGCGGAGCGAGTCGATCACGTCGACGCGGAGGCCGTTCTCGTCCAGCCAGGCGGCCATCCGGGCGGGGATGCCCGGGGGCAGCGCCGCGATTTCCTCGGCCGAAACCCGGGCGATCGAGCCCGGGTCGGAGATCGCTTCGATGTAGGCCGACCTCGTGAATTCCGAGGCGAACGGCGCGTGGATTTCGTCGGGCTGATCGCGGGCTTTGCGGGCGTCGAGCCGAGCTTGCAGCTCCTGGGTGGCCTTCTCGTACATCCGCAGGGCGCGGCGCTCGTAGAGGACGAGCCGATCGAGGCCGGGGTCGTGGGGCAGCCCCTTGCCCTCGAGGATCTCCCGGCGAACGGCCTCGTCTTTCAGGGCGAGCTCGCCGCTTTCGAGCAGGGCCCTCAGGCCGGCGATCTCGCGATCGATCAGGGCCAGGCGCTCTTCCGTCGTGCCGCCCCGGATCCTCGCGGGATCCAGGTGCCGATGGGCCCTGGGGACGGCCGCCAGGTTCTCGGCCCGTTGCTTCAGCGGCTCGGTCCAGTCGCCGGTCCGATCGATCGACAGCCGGAGCAGTTCCCACTCGCGGAGCAGCCATTCCACGCCGCCGAGGGAGAGTTTCAGGTCGGCCACCACCCGCTCGGGGGAGGTCGCCAGCCGGCGGACCCGTTCGAGCGTGTCGGCCGCGCGGAGGAGCGGCCAGAGGCTGTCCGCCTGGGCCTGGGCCGCCCGGAGTTCGGCCCGGCCGTCCTGCATCGCCTGGGCCATCTCGAACCGGGCGAAGCCGAGCGCCGCCAGCTCGATCAGGTCCCGATCGCGGATATCCTGCGGCTCATATTGGGCCGTGTACTCGGCACGCCGGCGGGCGACCGCCAGCATCAGCGGCTCGGGCAGGACCACGCCGGCGCCGGTGAGGCCGTGCTGGGTGGAATTCTCGCGGGATCGGGAGGCCGAGGTCGACGTCGTCGCGGCCTCCCCGGGCGTTTCGAGGCATTCGGCGATGGTCATGGCGATCCTCCCTCGATCGGTCCGCCGGGGACAATCCCGGCAAGCTTCGAGGGGATCGTAAACCGTGCCGGTCGCCCAGGGCGGGGAAAATCGGGGCGATACGCCCGGCTCGCCCGGACGATCGTTAATCCGTTGCAGGCCGTCCCCGAAGGCCGGGGCAACGGCCTGCAATCCATCGGTCCAACCTCGTCAGGTCTTCGACCGGTACCAGACCCGGACGAACTGGTTCCACATCGTCATCATGTCGCCGCTCTGCCGAAGGCTGGGGTCGGCCGTGCCGCTTTCGCCCGGGGCGTAGGGATTGGGCAAGACGACCGTCTCGACGTTCAGGACCTCGATGCCGTGGGCATGGATCCAGGCGTTGGCCTCGTCCACGGCCGATTGCAGCGTCTCGAACCGCGCCGGGCGCAGCAGGCCCGGCGGTTCGGTCATCATCGGCGCGAAATCGCGGAAGGCGATGAGCATGGCGGTCACCTCCTGGCGGGAAGCAGGGCCCTGGAACGAGGCGGGCAACCCGGGCTTTCGATCCCGCCGGGACGCCGGGCGAAGGTCGGGCCCCCTCCCCGAGATTCGCATTTCTTCGGAAAAGTTTGTCACAGATCGGCCGATGGCCACTACTGTGTACCGGAATGGAGGAACGGGAGTCGGTCCGAGCGAGCCCGGCCCCCACGATGATTACAGATCCGGGAGACCATCCATGGCCCAGGCCCTCCGCCGCCCGAATCACAGGCGCCGCCCCTGCCTCGAATCGCTGGAGGGCCGCCAACTCCAGGCTACCCGGATCTTCCTCTCGAGCGCCGGGGCGATCCAGCCCTTCGAGGGGAACGAGTACCGCGGGCCGATCGCCAGGTTCACGGCGACCCGGACCGACACCGGCAGGCCGGTCACCGACTCCAAGATCTTCGGCGGCGAGATCCGCTGGGCCGACGGCACGACCACGCCGGTCGCCACCCTGCGCACCGGCCCCACCGGCGTTTGGATCGAGCAGAACCCGCGCGGCGGCTTCTTCGTGATGGCGAGCAAGACCTGGACGACCGAGAATCCGAGGATGTTGATCGGCGTGCGCGTTACCACCATGGACGGCATGGCCAACACGCCCGTCACCGTGTCGGTGCGCGACGCCCCCAAGTCGATCATCGGCCAGAAGGTGACGATGGGCCCCGGCCTCTGGCACCTCGACGCGCCGGTCGCCCGATTCACCGACACCAATCCCAACTCGGACCGCGGCGAGTTCCAGGCGTTCATCACCTACACCGATCCGACCACCCGCAAGTCCCAAACGATCCGCGGCACGATCCAGGGCGACCGCGGCCAGTACACGGTGTACAGCCCCCGCGATTGGGGCCGTAAGGGCACCTTCAACCTGAGGATCCAGGTGACCGAGACCGGCGGGAATCCCCTCAACACCACCGCCACGGTGCGAGAACTGTGAACGCGGCGGGGGGAGGGTTTCGCGACCCTCCCCCCGCCCTCACGTTCAGACCTTGGGCTTTTCCTTGAGCTGGATGTGCAGGTCGCGGAGTTGCCGAGCGTCGACCGTGCCGGGCGCGCCGGTCATGAGGTCGGTGCCCTTGGCGGTCTTGGGGAAGGCGATGCAGTCGCGGATGTTGGTCAGGCCGGCGTAGAGCATGACCAGCCGGTCGAGGCCGAAGGCGATGCCGCCGTGCGGCGGGGCGCCGTAGCGGAGGGCGCTGAGCAGGAAGCCGAACTTCTCCTCGGCCTCCTCGGCGGAGAGGCCCAGGAGGCTGAAGATCTTGGACTGGACGACCGGGTCGTGGCACCGGATCGTGCCGCCGCCGGCCTCCTCGCCGTTGACGACGAGGTCGTAAGCCTGGGCGCGGACCTTGCCCGGGTCGGTGTCGAGCAGGTGCAGGTCCTCGGGCAGCGGCATCGTGAACGGGTGGTGCTCGGCGACCCAGCGGCCCTCCTCGGCGTCCCACGCGAGCAGCGGGAACTTGACCATCCAGGAGTAGTGGTACGTCTTCGGGTCGAACAGCTTCAGATCGGTGCCCACCTTCGACCGCAGGAACGCCAGGCACTGGCTGGAGACCGATTGCGAGTCGGCGACGATCAGGAGCAGGTCGCCGGCCTGGGCCTGGAACTTCTCGCGGAGCAGGGCCTGGGCGGCCTCGGGGAAGAACTTGGCGGTCGGGCCGGTGAAGCCTTCGGCCTCGACCTTGATCCAGACGAGCCCCTTGGCGCCGAACTGCTTGATCGCCTCGGTCATCTCGTCGAGGTCGCGGCGGGTGTATTCCAGGGCGCCGCCGGGGGCGCAGAGGCCCCGGACCCGCTGGCCGTTGTCGAGGGCCTGGCGGAGCACCTTGAATTCGGTCATCGCGGCGACGTCGGCCAGGTCCTTCAGCTCGACCCCGAACCGGAGGTCGGGCCGATCGACGCCGTACCGTTCCATCGCGTCGTGGTATTCGAGGCGCGGCAGGGGCAGGCGGAGGTCCTCGCCGGTCATCTCGGCGGCGATCCCCTCGACGAGGTGCTCCATGGTGCGGAGGACGTCCTCGAACTCGACGAACGACATCTCGACGTCGAGCTGGGTGAACTCGGGCTGGCGGTTGGCCCGGAGGTCCTCGTCGCGGAAGCATCGGGCGATCTGGAAGTAGCGGTCGTAGCCGGCGACCATCAGCAACTGCTTGTAGAGCTGGGGCGACTGCGGCAGGGCGTAGAAGTGGCCGGCGTGGAGGCGGCTGGGCACGAGGAAGTCGCGGGCGCCCTCGGGCGTGCTCCGCCCCAGCATCGGCGTCTCGACTTCCAGGAAGTGCATCGCCGACATCCGGTTCCGCATCAACTGCATCAGCTTGTGGCGCAGGATGAAGACCTTCTGGACCGACGGCCGGCGGAGGTCGAGGAACCGGTTGGCCAGCCGCAGTTCCTCGTTGGGCTCGGGGCCGGTCCTCTCGAACGGGGGCGTCTGGCAGGCGTTGAACAGCTCCAGCTCGGTCGCCTTCACCTCGATCTGGCCGGTGCGGAGCCGGGGGTTGTCCTTGCCGGGCAGGCGGAGCGAGACCGTCCCCTTCACGCCGATGACGAACTCGTTGCGGAGTTGCTGCGCGGTCTCGAGCAGATTCGCGCCGGCGGCCTCGGGGTCGAACACCACCTGGGTGATGCCGTAGCGATCGCGGAGGTCGATGAAGACCAGGCCGCCGTGGTCGCGGCGGGTATCGACCCAGCCGTTGAGCACGACGGTTTGACCGGCGGCGTCGGCCGCCAGGTCGCCGCAGGTGTGGGTTCGCTTGAGCATGAGTCCTTCTCGAATCAAATCGTCGCGGCGCGTTGCGGCGCGGGATTTCCGCCGGATCGTGGACACGACGGCGGGAGGGGCGGTTCATCCGGGCCGCCCGCTTCGCCCGCAAGTTCTTCCGCAGCATTACGATAGCCAATCCGGGCCGAATTGCAAGCCGGTGGGATCGGCGGCGCACGGCCGGCGACCGCGGGGATGGTATGCTCGGGGCATGCCGGGCGTCCGGCACGCCGCTTGCTTAGCGGTGGACCTTCCCCGCCGGACGACGCGATCGAATCGAGGATTGAACCGGGATGAAGCGCATTCGGATCACGCACAGGACGGAATACTACTACCACGAGCCGGTCGCCTTCGGGCCGCACCAGGCGATGGTCCGCCCCCGGGAGGGCCACGACCTGCACATCGCCAGCTCGCGGTTCGAGGTCGAGCCCGCGGCCGACATCCGGTGGTTCCGCGACATCTACGGCAACTCGATCGCGATCCTGGTCTTCCGCGACAAGGCCCCGAAGCTGTCGATCTTCAGCGAGGTGGACGTCGACCAGTACGGCGAGGTGCCGATCGACTGCGTGATCGACCCGATGGCCGAGTGGTACCCGTTCCAGTACGACGCCGCCGAGCAGATCGAGGTCGTCCCCTACCGATTGCCCAGCTATCCCCACGACAGCATCGCCCTGGCGGAGTGGCTCCGCGAGATCTACCAGCCCGGCCAGTACATCCGCACGGCCGACCTCATGGAGGCCCTCAACCGCCGGATCCACGGGACCCTGCGGTACCAGGCCCGCGACGAGATGGGCGTGCAACTCCCCTGCGAGACCCTCCGGCTCGGCTCCGGTTCCTGCCGCGATTACGCCGTCCTGATGATGGAAGCGGCCCGACACTGGGGCTTCGCCGCCCGGTTCGTCACCGGCTACATCCAGATGAACGAAGGGCAGCACGGCGCCACCCACGCCTGGACCGAGGTTTATCTGCCCGGCGCCGGCTGGAGGGGCTACGACCCCACCAACAACAAGCTCGCCGGGCCCGAGCACGTCTCCGTCGGCGTGGCCCGCGAGCACGAGAAGGCGAACCCCCTGTCGGGCTCGTGGGAAGGGCCCAACGGGGCTTTCGATCGGATGGAGGTCTCGGTGCAGGTGGTGGCGATCTGATCGATCAGGCGAGGTCCGCCGGGGGGCCGCTGTCGCCGCCCTGGGCCCGTTCGTACAGGTCCGCCACGGTCCCGTAGAGGTCGGCGTTGTCGCTGACCACCAGGGCAGAATCGCCGAGCGGCACCGGCAGGCGGGACAGGCCGAGCAGGAACTGGTCGAGCTTCTCGCCCGGGGACGCCAGCGCCTCCGGGCGGCAGTACACGACCACCAGTTGATCGCCGTGGAGCGAGGCCACCCGGCCCCGCAGGAACCCGCCGTAATCCGGTTCGTCGTCGAGGATCGCCCGATATCCCCGGGGCACGTTGTCGCGGTGGGACCGCCTCGCGTCGTGCAGGCGGCCGTCCGGGTAGATCCAGAAGACGTAGTCCGGGTCCCGGTGGGTGAACTCCTTGATCCGATTCCTCCGTCCGGCCACCTTCTCGGCCAGGAACGGGAATCGGACTGCGGCGTCCTCGCGCGAAACCGAACCGACCGTGATCACCGGTCATCCCCTGGATGTCGGAAGGCTGGCGGGATGCGCGGCCAGCTTCGCAGCCGGGTTCCGTTCGTCCCGATTCCCCTCATCCCCGTGATTGAAGCGAGCAAGCAGGCCTGGGGCAAGCCGATCGGCCGAATGTCGGGAGGCGACGTGCCGCGGTGCAACGGCACGCCACCCGGGCCCAGGCCCTTCCGATTCCCTGAACAGTGCGGTCCCTGGAGACGGTCAACACTCGTCGGCAGGTTCCTTTCCAGGTCTTGTTGTAGGTCCGCGAGTGGGCATGCCGATTGCTACGGAGTTGGGGTCCTTCGGACGATTTTTTCGCGGTTCCCTGGTCGTTGATTCGTGCCAACTTCGGCCATCCGCGAGCCCGCCGGGCCCAAGGGCCCCCGGGATTTTCACCCTCTCTGCAGTAATCCCAATGATGTTCCAGTTGGTTCGACCACGTGCCACGGCGTTAGCGATCGCCACGGCACTGACCCTGTCCGGGTGCGGCAGCGATGGCCTGCCTCGCGAGCGGATTTCGGGCAAGGTGACGCTCGACGGCCGGCCGGTCGATTCCGGCTCGATCACCTTCCTGCCGACCGCCTCCGATGCCCCCGGGACGGGGGCGGAGGCGCCCATCCGTGCGGGGGCCTTCGATGTCCCCGCGGCCCAGGGGCCGATCCCGGGGACCTACCTCGTCCTCGTCTCGTCGCCCGTGCCCGACGCCTCCCGCGCCGCCCCGAAACGCAAGGCGCGGGGCGTGGCCGAGGATACGAGCGGGACGGGCACGCCCGAGGCCGCGGAGGTACCACTCCGCGAGTCGATCCCCGAGGAGTACAACACGAAAAGCACCCTCAAGGCCGAGGTCAAGTCGGGCGGCCCGAATACGTTCGAATTCCCGCTGACCACGAAGTGAGCGGGGCCGTCGGTGGCCCCGCGAATCCCGATCCTGAGTCGACCGAGGAAGATTCCCCCCCATGAATCGATCCCTTTCCCGACGCGGCTTCACGCTGATCGAGCTGCTGGTGGTCATCGCGATCATCGGCGTCCTGATCGCGCTCCTGCTGCCGGCCGTGCAGCAGGCCCGCGAGGCCGCCCGCCGGATCCAGTGCACAAATAATTTGAAACAGGTCGGCATCGCGATGCACAACTACCACGACTCGAGGGGCTCTCTACCCCCGGGGACGGTCGGTTGCTGCAACGGTACCTGGCAGGCGTTCATCCTGCCCCACCTGGAGCAAGGGGCGCTGTTCAATTCGTACAACTTCGACCGGCCCCGCTACAGCGAGCCGCAGAACACCACGGTGACCTTCAGCTTCGTCAACACCCTGCTCTGCCCCAGCGATGCCCGCAGCAAGCCCACCAGCACGGCCCTGGGCGCGGCGAACGCCGGCTTCATCACGGCGCACAACTATGTGGCGAATTTCGGCACGACCGATATCGACCAGCGCGACCTGATCAACGGCGTCTCGTTCGCCGGCGCCCCCTTCACCTACATCGCCCACTACTCCAACGCGAACCACATCGACACGCCCAACAAGGGCCAGACGATCTCGTTCGCGAACATCACCGACGGCCTGTCGAACACGATCCTCAACTCCGAGGTCGTCGTCGGCAAGGGCGTCGACCTGCGCGGGGTGACCTGGTGGACCGACGCCACGACGTTCACCACGTTCCTGGCGCCGAACTCGAACCTGTTCGACCAGATGTACTCGGCCAACGCCTGCGGCTACCCGCTGAACAACAACACGCCCTGCAAGGTCGTGCCGCTGCTCGACCCGCTCATGACCGGGGCTCGGAGTTTCCACACCGGCGGCGTCAACGTCCTGATGGCCGACGGCAGCGTCCGCTTCATCAAGAATTCGATCAACCTCGCCACCTGGCGGGCCCTCAGCTCGACCCGGGGCAACGAGGTGATCAGCAGCGACGCGTACTGATGCCGATATCTCGGCCCCTCCCGCCCTGCCCGGCCGGCGAGGGGCCCAGGATCACATCGGCCCGGCGGGCGGCGGGCCCTGGCAATAGGCCAGCATGAAGAAGGCGCTGCGCTCGACCATGCGGAACCAACCGAGCTGGTTGGTCAGGACCTGGGCCTGGGTGGCCCCGGTCAGGGATACGATCGTCGAGAGGAGGTTGAGCGACTGGTCGGGGAAGTTGAACCCGAACGTCCCGGGCGTGCCCATGACGTAGATCGTGCCGTAACTGCCGGAACCCGGCTGGAAGTAGGACGTGTAGCTCGGCCAGCAGCCCTGCACCGAGTCGGCCGGGTACCCCGTCGCGTAGTAGATCGGCCAGACGATCGGCGCGAGCTTCTCCAGGAAGTAGGACTGGAAGGCCGTGAGCGTCTTTCCCGCAATCTGCTCGCTCGTCGCCACCGGCCAGCCCAGCGTGTTCGACCGCACCCCGACGCCGAACGGCAGGAACCGGTTTGGGTCGGACAGGATCGCCGCCTCCAGCGCCGCGTCGGTCGCGTCGGCCCCCGTGAAGATGTCGTAGAGAAGCGTGCTCAGCTCGTAGTAGTTCAGGTCGTAGTTGCGGCCCGAGCTGCCCCGCGTCGCGTCGGCGATCGAATCGCTGATGCCCGAGGCGATCAGCGAGGCCGCCACGCCCGCCGGGCCGCTGAACGCCTTGACGATCCCCGCCAGCGCGGCGCTGAAGACCTGATCCAGGATGACGCCGAAGATCGACCCCTTCTGATCCTTGCTGAGCTGGACCATCTGCGAGGTGTTGCTCAGCGACAACGGCACCTGGCTGCCGAGCTCGTTCGTCAGGCTCTGGATGAGGCCGAAATAATCATAGACGGCCACCACCGAGTAGACCTCGTGGTAGACCTGCCCGCTGATCGACGTCCAGTCCTCCAGCGAGATCGACAGGCCCTTGGGCACCCCGCCCTTCCAGAGCCTCAGCAACGTGCTCTGGTAACCGGTCAGCGTGTTCGCGTCCGAGGCCTCCTGGTACATCGACCGGATGCCCCCGGGGGCGGTGATCCCCAGGTACTGGTTGATGTAGGCGTACCCGGCCTGCTCGCCCGCATCCATGGCCGGGAAGCCCGACTTCGGCTGGTCGGCGAGGCCGTAGGTCAGGAGCTGGACCCCGCCGTTGGGGTCGGCGGCGGCCGCCCGATACTTCGAGCCGGCCGCGAAGGCGGTGTAGTTCGCAGGCGTCACGACGTTGGTTCTCGTCGGGTTCTGGTTGACGGCCGCGCTGATGCTGGTGACCGGCAACCATTGCGACCCGTCCGACGACAGCGTGTTCAACTGGCCGCCGGCGCCCTGGGCCCAGAGGGTGCCGTCGCCCGTGCCCGACAGGGTCGTCAGGCCGGTCAGCGACGGCGCCGCCAGCCAACGGCCGCTCTCCCGCCGGTAGGCCCGGTCGGGCCGGTTCGTGCCCGGGAACGTGGCGATGCCCCAGAGGCTGCCCGACGACGCGACCGTGATCTGCCGGAGCTTGAGGCCGCCCATGCCGATCGGCACCCAGACGGCCTTCTCGACCGTGCCCGAGAGGCGCCATACGGCCCCATTGACCAGCGCCCAAATGGCTCGATTGGTTCCCGCGACCTGCGACATCGCCACCTGCGCCGAGGCGCTGTTCCCCGGGATGACGCAAGTTTCGGCCTTCAGGGAAACACCGTACTGCGCCGGGCCGCTCAGCAATGCGAGGTTGGTAACGCCGTTCAACACGTAGGTGACGGCGACCGATCGGCCCAGGGTCGGGCTGCTGAACCCGGCCGAGACCCCGGTGATCGTCCCCGGGGCCGTCCAGACGTTGTACCAGGCCTGGCCCTGCGGGTCGTACTGGTAGAGCGTCTGCGGGTTACCCGGGAAGGCGGCCCAGATCGTGCTGTCCGGGCTCATCGCGACCGAGCCGGAGGTCTGATAGTTCGTCGCGTTGTTCGGGTTGACCTGGTCCCAGCGCGTGCCGAGGTCAAAGTTGGGGCCCAGGGGCAAAGCCAGCGACGGCGAACCCGTCGACGCGCCGAGATCGCCGGCTCGACGGGGCGGCACGCCCGGGGCGTCGGGGAAATGGCGTCGGAGGGCCGAGAGGATCCGCGTCCAGGCCACCGGGTTGCCGGCCCGCTCGGCGCGGACGATCGACCGCCATGCGGGCCGGTCCTGGGTACGAATCGTCTCCAGCATCGACCGCCACGCCTTCGGATCGCGCTCGCGAAGGGTCACGATATACTGCCGGTCCAGCCTCGCCCCGGACCGCCAAACCACCGGCACGATCGATCGCCCTACCTCCAGGGCAGCCGTCGCGATGCGCGGCGCGGGGCTTGCCGCAAGCAACTGACGCGCCTCCATGGCCTCGACCGAGGGCTGAAATCGGGGGGCCGAACGGCGAACGCGACGGCTCTCGGGGCGAGGCATGGGCGGATCATCTCCAGAGCATCCCGGCTTATCGGTAGGGCTTGAGGCGGTCCGACCGAGGTCGGCGCTATCTCCATCAGCCGGATGCATGGATTGTCGCGGGCCCGACGCCTTGCAATCAAGACTTCCTCGCCAACCCGGACCACGCAGTCGGCCCGGCCCATAGGCGATTGT
>JAXMBD010000002.1:0-277957 GCA_046350035.1 Isosphaeraceae bacterium | reverse complement strand
TGGGCCAGGTCGTCGGCAGCTACGCCGACGCCAACGGGGCGAGCCACGCCTTCGTCGTCGCCGTGCCCGAGCCGGCCTCCCTGATCCTGATGGCGGGCGGCGTGGCGGGCGTGGTCCTCGCGACCGCGGCCCGCGTGCGATCCCGGATTGCGCCGGGGCAGGGGGTCTTGCCCGGCCCGGATCAGGGCCCCTGATCCGCCGAGGATCCCCCTGCTACCTTCGGGGAACCCCGATCGGTCGCCGACAGCCAGGCCGGGAAGGTTGGGTAGGCGGCCTTCGTAGGAGGCGCGGCCGGCAAGAACCGCGGGGCTGTTTCCGAGATGCTGCCCCCGCGGGGGACGGATGACCTTCCGGCGTATGGGTGTATGTTGTGGGGCCGATCCGTTGACGAATCCCGGCCCCGGGTTCAACATGCAGACGTCGATGACGCGACGGCGGGCCCGGCGAAGGCCCGGAAAACCGTCGGCGTTCGCGTGGAGTCGGCCACGGCCCGGGTGACATCCCTCCCGCCGGTCGGCGAGGCCGCTCTCCTCCCGGCCGCGTGCTCCGCGAAGGCGACCGCGGCGAGCCCCACGAGGACGACCCCGGCGATCCTTCAGGGGCACTGGGGATCGCCGTCCGGGGCCGCACCGGGGGATCCTGGGCCGGTCCCCGTTTCGGACGTCCGGCGGATTCCTGTCGTCGAGCCCATCGATCGCGCGGGCCTGCAAGGTTGATCGGCGATGCACGACGGGGGGACTTGCCGGCGGGCCGATCCCCCGAGTCGCCCGGCCTGGACATCGGGCCCAACGCTTGCTTCGGCGTCCGGGTCGTAGTGGAATCAACATGGGTCATGGACGTCCGGCCGGAAAGGGCCGTCGGCCGCGCCCGATGCCCCGACGCCGGGGAGGACACCATGCCGATCACGCTCGAAGAGTTCGTGAGTCGCCTGGAACGCAGCGGCGCCCTGTCGGCGGGCGCGGCGAGCGGGGCCCTCGGCCGGATCCCGCCCGACCGGCGGCCGACGGACGGCGAGGGCCTCGCCGCGGCGCTGATCGAGGCCGGCCTGCTGACCCAATTCCAGGCGGCGCTCCTGATGCGCGGCCGGGGCAAACGCCTGACTCTCGGCGAATACGTCCTGCTCGACGAGCTGGGGCGGGGCGGCATGGGCGTCGTCCTCAAGGCCAGGCACCGCCGCATGAACCGCGTCGTGGTGCTGAAGGTGCTCAAGCCCGGCGGCTCGGCCGGCGCCCCGGTCGAGCGGTTCCTCCGCGAGGGCGAGGGCGGCGGGACGCCTGAGCCATCCCAACGTCATCACGGCGCATGACGCGGGCGAGGCCGACGGCATCCACTACCTGGTGACCGAGTACGTCGAGGGCCGCGACCTGGCCCAACTCGTCCGCGACCGCGGCCCGCTGCCGGTCGCCGAGGCGATCGACCTGACGATCCAGGCGGCTCGCGGGCTGGCCTATGCGCACGGCCGGGGGCTGATCCACCGCGACGTGAAGCCCCAGAACCTGATCGTCGGCGGCGATGGGGTCGTGAAGCTGCTCGACCTGGGCGTCTCCCGCCTGGAGCCGCTCGGGGCCTCCACCGACGCCGACGTGACCCGCGACGGCGTGCTGGTCGGCACGGCCGCGTACATGGCCCCCGAGCAGGCGGCCGACGCCCATGTCGCCGACGCCCGGGCCGACGTCTACGGCCTGGGCTGCACCCTGTACTCCCTCCTGACCGGCCGGCCGCCCTACGACGGCACCTCCCTGGCGGGCGTGATCCTGGCCCATCGCGATCGGGAGATCCCGTCGCTGCGCGAGGCCCGCCCGGACGTGCCGTCGGGCCTCGACGCGCTGTTCCGCCGGATGCTCGCCAAGGCGCCGGGCGACCGGCCCGCGTCGATGGCCGAGGTGATCGCCTCGCTGGAGTCGTGCCGCGCCGAGTCGCCGTCCTCCTCGGCCCCGGCCCCGGGCCCCGCGCCCCTGCCCACGCAGCCGGACACGGCCTTGCGGGCCGCCGATCTCGACACCGACGACGACGTGGCCCCGGCCGTGCCGTCGCCCGGCCCCCGTCTTCGCGGGAGGGGGTGGTGGCCGGTCGCGGCCTCGCTCGTCCTGCTGGCTCTGGCCGGGGCGATGTACGCGTCGGGCGTGATCTTGAGGGTGAAGACGAGGGCGGGCACGCTGGTGGTGCAGGTGGACGAGCCGGGGGCCGAGGTCACGGTCGACGGCGAGGTGGTGACGGTGCGCACCCCGGGCGATGGGAAGCCGGTCGAGGTATCGGTGGCCGAAGGCGACCATATCCTGACGGTCCGCAAAGGCGGGTTCGAGACCCGCACCGAGTCGTTCCGGGTGCGCTCGGGCCAGAAGGAGACGGTGCGGGTCTGGCTCGAACCGCCCGAACGGGCCCGGGCGCAGCCGAAGCCCCAACCGACGGCAGCCGCGGGGGCGCCGGCGGCCGGGGCGGATCCGATGTGGCGGTCGTGCCGCGTCGAGGACGCCTGGATCTCGGGCGTCGTGGCCCGCCCCGCGGGGTTGCCGGGGCTGGTCCACTGGCAGATGGAGATGCGCAAGCCGCGCCGGGGGATCGCCTCGGTCGCCTGGAGCCCGGACGGCCATCGCATCGCCTGCGGCAGCAACGACGGGACGGTCCGGATTTACGCGAGTGACTCGCTCGAGATCGTCCAGATGCTCATCGGGCACCGAGGCCCGACCGGTCCCGTTGCCTGGAGCCCGGACGGGAGGCGCCTGGCGACGGGCGGTCTCGATTCGACGGATCTCTGGGACTCGGGCGGGACGCCTGTCGGCGTGCTGAGGGACTCGGGGGACGCATGCGCCGTCCGATGGAGCCCGGATGGAGAGCGACTGGCTTTATTCAGCGGCAATGGGAACGTCCGCACCTTCGACCTCGGCGGGTTCGAGGTCGCCAGCTACAAGGTCGGCAATCCTTCCGCACCACGCGACCTGTCGTGGGCGCCCGACTCGCGGAGGATCGTCGTCGGCGACTTGTTCGGGAGGGTTGGTGTATGGGACACGGCGACGGGTGAGGGCCGCGAGATCGGACGCCAGGAACCCCACGTCGGGGGAGTCGATTGGAGCGGCGATGGCCGTTGGATCGCCAGTGGCGGCGGCGATAACTTGATCCATCTCTGGGAGCCCGACGGCACGCCTGGTCCTGTGCTTGGTGGTCATCAGTCATCGGTTACTTCGGTCGCCTGGCAACCGCGGGGAAGCACGCTCGCGTCGGTGTCCCAGGATGGCACCTGCCGACTCTGGCAAGCCGACGGCACTCCCGGGCTGATCCTGATCCGGGAGGGAGCCCCGCCCGAGCAACTAGCCGACGTGGCCTGGAGCCCCGACGGCAAGCGCCTCGCTACCGCCGGCTGGTCGCTGCGAGTTTGGGACGTGGAGGGGCATCTGCTCCGCGAACTGACCCTAGAGGACCGGCAACTCGACTCGGTGGCCTGGGCACCCGACGGCCGCACGGTCGCCGCCGGCTGCTGGGACGGCTCGGTCCGCCTGTTCGGCCGCGACGGCACCCCCGGGCCGGTCCTGCGTGCCCCGGGGCAGCCGCTGGCCAAGATCCACCGGCCCACCTCCCGCTACGTCGCCTGGTCGCCGGACGGGCGGACGATCGCCACCGGCGGGCCTCAGAATCGGGGCCTGCACCTCTGGGACGCCGATGGCACGCTGCGGCGCAGCTTCTGGTCCGACGCCGGCCGGTTCTCCGCCGTCGCCTGGTCCCCCGACGGGCGGCACCTGGCCGGCGCCTGCATGGAAGATTTCTCGATCCGCACCGCGACCGCCGAAGGCGAGCCGGGCCCCGCCATGCAGGGGCCGACCGAGTGGATCACCGCGCTGCTCCTGGAGCGGCGACGGCCGCTTCCTCGCGGCGGCAGCGTGGGGCCGGAAGCCGCTGCAAGTCTGGGCCGGCGACGGCGGGCCGAGCGCCCATCGTTGGAGGCCGGAGGCAATGCCTACGACGTCGCCGCCGAACCCGGCGGCACGCGCCTCGCCTCGCTTCACCCCGACGGCCTGCGCGTCTGGTCGGCCGACGGCTCGCTCGAATCCACCCGCAAGCTCGGGCTGCCGGCCGCCATGCTCTGGCCGCCGCGGGGCGAGGTCCGGCTCGTGGGGGTGGTCGGCCACACCCAGTTGACCCTGACCCCGGACGATCGGCCGTTTGACTCGCCGCTGCTCTGGGGGCAGGACCACGAGGTCATCTCGGCCGCATTCGACCCGGCCGGCGAGCGGATCGCCTCGGCCAGCCGCGACCGCACGCTCTACTGCTGGGACGTGCAGGCAAAGGAGCCGCTGTGGGTGGCCCTGGTCCTCGACGGCGGCGAGTGCGCCGTGTTCAACGCCGCCGGCCAGCTCATCCACGGCGACCCGGATCTCGTGGCCGAGCAGATGGCCTGCGTCGTCCAGGAGCCCGACCGCGGCCTGCGGCTGATGGACCATCGCGCGTTCCGCGAACGCTACCCCGGCGCGATCCGGGTGGCTGCACACCCAGGGCCGGCCGACCGGCAGGAAGACCGTTGAAGGTTCGCAGGTCGCCTCGCTTCGATTCGGAATCCCGGCGGCCAGGGCACCCCCTTCGGCCTCGACGATTCCCACGAGGCCTGCGACCAGGTCGGTGCCCACGTCGGAGGCCGGAAGCTCCCTTCAGCTCTCGGGGCGATCTGGGCCCAGGAGGATGCGAAGGTCACCCGGGCCGCGGCCCGGGCGACAACGCCGGGTGCCGGAAGGCCTTATGGCCATGGCACGGCCCTCCTGCTAGCCCAGCTCCCGGGATTCGTGCGGGCCCCTCGGGCGGGAGAGGTTGAAGGCCGTGTTGACCAGGCCGAGGTGCGTGAACGCCTGCGGGAAGTTGCCCACGAGCCGACGGGCCCGGTGGTCGTATTCCTCGCTCAGCAGGCCGACGTCGTTGCAGAGGTCGGCCACGCGGTCGAAGACGGCGCGGGCTTCGCGGCGTCGGCCGGCGAGCGCGTAGTTGTCGGCCAGCCAGAAGGTGCAGGGCAAGAACGTGCCCTCGCCGGGCGGGAGGCCGTCCTCGGACCGGGCCGAGTCGTATCGCAGCACGAAGCCGTCCCGCAGGAGGTGCCGCTCGATCGCGGCGACCGTGCCGGCGACCCTCGGGTCGTCGGCCGGCAGGAAGCCGACGATCGGGATCATCAGCACGCTGGCGTCGAGCTCGCGGGAGCCGAATGCCTGCACGAACGAGTTGAGCCCCTCGTCGAAGCCGTCGCGGCAGACGCGGTCGTGGATCGCCTGCCGGATGGCCTTCCAGTCGTCGATCGGGCCTTCGAGGTCGAACAACTCGGCCGAACGGATGGCGCGGTCGACGGCGACCCAGGCCATCACCTTGGAGTGGGTGAAATGCTGCCGCGGGCCGCGGACTTCCCAGATCCCCTCGTCCGGCTCCTGCCAGACTTCCGCCGCCCAGTTGACCAGGGCCCGCTGGAGGCCCCAGCCGTCCTCGCCCGGCTTCAGGCCGGCCTTCGCCGCGTGGTAGAGGGCGTCGGCCACCTCGCCGAAGACATCGAGTTGGAACTGGGCGTGGGCGGCGTTGCCGATCCGGACCGGCCGGGAGCCTTCGTAGCCGGCGAGCCAGGGGATTTCGGATTCGGGGAGCCGCCGCTCGCCGCCCAGGCCGTACATGATCTGCGCCTGGCGGGGGTTGCCGGCGACGGCCCGGAGCAGCCATTGTTCCCAGGCCAGGGCCTCGGAAGTATACCCCGCGTTGAGGAAAGCCAGGAGCGTCAGGGTGGCATCGCGGAGCCAGCAAAAGCGGTAATCCCAGTTGCGTACCCCGCCCAACTGCTCGGGGAGCGACGCGGTGGCGGCCGCGACGATGCCGCCGCTGGGCTCGTAGGTGAGGGCCTTGAGCGTGATCAGGGACCGCATCACCAGGTCGCGCCGGTGGCCTTCGTACCGGCACCGGCCCGACCATTCGCCCCACCACTGCAAGGCATGGGCGAGGGCCTCCTCCGGGTCGGCCGGCGCGGGGACCGGGTCGAACGAGCGATACCAGGTGAGGACGAACGGGATCCGCTCGCCGGCCTCGACGTCGAACTCGGCGACGGTGGTCAGGCCCTCGCCGTGCGTCGCCACGGGCGTATGCAGGTGGACCGCGTCGGGGCCTGCCATGGCGGTGATGCCGCCGTCCACCCGCTGAACCCAGGGCACGGTCGATCCGTAGTCGAACCGGAGTGCAAGGTCCATGCGCATGCGGACCCGCCCCGACCGGCCCTGGACGATGCGTACGAGGTCGGGCACGGACTGGCGGATCGGCATGAAATCGACGAGGGCCACCGTGCCCGACGCGGTGTCGAACTCGGTCTCCAGGACGAGCGTGTCGCCCGAATAGGTTCGCCGGGTCCGCGTAACGGGGCCCGCCGGGGCGATCCGCCAACGGCCGTTCTCGGCGTCGCCCAGCAGGGCGGCGAAGCAGGCGTCGGAATCGAATCGGGGCAGGCAAAGCCAGTCGATCGACCCGTCCTTGCCGACGAGCGCCGCCGCCTGGCAATCGCCGATGATCGCGTAGTCCTCGATCCTCAAGGCCATGCGGAATCCCCCCGAATGGGTCGCGATCGGCGCGGCCTCGGGCGCCGCATGGTCTCCGGTTCCTCGTTTTCGGGGCCGGACCGATCCGGCGGGCAATGAGCAAACGGCGGGCCATCCGGACGTCGCGGGGCGGGGCGGCAACCGGCGATGGACATGGGCGAACCTTGACTGGGCGGGTGGGACCCCCGGGCTTCGCCGAAAAGCGCGAGCCGGGTTCCCCCGGCCGTCGACTGGGCGAGTTGGGGCGCAGGTAGTCCTCGGGTCCCGGGGTCGCGGCGATCCGCTTCCCGTGCGGATGGTCGCCGCATCGGGAGCGTTCGCGGCCCCGGGACGGGGCCCGATCGATCCTGGTTCCACGGCCGGCCTGGGCACCGGCCCGGGCCGGAAATCCGGAGCGAGCACACGATGCGACGCATCGCGATTCTTGGTTATGGGGTGGCGGCCTACGCGTTAACCCTGGTTTCCCTGGTGTATGCCGTCGGGTTTATCGGCGGATTCCTCACCCCCACGCAACTGGATGGGCCCCGGCGGGGCTCGCTCGGGTCGGCGGTCGCCGTGGACCTGGGATTGATGGCGCTATTCGCCCTCCAGCACAGCGGGATGGCACGGCCCGCTTTCAAGCGATGGGCCTCGCGGTATGTGGCCGATCCCGCCGAGCGGAGTACCTATGTCCTGCTCTCGAGCCTGGCGCTGTTGCTCCTCTTCGCGCTCTGGAGGCCGATCGGCGGGGTCATCTGGGAGGTCACGAACCCGGCCGGGCGGGCCCTGCTTTATGCCGGCTACGCCGCGGGTTGGGTCATCGTGTTGACCACCACCTTCCTGATCAACCACTTCGACCTCTTCGGCCTGCGACAGGCCTGGCTGCACTTCCGCGGCCGGCCGTACACGCGGCTCCGATTCGCAACCCCCTCGCTCTATAGGGTGGTACGTCATCCCCTGTATGTCGGATGGATGATCGTGTTCTGGGCCACGCCCTTGATGACGGTTTCTCATCTCCTCTTCGCGATCTCCCTGACGGTTTACATCCTGGCCGCCATCCGCTGGGAGGAGCGAGACCTGATCGGCGCGCATCCCGAGTACAAATCGTATCGGCATCGCGTGCCGATGCTGATCCCCCGGCTGGGCAAGCCATCGGGCCGGGCGGCCGCCGCGACAGGACGCGATCACGCGGCCTCGCCCGCCGCACCGAGCGCCCTGGGTGCCCGCGATGCCATCCCGGTCGAGTAGCCGACCCGCAGGCGAGGCCGGCCGGCGTCTTCGAGGCGGACGCCGACTCCCCCCCGCCCGGTCGGACACGATGGGGGGTCTCCCTGTTCGGTGTCGCAATTTCCCTGGCGCCATCCGGCTCCTTCGCCCGGGCCTCGCTGGCATCGATCGGGCCTTCATGAGGACGGCTGAGGGGCCCCGCGCCGGCCTTCCAGCCTTGCTTGAAGGCTCGCCAGGCGCCTTGACCGCGACGAGCCTCCGATAAATCCTCGCCCCGGGGCCTGGTGCGAGGTGTACCCTCCCGAAGATGTAGCCCCCTCGGGGGCGCAGGCGGCGACCGGGCGCCGCCCCATGGATTCCGCCATCCTGCGAGGGGCGACTCATCGGGCATCGCCCTGGAGAACCCCGCAGGGAATGCGGCTCAAGCCCGGCCCCGGTGCTCACCAAGCCGGCCGGGCGCCCTCGTTATCCGCGTCGGGGTCGTGGTCGCAGGCGGAGGTCACGCGGCTTGGGGGCGTGGCGGAGGGTTTCGGGGCGGGGGGCTGTTCGAGAGGCCTGGCGCCGGCACGGGGCCCGTTCCGTTCGGCCAGCGGCTGGGTGATGTCGATGAAATCGAACGGCTTCCACCAGGTGGCGTAGTAGCTGCGATTGGGCAGCATCGGCAGCTCGGCCCGGAAGTAGCGGTTCAGGACCAGCCGGAAGCTGTTCACCGGCGTGATGTCCTGCGGGATCGCTTTGGGATCGACCCCCGGCAGGTGGTAGGCGTTGAGGATGCTGAATCGCTCGTGGAGGTCGGTCTTGTGGACGTCCCGGTGCGACATCCGCGAGCCGGGGCCGTGGTCGGCCTGGATGATCACGATCGGCGGGGTCGGCGACGAAGCCAGCAGCCGCTGCACCATCGATTCGACCTGCTTGGCCAAAAAGGACGCCTGGTCCCGGTAGCCGTCGATGTAGGCGCGGGGGTCGGGATCCTGGAACTCGTCGCCGTCGTTGAGCGAGAAGGTCAGGCTGGCACTCGCCGTCGGCTTACCCTGGGCGTCGAACAGGAACGGCGGGTGCGGGGCCAAAATGTGGGCGAACGTGAAGGTCGGTTCGGGCCGCTGGGCGATGCCCGGCAGCCGGTCGAGGATCGTCGTGATGCGGACCCTCGCCTGCGCGAACGGGTCCCGGGCGAGGTGCTCGGGCAGGAAGTAAGCGATCGCCGTGCCGCGGATCAGGAGCAACTGGAACTCGCCCAGGCCCCACGAATGCGGCCCCAGGCGGACGTCGGAGCCGAGGTCCTCGGTGAGGTGGTAGCCGGAATCGAAGTCGATGATCGTGTAGCCGAGCCCCCGCAGGGCGCGGACCAGGCCGTTGCCCTGGATCAGGTCGCGGAGCGGATCCTCGTCGGCGGCCGTGGGGCTCCTCAGGTCGTCGAGGTACGACCCGTTCAGCGACGACGCCAGCGACAGCCGGGTCTGGCCGTAGTTGGAGGTGCTCGCCCGGGCCACGACGAACCCGTGGTGCTCCAGCGTCTCCAGGAACGGGCCGGCGTCGAAGTCGTAGATCTCCTCCAGCACGTCGTCGCGGCCGAAGCCGTCGAGGATGATGTAGTAGATATCCGGCCGGGTCAGCAAGGCGTCGCCGGCCTCCATCGGCACGTCGAACGCGCCGCGGATCGCCGAGACCTGCTGGCCCGAGAACCACGACCGCGACGTTGCCACCGCCAGGATCGGCATCAGGGCCAGGATCAGGGCGAACCGGTTCAAGGCACCGGTCCGGCCGGCCGCGGCCGGCTCCCGCACCCGCCAGGCGATCAGGCCGATCGCCGAGCAGGCGATCACCACCTCGATCGCCGCCAGCTCCAAGGGCAGCAGCCAGACGGCCTTCATGTCGTGCTCGATCGCGAAATCGCCGAGGGATTCGCTGAGCGACTCCAGCGGCACGCTCCCGGCCGCATAGAAGAGCACCAGCGGCGGGATCGCCAGCAGGCCGGCCTTGTGCCACTTCCGGCCGATCGCCAGGCCCAGGAGGCCCCAGGTCGCCGCGGCCAGGCCCGTCACCGCCGCCAGGGGCGCCAGCAACTCTTGCGGCCGGACCTCGTGGACGTTGTGCGCGTACAGCGACAGGATCGGGAATGCCGCCAGCAGGAACGGGTAGAGCACCGCGCGACCGGCCATCGCCGTCAATCCCCCTTGCGTTCGAGCAGGTACAGCGACCGCTCCCCCCCCTCGACCGCGACCGCCTCGCGGCGGTGGACGCGGAAATGCGGCTCCAGGGCCCGCCGGAAGCCCTCCTCGTCGTAATCGACGAAGATGTCCTCGCGGGCCGACAGCAGGCGACGCGCCTGGGGATCCGACTTGGGCACGAATTCGACCACCGCCCATCGGCCCGCCCGGGCCAGGAACCCGGCGATCGACGGCAGCGGTACGTTGTTGGCGATCGCCAGGTGGTGCACCACGGCCAAGGCCAGGACCAGCCCGGCCGGCCCCCGGTCCAGCAGCGACGACCGCTCGCGATGCGCCCAGCCGCCGCCGGGGCTGGGGTCGGCCAGGTCCATCCGCAGCGGCACCAGGTTCGCTTCGTCCAGCCGGACCGACTCGCGATAGCTCCACTCGACGCAGGCCGGGTCGAAGTCGAACGACCAGGTCGGCACGCCCAGGCCCGACACCACCCGGCTGAACCGGCCGGTGTTGGCCCCCAGGTCCCAGCAGGTCGAGGGCTTCGAGGCCGCCACCGCCGACGCCACGAAGTTCGCCTTGTGCTCCCAGGATTCGGGCGTGTAGGTGTGCTCCTTCTCGTAAGCGGCCCACCCCTTGCGGCCCGGGTCGAATCGGAGGGACTCGACGGCGCCCTTGAGGTTCTCCACCAAGCCCAGCATCGCCGACTCGCCAAACGTCGCCGACTTCGCCGGGGGCCCCGCAGGCCTCGCCGACGCCTTCCCCTGGAGCCCCGCGTGCAGCACCAGGTGGATCAGCAGCGAAGGCCGGAGCCTCGCGCCGACCGGCAGGAGCTTTGCCGCCAGGTCGAGCGGGATGCCGTCGATCCGCGACCTCAGCAGTTCGCCGAGGCGGATGTCCACCTTCGCCATCAGGGCCAGGGGCGCCAGGAAATGCTGGCAGAACTGGCGGTAGGCGGCCCAGGGCCGCCCCGGCTCGTACGCCTCGAACGACAGCGTGTCCACGAACACCGGCCGGTGCCCCCGGAATTGCACGTTGTAGGCGCTGGCGTCCTTCAGCGAGAGGCCCCTCGCCACGGCCCGCCGCTCGATCTCCAGCGTCAGCAGGGCCGCGGCCTTGAGCTGGCCGAAGCACCATTCGTAGGGGTAGGCGATGAAGCCGATCGGCTCGGGCTCGATCACCGAATCGGCCGACTCGGGCTCGGCCGGCTCGACGTCGGCCGCCCGGTGCGGGATCAGCAACCCCGCACCCGCCAGGTCCTCATACAGGCCCGAATCGACCAGCCTGGCGAGGTCCTCGCGGCCCGCCCGGTTGATCTGCCGGAAAACCCGGTCGCCCCGCCGAAACACGAACCCGGCCGGGTCCCGGAACGAACCCGGCACCCGACAAGATGCCTCAGCCATTGTGCCGGACGAAGCCCAGCAGGTACGCCTTGATCTTGCCCAGGCGAACACCGGCCAGGTGCGCGACCGTCAGGCCGCCCGCGAGCAGGAGCTGCAGCAGCATGCTGCCCGTGCCCGGATCCAGGTACGCGAACAGCGGCGACGATTGGAAGTCCATCGGAAACTCTCCCGGTTCAAGGCCGTCGATCCGGATGCGCATCCACACATCCATAATCGTTCGGCAAGGACGATTCCGAGCGCGGTAGGGCGGCCAACAAGGCCACCGGGATCTCGCGCGACGTCCTTTTGATTCGCTGATCGTCCGGTTACCGCAGGTGTGGACCGGCACCCGGCCAGGGCCGGAATACCTCGCCGCTTGTGGCAACCCGACGCAATAAAGGTAGGTTGGGGGGAGGGTGAGGACGCGGCCAGGCTTGAGGAGTTTCCCCGTACCCTTCGGCCCGCCGTCGACCCGTCTACCTGGATCAGCGTCGGATTCTTAACCCTCGGCCCTTTTATTTCGTCGCCACCCCACGAATTGTTCAAATCGTGCTTGCATCCATTCGGAATTTCGATCGTTCGCGGTGAAAACGGCAGTTTGGGGGGATTGCGGGGAGATCAGGGACGTCACTTCGCGGCGGGCAGGACGGGGGCGGGCGGCCAGGCCCTTGTACAGGCTGGCGAGGAACGCCAGGCCGACGACCACCGCCGCGGCGATCAGGGCGGCCTTCAGGCCGGGCGAAAGCGGCGCTGCCGGTGTTTCCTTCAGGAATTCGGCGAACGCCTTGCGAGGGGCCTGGGCGCCGGCCGAGGGCGACTCGCCGTACAGTTGCTTCTGGCGATCCTTTAGCTCGCGGTCGGGAAGCTCGCGGGCAAACGCCATGGCCGGCTGCTCCTCGTCGAATGGCCCGTTGCAGGCCAGGATATCATCCGGGGGCCCCGAAGGATCAGGCCCCGGGCCCCGCCCTTCGCTTCCTCGGCCGGGGCCTCGCCCCGGTTTCACCCCCACCCTCGTCTTCATCCCCACTCGGCCGGGCGGCGAAGAACCAGTCCCAGCTCCGGGGCTGGTCGGAGAACGACGGGCCTTCGGGGAGGCTGTCGTCCCAGGGGTAGAGCACCTGGCCGACCTCGATCGATCCGAACCCGGCGCGTTTCAGGCGGTAGGGCACTTCGAACCCCTGCCAGAATTTCTGGCGGAGCCCCTGGTAGGCGAATCGGCCGAACGCGAAGTCGTATTCCTGGTGCTCGGCGTGGTACGAGGCCAGCCGCTCGGCCTCCTCCATCGAGTGGCCCCGGTCGAGCGCCCGGTCGAGCAGCAGCATCGTGTGGTAGTGGATCGCGTCGATCGCCGGCAGGACGCCGAGGAACAGGCCGCCGGGCCGGAGCGCCTTGCGGATGGCCCGCAAGGTCCGCTCGATCTGCCGGACGTCCGGCATCACCAGCGAGTTCACCGCCACGGCCACGTCCAGACGGCCTTCGAATTCGTCCAGGTCGTGCATCGGCCGGTTGAGGTAGGCGATCCGATCCCCCCCCACCCCGTCCATCCGGGCCCGGGCCTGCTCGATCATGCCGGGGGCGAAGTCCAGCGCGATCACCGAGCCGAACCGCCCGGCCAGGGTCGGCAGCAACGGCCCGGTCCCGCAGCCGAGGTCGGCGACGACCTTCGAAGCGGGAGCCTCGACCGCCTCCAGGGCGGCCATCAGGGGGTTCTCGACGCCCGGCCGGAACGGGTCGAGGAACACCTCGTGGTAGCGGGAGGAGTGGTTACTCCAGTGCCAATCCTGCCGGAAAGCCGGGTCATGCCCCGTCGAAGGCGGTTCCAAGTTCCTCGTGCCCCTCCATCCCGCGAACGATCCCATCCTTATCATACGACGGGGCGCCCCCGACGACCTCGCCACCGCGGAATCGATCGGCCCGACTTCGGGCCCTCGGCGCGAGCCGGACGGGAAGGCCGGGGCGACCCGCCCCAGGATACCAGCAACGGCCCCGCACGCGCCGAAGACGGCCGGCTTCGGCCCCCGATTGGCCCCGTGGTCCGTTCTCAATCTGAGAATCGCGGCGTCCTCGTCTCATCCTGAGACCTTCCGTGACGGACGAGGCGGCGCGCCTCCCGGAAAACGGGGAGGGGCGTCGATTCGCCGGCCGCGGGGAGGCAATCGGGCGGATCCCCGGGGGCGGGCAGCGTTTGCGCGCTCGTTCGCGTCCGGGCAGCGGGCCCGGATCCGCGCGATCCGCCTCATTGCGTTGCTTGACGGAAACGTGATGAAGCGGACCGCTCGTCACCGGGCGGCCCCGGTACGGGCCCTGCTCCCATGCCGACCGCGCGTCGGTCCGACGCCGGAACGACGAAGCCCCGGGGGCCGATCCGCGGCCCCGGGAGCCGCAGCCACTTCGCGACGAAAGGGAGCGATGACGACAGCCGAAGCTTCGAAGAGGAACCGCAGGAAACGCCGACGGCCGGCGGGCGTCGAGGTCCTGGAGGGACGACAATTACTGGCAACGATCGGGCTCGACGCCGCCTCCGGCGTGCTGTCGATCGTCGGCACGCCGGGGGCCGACCTGGCCCGCGTCGAGTATGGCCTGACGACGACGTCGACCGGCCAGGGCGTGCAGGGCACCACCGACACCTCGGTGATCGAAGTGACACTTGAAAGCGACCAGGGCCTGGTCCTGCAGCGGAGCTTCGCCGCCTCGGCGGTGAAGTCGGTATGGTTCGACGGCCAGGGCGGGGTCGACCTGCTCTCGAACCTCACCACGACCACTTCCACCTGGAAGACCGGCAACGTCGGCACGGTGAACACCAGCCTGCTGGTGGGAAGCCCGGGATACCGGGACGCGTCGAGCGTGGGCCAGGTGGGCGTCTTCCGGGTCGGCCCGACGGGCCAGGTCGGCCTCGATTACCTGTACCGCGGCGCCGGCTACGCGGGCCAGCTCGGCATCTTCAGCCTCGCCGGCATGGACGCCTACCGCCCCGGCTCGACCGATTACATCCGCGAGGCCGTGCGCCGGGCCCTCTCCGACAGCACGCAGGGCCACGTGGCGATCCGGGCCCAGAATGAGGGGGCCAAGTTCACCTCGTCGCTGCCCTGGGAGGGCAGCCTGAACTCCGGGACGTACCGCGGCGTGCATACCGTGGCGATGCAGCCGGGCGACAGCTTCGCCGCCGTGCTGGTGCCGAGCGGCACGTTCGAGCAGGTCGCCGCCAACCCCGCGGCGGGGGGCTCGCTGCGCCCGCTCTTCTCGGTGCCCGGCGCGAACCCGGCCCCGCTCGACCCGCAGTTTCTCGGCCAGGTCGGCGACCTCGACGGCAAGGGCTCGCTGTTCGCCTTCGAGGACCTGCGCCTCGATGGATCGAGCGACCGCGACTACAACGACATGGTCTTCCAGGTTACCGGTGCTCGCGGCACCGCCACGCCGGTCTCCCAGGTCATCAACCCTAGCCACAACTTCACGGCGGCCCCGATCTTCTCCCAGATCGAGACCTACGCCGTGGCCCAGGAAACCGGCGACGCCGTGACCTCGGCGGGCTCGTACGTCCCGGGAGCCTTCCGCGTCGGGCCCGACGGCAACGTGACGATCGACTACCAGAAGGACGGGGCCCCGACCGCCGGCGAGGTCGCCCTCTTCAGCTGCCAGGGGATGGACCGCTACGTCCCGGGCTCGCCCGAGTACCTGAAGGAAGCCGCCCGCCGGGCCCTCTCCGACTCGGTCCTCGGCCACGTCGTCATCTCCGACCTGTCCGAGAGTTCGAGGGACTCCGGCAATCCGGGCTACCATGGGACCAGGTCGTTCCCCATGACCCCGGGCGACTCGTTCGGCGTGCTGGAAGTGCCCGCCGGCACGATCTGGCAGCTCTACAACGGCCGGGTCCCCGCCTCGGGGGCAGTCGTCTCGGTCGACCAGGTCCGGGACGGCGGCCTGCTCGTCTCGCCCGATCCGACGCGGCCCTCGATCACGACCGTCGGGATGGGCGGGACCGGCCTCGGGCTGGGCGGCGCGTCGGCCAACCCGACCGACCCGACCAAGCTCGACCCGGCCTCGATCTGCGTCGTCGTTTACCACGACTCGCTCGACAACGGCAAGGTCGACCCGGCCGACCCGAGCCTGCCCGGGATCCCGGTCACGCTGAGCGGGACCGACTTCTCGGGCAACCCCGTGAAGTTCGTGGCGACCAGCGGCCCCGACGGCTGCGCCGAGTTCCCGTCGGTGCCCGCCGGCGTCTATCGCTTCACCGCCGACGACCCCACCGGCGCGACCCGGCTCCGGGGCGCCCAGGCGGGCGCCAACGGCGGCATCGCGGCGGACGGCGGGATCAACGGCATCCTGCTCCTGCCCGGCGTCGTCGCGGAAGGCTACTCCCTGGGCCGAGTGCGACCGACGAGCCTGAGCGGTCGCGTGTTCGCGGACGCCGACTACGATCGGATCTTCGATCCCAGCGAATCCCCCATCGCCGGCGTGGCGGTGCAGCTCGTCGGCACCGACGACCTCGGCGGCAGCGTCTCGGCCTCAACCAACACCGACGCGACCGGCGCCTACCTCTTCGACGGCCTGCGCCCGGGCACCTACCGGATCGTCGAGGCGCAGCCGGCGGGCTATCCCGACGGCCGCCAGTCGATCGGCTCGTTCGAGGGCCAGGCTCACCCGATCGCCCGCAACGGCACGATCGCGACCGACGCCTTCAACGCCATCCGGATCCTCCCGGGCGAGCGCGGCTACAACTACGACTTCGCCGAGTGGGCCACCCCGCCCTCGGGCGTCGCCTACCAGCAGCAGATCGACCTGGCGGGGACCGAAGGGAGCGACGTCGTCTCGGTGGTGCTCGGGGCGACCGTGCATACCATCACCATCAACGGCGACGTGACGACGATCGATGCCTCGGTGCCGACGATCGTGACCTTCAGCGGCCTGGGCGGCAACGATACCCTGACGATCGAGGGGATCGCCGGCTCGGAGTCGTTCACCGCGGCCCCGAACGTCGCCACGCTGGTCGCGCCGGGGATTCGCCTGGAAATCGCCGGCGTCGCCGGCCTGGCCTTCCACGGCGGGGTCAACGACCGGGCCTACCTTTACGACACCCGGGGCAACGACCTGTACTCGGCCTCGCCGGCCGGGCAGCAGCTCGACGGGCCCGACTACCACGTCGCGGTCAACGGCGTCGATCGCGTCTACGCCTACGCGGTCAACGGCGGCTTCGACGCGGCCACCCTTTACGACTCGGCCGGCGACGACGACTTCAAGGGGACGCCCACCGACGCCCGGATCTACGGCGCCGGCTACTACAGCTACACTCGCGGCTTCGACCGCGTCGCCGCGATCTCCCGGGGCCTCGGTTCCGACCGCGCCTACCTCTACGACTCGGCCGGGAACGACACGCTGACGGGCGACCCCGCCGCCGCCACCCTGGCCGGCAAGGGCTACACCGTCACCGCGCAGGGCTTCCCGCGCGTCGATACCTACTTCAACGCGGGCGGTAAGGACTCGGCGAGCTTCAAAGGCTCGGCGGGCGACGACCGCTTCTACGGCAGCCCGAACGAGGCCCAGTTGGTCGGTGCCGGCTTCGACCTGCGGGCCCACGGCCCGGCGGTCGCGACGGCCGACGGGGGCGCGGGGGGCTTCGACCGGGCCTACCTCACCGGCACCCAGGGGGACGACACGCTGAACGCCTCGTGGGCCCAGTCGAGGCTGACCGGCCCGGGCCTCGACGCCACCGCCCGGGCCTTCGCCTGGGTGCAGGCGATCGGCGGGTCGTGCCTCGGCTACGATGTGGCCTACCTGGCCGACTCGACCGACAACGACACGTTCGAGGCCGCGCCGAACTCGGCCCGGCTTTATAGCACGGCCTACACGATCCGGGCCGACGCGTTCAACCGGATCGTGGCGACATCGAGCTCGGGCGGCGCCGACCAGGCGACCCTCCGCGACTCGCCGGGCGACGACACGTTCGTCGGCTCGACCGGCGGCGGCCGATTCTTCGGCGTCGGCTTCGACAACACCGCCAATGGGTTCGCGAAGCTGACGATCGACGGCTCTGCCGGCGGCCGCAACACCGCCTTGCTGACCGACGGCGCCGGCGACGACACGCTCACCGCGGCGGGCAACGCGCTGACGTTGGCCTCGGCCACCCAGACGCTTAAACTCAGCGGCTTCTCGACCGTCGCCGTCACGGGCAGCACGGGCAAGAACCGCAAGAAGCTCTCCGCGATCGACTTCGCCTTGACGCTCTACGGGACCTGGACCCTGTAAAGCCCGCGCCAGGCCGCTAGGCGGGGCTCGGGGGATTGGCGATGGCCGATCCCCCGGCGTCCCTCGCCGCCATAGCTCTGGAGGAGCTCTCCAGAGAATAGCCCGATTTCCGCCGATTCCGGGGCCTCGCCCGCCGCCGAGCCGCGGGGCCGGCGTTGGCCGTGCCGCCCGCTCGACGACCCGCCCGCTCCCTGCTTCCGGCCCGGGGTTTGCTGACATCCTCGGGGCACCGCGGGCATGCGAGGCCCCGCCTACGGAACACGGCCAACATCCCCCGAGCGGGGCGAAACTTGCCGACTCCCCCCGGATGCCAGGGTCGGGCCCGACCCGTGTGGGAGCCTCTCGGGGTCGCGAGTCGTCGCCGCGGAATCCCTATTCAGGCGAGAGCGTGGCACCATGAATTTCCGCAAGTTCGTCGGCAGCGAGCGCCCGAGCCTGGGCGTGGAGCTGGAACTTCAGCTCGTCGACGCCCGGAATCTGGCCCTCGCGGGGGCCGCCGAGAAGGTCCTGACGGGGGTGCCCGCCGAACTCGAGGGCTCCGTCAAGCCCGAGTTCCACGACTGCTGCGTGGAGGTGATCAGCGGGGTCTGCCGAGACGTCGCCGAAGTCGAGCAGGATCTGGGCTCCAAGGTCGCCGCCGTCGCGCGGATCGCCGCGGAGCACGGCCTGCTCCTCGGCTGGGGCGGGACGCATCCGTTCTCGCACTGGCGGGACCAGCCGATCTTCCCCACCCCCCGCTACCGGGAGCTGGTCGATGAATACCGGGAGACGCTCACCCGCCAGTTGACCTTCGGCCTCCATGTCCACGTCGGAGTCCCGGGGGGCGGCGCGGCGGTTTGCGCCTGCAACCGGATCGCGGAGCATCTGCCGGCCCTCCTGGCGCTGTCGGCCAACAGCCCATTCTGGTGCGGTCGGGCCACCGGCCTGCACTCCCAGCGGGTCGAGGTGATGGGGTCTTCCCCGACCGGCGGCCTGCCGCCCCGGCTGGACGGCTGGGGCGACTACGTGCGGCTGGTCGAACGGCTCATCTCCGGCGGCCTCATCCGCACACCCAAGGAGTTGTACTGGGACGTGCGCCCCAGCCCCGAGCACGGGACGGTCGAGGTCCGCATGTGCGACATGCCGCCGGACTTGCCCTCGGTGCTGGGCCTTGCGGCCCTGATCCAATGCCTGGTGGTCGAGCTGGCCCGGCGGGGAGGCCCCCCGGGCCTGGACGAGTGCGGGATGATGATCGTCCGGCAGAACCGATGGCGTGCCGCCCGGCACGGCCTGGATGCGGAGATCGTCGATCCGCGGACCGGCCGGGGATTGCCAGCCCGGGAGGTGATCCAGCGGCATGTCTCGCGGCTGCGGCCGATCGCCGGGGATCTCGGCTGTTCCCGGCAACTCGACCGGGCCTGGGCGATGGCCGGAGGCGCCGGGGGGGCGGGGCAGCAACTCGCCGTCTTCGAGCGCACGGGCGACCTGGAGGCGGTGGTCCGGCACATGACCTGCGGGGCAGCTTCGATCCTGCCCGAAGGCGGGAATGCCGGGGGCGATGGGTCCCTGGCGAGGATCGGCCCCTGGCCGGGCGTAACGAGCAGCCCGCGCTTCCCCGTTTCCTTCAATTAAGCGGGCCGGTCCCAAGCGGGCCTTCCCGCGGGAGCACCCCGAGGTTTCCAACGCGATGTGCCGGATCGCCGCCTATCTCGGCCCGCCCGTGCGGCTCTCCTCCCTGCTCTACGAGCCGCCCCACGGCCTGACCGACCAGAGCCGCAATGCTCGTCAGATGGAGGGCTCCACCGTGGCGGGCGACGGTTGGGCCATCGGCTGGTTCCCGCACGGGCCCGGGGCGGGGCCCACGCCGGGGATGCTCAAGAGCATCTTACCGCTTTGGTCCGACGAGAACGGCAAGACGGTGCCCCACGCCATTGCCTCGGGGTCGATCGTCGGCCACGTGCGACACGCCAGCGACCGGATCGAGACCTGCTTCCTCAATACCCCCCTCTACGTGCTCGACGACCACCTCTGGACGATCAACGGCGAGTTGCAGCCGTGGCCGGGACCCCTTTCGAAGGCGATCCGCGACCGGATCGACCCGGACCACGAGGCCGACCTGCGGGGCTCGACCGACGGGGAGATGATCGGGGCAATGTGGCGGACCCACTTCCGCCGCGCCGGCGGCCGGGACGCGGCGTTGGCCCTGCGCAACGCCCTGCGCGAGTGCCGCGACCTGGCCCGCGTTCATCGGGGGGCGATCAAGACGAACGTCATCCTATCCGACGGTGACGAGGTGCTCGCGGCGCGCTACGCCGAGCCGGGCGAGGCCAATACCCTCGACTACCTGAGCGATCAGGTTCGCTGGCGGGGCGGCGTCCTGGTGGCCTCCGAACCGATGGACGAGGGCCCCGGATGGAACGAGGTCCGGCCCGACTCGTTGGTCCGCGTCACCGGGGATGGAGTCCGGGTGGAGCCCCTGGACCTCGACGGGGATGGGCGCACCGAAAGCCGCCTCCTGAGCGCCTGACCGGCCCCAGGCCGGCCCGGCGTGCGGATGGGGAAAGGCCTCGCTACTGAAGGATCTCCGGACGGCAACAGGGCCCCGCTCGGTGATCGCGCCGGGGCCCTGACCCTGGGCGGGAGCAGTCCCGGAACGCCGGGCGGTGGTCCGATCCCGGAGGAGCGTCATCCGCCCTCGCGTCGGGCTTGCCCGGCGGTTCACTTCGCCGTCTTACCGGTCATGTTGGGCTTGGCATCGCCGCCCGGGTCGAAGTCGGCGGGCGGCGTGACATTCTTGGGGATGCCGGCCTCGATGCCGCTGGCCCCGCCGCATCCCGCGACGAGCCCGGTGGTGAACATCAGCAGCAGGCCGAGCGAGAGCGCACGCATGGTCGCGAACCTCCTGGGGGTCGGGGTATGGGGCGTTCGCGCGCACGAACGCCCGCGATTGCGGATTTGGATATCAGTAAGAGTCGGAGCTGATGACTTCGTTGCCGGCCCGGGTGCCCAGGGCCCACCAGGCCTGCAAGGAGATCGAGTCCTTGATGAACTTGACCGAGCCGTCCACCATGCAGACATTCACGCCGCCGGGGTGGTTGCTCGTGGGCGGCACGACGCCCTGGCCGCCGCCGAGGCCCGAGAAGGTCGATGGGGTCGTGTCGCAGCTCAGCGTGTTCGGCGTACCGAAGTGGAAGTAGCGGTTCCAGATCGTCGCCCAGGGGTGGCCGATCGTCCAGATCTGGCCGCCGCGGTACGAGGCGATCGACGAGGTCGTTGCCGGGATCGCCTTGCAGGCGTTGAGCACGGCCATCGCGCCGGCCACGTTGCCGCTGTTCACGTCCACCGAGGTGGGGACCTGGAACAGGGCTCGCTTCGCGTTGGCCCGGTCGCCGGCCAGCACCACCGGGTTGTTGGGCACGCCCATCAGGCGTTCGCTGAACATCGCCGTGTTCGACGTACCATCGGTGATCGCCGCCAGGCCGATGCAGTTGGTCGATGGCGCCTGCGTGGCGTTCCCCCAGTAGGCGCTGATCATCGTGCCGGAGAACGACTGGATCGCGCCCGGGCCGCCCACGTTGCCGACGTAGTTGAGGGCCGCATACGGCGCCTGCGGCCGGCCCGGGCTGTTCTCGGACGGGCAGAGGAACGACAGCAACTGGTTGTACATGACCGTCGTGTTGATCGTCGGCCCGCCGCCGCCCGGGTCGCGGAATCCGCAGCAGAAGTTCCAGGCGTTATACAGGGGGGCTTGCTCGAGGAACGGCAGCAGGGGCACCGTCCAGCCCCAGCTATACCGGTCGCCGCCGTTGCCGGGCACCGGGGCCATCGCCGGCTTCTCGTTCGAGCCGGCCCAGTAGAAGTCGCCCATCGGCAGGCGATCGCTGGTGGAAATGTAATTGTGGACGGCCAGGCCGAGTTGCTTGAGGTTGTTGGTGCACTGGATGCGGCGGGCGGCCTCCCGTGCCTGCTGCGCGGCCGGCAGGAGCAGCGCGATGAGGACGCCGATGATGGCGATGACGACCAGCAACTCGATCAGCGTGAATCCGCGACGCTTCATGATCACCCCCCGCCCGATCGGGCGTGTTGGCGCTGGAAGGATCGGATGACCCCCGAAGAGACCCAGGCAAGAAGCGGGCCGGTTTTTCCCCGCGCATGAGCCGCGGGGGAAAATCGCACGAAAAAGAATGGCCCGGGGGGGAGCATATCGGGTGCGCGGGCCCGAGTCGAGTACTTCTCGAATTCTCCTACGACTTCGGCGCGGCGAGTTTTTCCCGCCATTCGGCCGCCTTCGCGTCGTATCCCCGCCCCGGTTGGTCCTCGTCCCACCGCTTGTAGAGGTCGGAGAGCATCCCGGCGCAGGCCCGGGTGAGTTCGTGCGAGTCGCCGCGGGACCTGGCGGCCATCGGATACGCCGCGAGCAGGTCGGCCTCGGCCTCGTCGAACTTCTTCAGTCCGGTCCGCGCGCGGCCCCGCCTCGTCAGCAGCAGCGAGAGGTTCCGCTCGCCCTGGACGCCAGCCTCCTTGCGGAAGGCGGGCTCGGCTTCGTCGAGCAGTTTCTCGGTCTCATCGAACCGCTCGTCCAGGTTCAGCAGCTTGGCAAGGTTCAACCTCGCACCGATCGGGATCCGGTGCCCGGCGGGGAAGAGGCGCCCGCCGACCTCCATGGCCTCGCGAAGGAGCGGCTCGGCCTCGGCCCGCTTGTCCATGTCGATCAGTTGGGAGGCCAGGTTGTGGGCGTAGATCAGGGTATCCTGATGCTCGTCCCCATTGATCCGCCGGCTGATCGCCAGTGCCTCCCGACATAGGGCTCGGCATCGGCGGGCTTCTTCGCGCGGACCAGGACGAACCCCATGACGTTGGTCGCGACCAGCGTAGAGGGGTGGTCGGGCCCGTTCACGCGTCGCTGGGACTCCAGCAACTCGCGGCAGAGCGGCTCGGCCTCGTCGAGCTTCCCCTTCTCGATCAGGTAGACCGCCAGGTTGTTCAGGGCGACCAGGGTCGAGGGATGGTCGGGGCCCAGGATCCGCCGGCTGCTTTCGAGGGATTCGCGGGATAGCGACTCGGCCTCATCCTCCTTACCGGCCTTTTGCAGGGGCGCCGCCAGACTCCGGGCCGCGTGCAGCGTCGAGGGATGGACCTCGCCCAGCCGTCGCCGGCGTTTTTCCAGGACCTCCCGGAAGCAGGACGCCGCCTCCTCGTACTCGCCCAGGTCGTTCAGTACGGCGCCCATGTTCATCAGCGAAGACTGGATGTCCCGGTCGTCGGGACCGAGCACCCGACGCCTCCCTTCGAGCGCCTTGGCCTGATACTCCTTCGCCTCATTCAACCGGCCCTGATCCCTCAGCAGGATGCCGACCCCCACGGTCGCCGCCAGGGTATCGCGATCGTCCTCGCCGAAGAGGCGGCGCATCGTTCCGAGGGCCTCGCCGTACAGCTTCTCCGCCCCCTCACGGTCGCCCTTCTCCCTGAGTGCGTTGCCCAGGTCGCACCCCAGATTCAGGACGAACCGATCGTCCCCCCCGAGCACGCGTCGGCCGGTTTCGAGCGCCTCGCGGAGATGAGCGATCGCCTCGTCGGATTTCCCCAGCTTCTCCAGCAAGTTGCCCAGGTCGACGAGCGCCGCGAGCGTCTCCCGGTGTTCCTGCCCGAGGGCCTCGCGGCGTGTCTTGAGGGCCTGCTCCACCAGGGGCAAGGCTGCGGCGGTCAGGCCCATCGCGCTATAGCGTTCCGCCAGCGATTGTCGGAGGGTCGCGGCGATCAGCGGCCGGTCGCCGAACTGCTCGCCGATCGCCTCGACGGCCGGCTTGAGGATGGTGGAATCGATCAGGGCCAGCGCCGCGTCGGTCGCGTTCACCCGGCCCCAGAGCCCCATGAATTCGTCGACCCTCCTCGCCCGCTCGTCGTCCGGCACCTTGTCCTTGGCGAGCACCGCGTCGAATCGGCCCTTCACGTCGGCGGTGAGCCGCAGGCCCGCCTCGGCCGGATCGACCTGCGCCAGCATCTTCGACTGGAAATCGGCCAGCTTCTGCAGGGTGTCGGCCCGCGACTTCGCCTCGCCTTCGGCCTCCACGGCCCGGAGGCGTTCGCGTTCGAGGTCGTGATTGGCCCGCTCCAGGTCGACATTCTTCGAAGCCAGCTGGGCGTTGGCCCTCGACTGGACGGCGAAGACCGAGCCGATCCCGGCCACCAAGGCCAGCGCCACCGACGCCGCCAGGGCCGCCACCGCCGGCCGTCGCCTGCACCAGAGCCACCCCCTTTCCAGGGGCCCGGATCGCCTCGCCAGGATCGGCCGGGAAGCGAGCCAGTTGTCGAGGTCATTCGCCAGGGCGTCGGCCGAGGGATACCGCCTGCGCGGATCCTTCTCCAGGCACTTCAGGCAGATCGCTTCGAGGTCGGCCGGCACGCGGGGGTCGGACTTCCGGGGCGGCAGCGGGGGCCTGTCCCGCACCGCTTCGAGCGTCTCGAACAGGCTGGCGCGCCGAACGGGGCCTTGCCCGCGAGCATCGCGTACGACCGCCCCAGCCCGTAGACGTCGGTCGCCGTGGTGATCGAGCCGCGGCGGCCGACGGCCTGCTCGGGGCTCATGTAGGCGGGCGTGCCGACGACGTCGCCGCTGGCCGTCATCCCCAGGGCCAGCGTGTCGGATTCGGCCCCCGACTCGACCCGCTTCGCCAGGCCGAAATCGGTGACGTGCGGATGGCCGCCGGCATCGACCAGGATGTTCGCGGGCTTCAAGTCACGATGCAAGATCCCCCGCATATGCGCATGGTGGACGGCGCGGGCCGCCTCGGCCGCGAGGGCCGCCGACGCCCGGTATTCGCCCTTGTAAGTGCCGAGACGGCCGGCGAGGTTGCCCCCCTCCACCAGCTTCATCGTGAAATAGCGGCGGCCGTCGTGCTCGCCGACCTCGTAGATCGGCACGATCCCGGGATGGTCGAGCAGCGCGACCGCCTCGGCCTCGTTGCGGAAGCGGCGGAGTTCGGCGTCGTCGGCCAGGACGCCGGCCTTGACCATCTTCAACGCGACCGGCCGATTCAGGCCCATCTGCCGGGCCCGGTAGACGACGCCCATGCCGCCGCGGCCCAACTCGTCCTCGATCTCGTAATCGCCGAAATCACCTATCGGCGCCGGGCCGACCACGTACATGGGCGTCGCCGGTGCCGTGACGGTCGCCGAAGGCTCCGCGGGATCGGGCGGGACTGCGGCGGCCTCTTCGCCCGGGGGATGGGCGTGGGCCGCGAGGAGGCCGGAAACGGTCGATGCCAGGTCCGCCGTCGGCGATCCGGTCGTACACAGGGGGCACAGCCCACCGACGAGCCCCTCGCCGCAATCGGCACAACGCTGAAGATCGTCGACCATGCGAAGCCTCCCCCGGCACCAGATCGCGGGGCCTCGCGATCGATCCGCCACCGAACCCCCGGAACCCCAGGCCATCGGCCGGATCATTATCACGGGGATGCACCGAGATCGAAAGCGGCCCCTGGTAAGCGCGAGGGCGTGCACGCTGGGATCGGGCGGATGCTGGGCTGCCTGGGCGATGCCGTGTAGCATGGGGGCGGGGCCGAGCGAGGGGCGTGACGGTTCGCCGAATCTCGCCGCCGCTGGTCCAGGACTCCGCACGCGGCGGCATGCCCTTGAAGCGACGGCTGATTCATGGCGTCCTCGCCCTGGCCGCGATCGCGGCCGGGCTGCTCGTGCACCTGCGGGGCGAGGCGCTCGGCCCGGTCGCGCGGGACGTGGCCGGCGATGCCCTCTGGGGGGCGATGATCGCGTGGTGTGCGGGTGTGCTTTCGCCAACCTCGTCGATCGCGCGGCGGGCGGCGTTGGCGTACCTGATCTGTTCAGCGGTGGAGGTGAGCCAGTTGTATCATTCGCCCCGGCTCGACGCCGTCCGGTCGACGAGGCTCGGGCACCTCGTCCTCGGCAGCGGGTTCGACCTGCGGGACCTGGCGGCCTACGCGATCGGCGTCGGGGTCGCCGCGATCGCCGAGGCGGTGTCGGTCTCCCGGGCGGCCCGTCACCCGACGGCCACCTGACGGGCCGACGGGGCCGGCGATGGGCCCCGGAGGCCCGGGAGCATACTTGCCATCGACGAAGGGGCGAGCGGGGCGAAAAACCCGCTCCTTTGCCGTGGTGGGTTTGCCCGGAAGCCCCAGGGCTTGCAGAATTCCGCAAGGCCCCGGCCGTGTACCGGGCCGGGCCGCTGGAATTCCGTCCGCCCCGTCCGGGATCGGGGCCCTCATGCATGGCGGACCGTTCGAACTGCTGCCGATCTGGGTGATTTGCTTGCTCACGGTCCTGCTGGTCTTCCTGTCGGTCGAGGGCGGCTTCCGCCTGGGCCGGTACCGCCGCCGGCATTCCGACCAGGAGGACCGGCTGCCGGTGGGGGAGACGGTGGCGGCCGCCCTGGGGCTGCTCGCCTTCGTGCTGGGCTTCACGTTCAGCCTGGTGGCCTATTGGTTCGACGTCCGTCGGCGGTTGGTCGTCGACGAGGCCAGCGCGATCGGCACGACGTTCCTCCGCGCCGGCACGCTCGACGAGCCGCATCGATCCGAGGTGCGCGACCTGCTCCGCGCAATCCCTCGCGTTTTCGCTTGACTCCGCTCTGCCCCGCGCTGATATTCGAGACACCCCCCACCGTCCCGCATACACGGCCCCGCACGGACGCCGTACCGGTCGCCGTTCCTGCCAGGCGATCCGTTCGGGTCACCCGATTCCGAGGTTGCGCATGCACCCTTCCGTACTTGCGCCCTGGGCCCTGATCAGCCTCGTCGCGGCGGTCGTATCCGGCACCGCCGTCGCCGAGGATTCGATCCCGGCCGAGACGGTCGTCGCGTTGAAGCGGGCGACGGTGTTCGTTCGAGTGGAATCGCCTTCCGGGAAGGGCAGCGGGTCGGGATTCGTCGTCCGGGCCGAGAAGGATTCGGTGCTGATCGCCACGAATATGCATGTGATCGCTCGCGACCTCGTGCGGGGGAATTCCCGAAAGGCCCGCGTCGACCTGCGGAAGGCCCTGGAAGGCACGACGGTGACCGTCGTCTTCGACAGCGGCACGAAATCGGAAATTTCCGCCAGGGCGGAGGTCCTTGCGGGCGACCCGGTCGATGACCTGGCCATCCTGCGGGCGACGGGCCTGAAGGCGGTGCCCACGCCCATCGATTATCAGAATGCCCCCACGCCCGCCGAGACGATGCCGGTCTACGTATTCGGCTTCCCGTTCGGCGAGATGCTGGCCACCGGCAAGGGGTCGCCCGCCATCACCGTCGGCAAGGGCACCGTCTCCAGCCTCCGCAACGACGATTCGGGCGAGTTGGCAGCCGTGCAGATCGACGGTGCCATCAACCCCGGCAACAGCGGCGGGCCCGTGGTCGACGCGCAAGGCCGCCTCATCGGCGTGACGGTCTCCAAGCTCCGCGACGGCCAGGGGATCGGCTTTGCAGTTCCCCGGGCGCGGCTGGCCGCCATGATGCTGGGTTCGGTGCAGGGCATGCGCGTCGACGGCACGAGGGCTTCGGGCGGCAAGCTGTCGCTCCGGGTCGAGGTCGGCGTCCTGAACCCGACCGGCTCGCTCCGGGGCGCGACGCTGCATTACCTGTTCGTCCCGCCGAACGGACCCAAGCCCAACGGCGATGTCCCGCTGGCCGGCCAGGCCGGCGTGAAGGCGGCGCCGATGGCCATCAACGGCGACCTGGCGATCGCGGAACTGATGCTCAACGTGAAGGAAGGGGACCTGTACGCCCAGGCATTCCCCGACGGCGGCGCAGGGGCCTCGGGCGGGACCGACGTCCACGACTTCTCCCTGGCCTTGCCGAAGGACCTCAAGGCGGCCTACACGCTCGGCCCCGCCGGCAGCCGGCCGGCCGGTCCGGGCGCCGGCGAGACGGCGCCGCCGGACGGCTGGCGGGAGTACCGGCCGGGCGACGGGTCGTTCGTGGTCTGGATCCCGCAGCAGAACAAGTCCCAGTCGGAGCGCGGTCGCACCCTCTCCGGCGGGCCATTCCAGATCAAGATGAACGCCCTGATGGTCGAGACGACGCAGGGGTTGGCCTTCACCGCCGAACGGCTGTCGCTGGCCGGCGCCAGGGGGGAGAAGCCGAATCCGGCCTCGCTCGCCGCCGCCTACCGCGCGATCGCGATCGGCGATCCGGCCGGAGCCAAGGTCGTCCGCGAGGTCGAGGTGAGGAATGGCGAGTTGGAGGGGGACGAATACCTGATCCAGCGGGGCGGCGTGGTCAACCGGGCCCGCGTCTTCTCGGACGACCGGGGCGGGTTCATCCTGCGGGCGATCGGCCAGGCCGCGCAGGTGGAATCGGCCGACGCCACCCGGTTCCTCGATTCGTGCCGCCGAGCGCCGGCCGGTAACCCGCTGGCCGGGGCGCCCCGGCCGCCCGCGAACGACCCGAACGCGGGCGGCTTCGCCGGGGGTAGCTTCGCGACACCGCCTCCGCCCTCGGCCGGCCCCGCGACGTTGCCGCCGCCCACCGCCGGCCGAGGGCCCCGGGTCAAGGGCGGCGCGTTCGACCCCGAATCGACCGACGTCGCGCCGCCCGGTGGCCTGCTGGTGGGCCTGGAACTGGGCCTGGCCAAGTTCTTCGACAACGACGTGATCCACGCCGTCCGGCCGATCTACCGCGCGGGCGAGAAGGAATCGACCGGCAAGCAATACGGCACCGACCTCGGCCGGGTCGTGAAGGTGGTCGCCAGGCCGGGCTACGCGGTCGGCGCGATCATCATCAAGACCGGCCTGGGGCTGGACGGCCTGTCGGTCATCTTCATGAAGGTCGCGAAGGACAGGCTCGACCCGTCCGACAGCTACGAGAGCGAGTGGATCGGCGGGCCGGGCGGGGATGCCCCCGAGCAGTTGGGCGGCGACGGAACCGCCGTGGTCGGCATCGTCGCGAAGACGAACAAGAAGGACGCGACCGGCTTCGGCCTGATCTATCAGGACGATGCGAAGGCCCTCGCCGGCACCAATGCCAGGGCCGCCTCGAAGGGCGGCCCGAATTCCAAGGCGAGCGGCAAGGGCGGCCGGGCGATGGCGGGCGAGCCGACCCGGATCCAGGGGGGCGGCGGCGATCCCGAATTCCGGGATGCCGGGCCGGAGGGCGCCCTGCTGATCGGCGTGGAGGTGGGGCTCGGCGATTTCTTCAATAAACCGGTGGTCCGGACGGTCCGCCCGGTCTACCGGCCGGCCAAGGGGACGAAGTTGGCCACGGGACAATGGCACGGATCCACCAAGGAAGGCTCGGTGGTGGGCGCGACCAAGGCCGTGGCCAGGCCGGGCTACGCGGTCGGGGCCATCACGGTGAAGAACGGCCTGAGCGTTGATGGGTTTTCGCTCACCTTTATGAAGGTGAATGACGGCCAACTGGATCCCAATGATAGTTACGAAAGCGAATGGATCGGCGGGCCGGGCGGGGGTGGGCCCGAGAAGATCTCCGGCAACGGCCGCCCCGTGATCGGCCTGATCGGCAAGACCCGGCCGGACAACACCACCGGCCTGGGGCTCCTGCTGGCGCCTTTGCAGTAGCCCCGCCCCCGAATAAGCCGGCCGCCCCGGTCGTCCAGCAGGTCTATGGACCGGCGAACCGGGTCGGCTCCTTCGGACGGGGCCGAGGCGTCCGGCCTCGATCGCGGACGTATGGGGCGCCATCCCGCCCCGACGGGGAGGGTGCGCGGATGGGGCGGACGTGCTGGAAAGGCCAGGGGGCGATCGCCCTGGCGGCAGTGATGTTGGCCGCAACCTGGGCGGCGGCATCGCCCGACCGCCGGCCGAAGCGCGATGCACATGCCGAGGGGCGGACGCTCTTCCTCAAGGAGTGGGTGGCCGGCCCGACCGAAGCGGGCGGCGACGGGCTCGGCCCGCTGTTCAACGCGAATGCGTGCGTCGCCTGCCACAATTTGGGGGGCGCCGGCGGCGCGGGAACTAGGGATCATAACGTCAACATCCTGGCCGCTTTCGTCGGCCCGCCGAGTTTCGAGGATCACAGGAAGAAGCTCTTCCTGGGCGAATTGGAGGAACTGCATCCGGGCTTCCGCAACCATTCCAGCGTCGTGGTCCACAGGCATGCCGCGTCGCCGGAGGATTCGAAGCGACTCGTGGCGATGTTCTCGTGGGCTGCGGCGCAGACCCGCGACGATTGCATCGCCCTGGACATATCATGCCGATCGACCCCGGCCCTGTTCGGCGCCGGCCTGATCGACGCAATCCCCGACGTCGCCATCCTGGGCGCCGAATCGCGAAGATATGCCGCGTTTCCCGAAATTCGAGGGCGGACGAGCCGGCTCCGTGACGGGCGGATCGGCCGGTTCGGTTGGCAGGGGCAGATGGCCAGCCTCCGCGACGCCGTGTCGATGGCCTGCGCGACCGAACTCGGCCTGGAAGTCCCCGGACACCACCAAGGGAGCCTGGCCCGCCCGGGCGAATTCGACGCGTCGTCGCTGAAGCTTGACCTCGACGAATCCCAGGTCCGCGAGTTGACCGGTTTCGTCGCGGCTCTTCCCCGCCCGACGTTCCGGCCATCGCCCTTCGACAGCGGTACGCTCCTCCGGGGGCGAATCGTCTTCGAAACGACCGGCTGCGCAAGCTGCCACGCGCCGGCGCTGGGCGGCGTGGACGGCCTGTTCAGCGACCTGTTGCTGCATGACATGGGTGACCGCTACCGAACGGGCGGAACGATGTGCGTGCCCCCCGGTCCCGTGATCGACAGCCCCGCATCGAAGGCGGCGGGAGGTACCCACCGGCCGACCTCGGGCGAGGCCGGCCCGACCGAATGGCGGACCCCGCCGCTCTGGGGCGTGGCCAGCTCAGCCCCCTACCTGCACGATGGCCGCGCCAGGACGCTCGACGACGCGATCCTGTTCCACGGCGGCGAGGCCGCCAAGGTCACCGCCCGATACGCGGCGCTACCGGCGGTCGATCGACGGTCGGTTCTGGCCTTCCTCCAAGCGCTTACGGCGCCGCCCGCCCCCCGAGCAGCCCAGAAGCCCCGACGTGCGGGTATCCCCGACCCTACGCAGGACCCGGCGAGGTAAGGCATCCCGAGTCCGCTGGAATGAGGGAGATGAGGCTCAGCGGTGATCGTACGGCAACTCGCCATCGTCCCGTCCCTCGGCAGGGGCGAGCGCGCGCGCGATCCGGTCGCGGCCCTCGGCCGAGAGCCCGTCCGAATCGCCCCCCACGTCCTGGTTGAGGAGCCGGCCGATCCGGTTCAACTGGCGGCGGAATCGCCGGCAGGAGGAGCAGGCCAGCAGGTGGCCGTAGAGCCGCCAGGCGGTCGGCGAACGGGAGCGGTTCGTCCCGCTCGCGCGAGGCGAGCAGCGAGGCCTCGTCGCAGTGCATCGCCAGGAACCTGGCCAGGGGGCCCCGGCCCGCCCCGTTCAGGTCGCCCGGTCTTGGTCGAGCCATGTGCGCTCCAGGCATTCGCGGAGTTGCAGCCGCGCCCGATGCAGGCGGATTCGCAGGTTGCCCGGGGTCAGGTCCAGCGACGTTCGGATCTCGTCCATCGCCCGGCCTTCCAGTTCGCGGAGCACGAAGGGGGCCGCCAGCCAGCCGGGGAGCCGACCCATGCACAGATCCAGCGCCTCGCGGAACTCGCGGGCCAGCAACTCGTTCGACGGCTCGCGCCAGGATACCACGCGGCGAAGCCACCCGCCCTTCGTCGAACGATCGGCCCAGGATCGTCTCGGCATGGAGGTCGGCATCGGCGCCGGATCGCTCCGACCGCCTGCGGAGGTGGTCGATGATCTTGTGGCTGAGGATCGACGTCAGCCAGGTGCGTTCCGACGAGCGGCCCTGGAAGCGGTCGCCCGAGCGGAGCCGCGGCCAGGAGTGCCTCCTGCACGAGGTCCTCGGCATCCTCCCGGCAACGGACGCGGGCCCTGGCATATCGGTAGAGGGCGTCGCCGTGATCCCGGAGCCATCGCGAGGCGTCGCCGGGGCCCGAAGCGGCCGGCCCGGCCTCCGTTTCCGGGCTTTTCCTGTCGTCAACGGCGATCCCTCCGCCCGGCCCGCGGGAATTTCGGTTCGAAGGGCTGTAACGCCCGGGTTCGAATCCCGACCAACCATCGACGACGGCCGGGGGCGCCGCATTCGGCCGCCCGCCGCCGCCGGTTCCTCGGATGATTCGCAAGTCAGGAGACGCCACGACAATGAATCGATCGACACGCCTCGCCCGAGCCCCACGGATGGCCATCGCCCTGGCGATCGGCCTGGCCTTCGTCGCCCGCGCCGCGAGTGCCGACCAGATCCGCATCACGGTGACGAACGAGCAGCCCGGGGGCGGCTTCGCGATCGCGCCGGTCTGGATCGGACTGCACAACGGATCCTATACCTCGTTCAGCGCCGGGGACAACCTGGACGGCCGGCCGTTGCAGACGGTGGCCGAACTCGGCTCGACCGCGGCAATTACGGCCGCCTTCGCGCCGTTCGGACCGCAGACCACCGTCGGCGGTGCGCCTCATCTGCCCGGTACGTCGGCGACGTCGATCCTGGATGTTGCCAGCCCCTCGACGACGCGGTTCCTGAACTACGCCGCGATGGTCGTGCCTTCGAACGATTTCTTCTTCGGCAACGACGCCGCCCACACCCTCACGCTATTCAACGCGTCGGGCCAGCTCATCGACGCCAACGGGCAGCTCACGGCCTCCCGGACGATTCAGATCTTCGGCTCCGGCATCTGGGACGCGGGGACGGAGGTCAACAACATCGCCTTCGGGGCCGCGTTCATCGCCGGTGACAACGCCGCCGACCACGTGGCGGAGGGGGGCACCGTGCAATCGGTCTTCGGCGGGCCGGCCGACAACTCCGCCTACCTCAACAGCATTTCGGGACGCCTGACGCCCGCCGGGTACAACATCTCCCACCTGATCTCGCCGGGCGACCTGATCGCGACGATCCGGATCTCGGCGGTGCCCGAGCCGTCGTCGATCGTCCTGTGCGGGCTCGGACTGCTGGCTCCGATCGGCCTGGCCCTCCGGGCGAGGCGCCGTGGCCCGGCTTGATTTGATCGAAATCAAGACGTGGATTTTTCCTAAGAATCTCGAATAGGAATCCGCGATGCCCCGTCCCTCGGGGCATCGCCCATTACCGGAGACGAACCCCAAGGAGCCCCCACGATGCCGACAGCTCGACGCTTTTTCCTCCCCGCGATCGCGCCCATGCTCGCGACCTCGCTGCTCTTACTGGCCTCCTCCGCCGCGCCGGCGGGTGCCCAGTATCTCAAGGCGAAGGACTCGGCGCCGGCGCCCGAGTTCCGTGGCGTGACGGATTGGATTCAGTCGGAGCCGCTGACGATGAAGGGCCTGCGCGGCAAGGTTGTGGTGGTCCACTTCTGGACGCACGGCTGCTACAACTGCCGGAACAACTACGAGCACTACCGAGCCTGGCAGGAACGCTACGCCGGCAAGGACGTGGTGATAATTGGCATCCACACCCCCGAGACGCCCGGCGAGGCCAGGATCGAGGGGATCAAGGCACAGGCCCAGAAGAATGGCCTGAAGTTCGCGATCGCGGTCGATAACGACGGGGCCAACTGGAGGGCTTGGGAGAACCGCTTCTGGCCGACCGTCTATGTGATCGACCGCGACGGGACCGTCCGCTACGGCTGGGAGGGCGAGCTGAATTACAAGGGGGCCAAGGGGGAGGAGACGGTCCGCAAGATGATCGATTCGCTGCTCGCCGAGAAGCCCAACGGCCGCGGCCCGGCGTCCCAGCTCGCCCGCTGACGGGGCGGCCCGAGGCGCCACGGGCCCCCGGTCCGCTTGCTTCAGAGTTGCCTGCTTGCGATCCGGTTATACGCGACCGGCCGGGCCAGCCGGATATCGCCGAAGTCCTTCAAGGGTCGCATCGTCGTGCCGGCCGATTCCGAGCCGCCGAGGACGTCGGCCGCTCGGAGCGGGCCGAAGTCGAGGCCGGTCAATTCCTCGATCTCGGCGACGGTCGTCTGGTATTGCCGGACGGCACCGAGGTCATCGAAACTCTCGCCGCCGAGGCGTTCCGGGAGGCCGCCGAGGAATCGGGCCTGGCTGGCCAGCAGGGCGACGGCCCGCAACTCGCCGCCCTCGGCGTAGGCGGCGATCTTGAAGAACTGCACGGGCACGCGGACGTCCCTGTATCGGGGATCGTTGCGGGCGAAGACGGGCCCCGTGAAGACCGAGACCTTCGCGTCCTCCGACCGGGCGTTGTTCAGGACGTAGTTCTCGATGCCCTGCCAGAAGCGGGCCTGCTGGTTGAAGGGGGACGCCTGCGGGCAGCAGTTGGTGAAGTGGAAGGTGTCGGCGTTGGCCCGCTCGGCGGAATCGTCGTCGCCCCAGTTGGGATCTTCGCGGCGGACCTGGTGGCCCCGGTCGAAGACGTGAGGCCGCTGGTTGTCGTACAGGGCCTGGGTGGTCTGGGCGTCGGCGGGAATCCTCGGGTCGTTGTACCAGGTTTCCCCGGCCTCGGCCGACTCGGATGCGGGCGCGAATCGCTCGAAACCCGGCCGAGCCCGGCCCGTGGCCCGATCAACCCCGCGCTGACCGGCGCCATCGATGTTGACCGCGGCCACGAACGGCATCCGGCGATCGGCGTTCATGACGATGCTGAAGTGTTCGTATTTCAGGATCGTGGGATCCTCGCCCACGTCGGGCCGGATCAGCCGGGCCTGCCTGCCCAGGCCGATGTCGGAGATCGACGGGAACGCGATCGGGAAGCCGGCGAGGAAGTTGGGATCATACCCAGGGCGATCGCCGTAGTTCGCATCGGGCGGCCGGCTTCCGCCGGGCCTCTTCCGGCGTTGCATCCGCCCGGGGGTATTCGATGGCGCCCGGCCGTTCGCGCCGATCTCGCCGACTCGGATCGTGATCTCGACGGGGATCGTCAGGCTGATCGATCCGTCCGCGTTCGCCCGCGTCCGCAGATTGCTCATCGCTCGGGCCTCCGTAAGCGCGCGGCCGTTGGCCGGGCCGGTATAACCAGGGTCATGGGTCGTGGGCTCGCTTTCAACGGGATTGTCGGTGCGGGCGTCGGCGACGTGCGGGGATGAACTGCAGAGCAGGAGGGCGATGTCGCCGGCCCGGCTTGGGCCCCTCGCCGGCGTACTCAACGCCGAGTCGAGCAGCGCCGAGCGGCCCGGCGAGAGGCCGGGCCGGGCCTTGCGCAGGGCCTTGGCGATCGCGCTAAGGCGGATGCCCTCGTTGAGGTCGCGCGAGACCGGGCGGCCGTCGGCGTCGGCCGTCTGGCGGAACGGCTCGCCATAATGGTGCAGCGCGATGGCCTCCCACTGGTCGTTGAAGACAGGCGAGCCCGAGGAACCGGGCGAGGTGTCGGCCAGGTAGTGCAGGACGGTTTCGAGCCGGGTGACGAGCTGGTTCTCCCGCAGGACGACCTGCTTGAAGTCGCCCTCGGGGTGCTGGACGATGTTCACGAACTCGGACAGGATGTGCTTGTCGTCGGCGTCGAAGATCGGGCAGAAACCGAAGTCGGCCAGCGAGCAGGCCCCGGACTGCCGCCTCCCCACGGCGACCAGCGTGAAATCCAGGTCGTCCTCGACGTTGGTCAGGAAGAAGGCCGGGGCGTCGATCTCGAAGCGGGTCGAGGCCCTGGGGCGGCCCTCGACGTCGAGCTCGTAGTTGAATTCCAGGAGCATCTCGGCGGCGTCGCCCTCGGACGCGAGGACGTGGTTGTTGGTCAGGAAGAGGCGGTCGGAGACCAGGAAGCCGCTGCCGATCGGCGACCCCTCGCGGCTGATGACGCGGGCGACGCAACCGGACGCGGCGCGGGCCCGGTCGAGGAACGACACGCCGACGAAATCGGTGGTGTTGCCCTGGATCCGCTCGGCGCCCAGGGCCGCCTCGCCCTTGAGGCCGATCCGGGCGGGAGGGATATTCTCGGCCAGGCTCCTCGCCTCGGCCTCGCCGACCTGGGCGACGGCGCACATCCGCCGGACCTTCCGCTCGGCGTCGGGCTCGGCGGCCAGCAGGTCGCCGCTCCGATTCGCCTTGGCGACCCTCGCCCGCTGACGGCGGGCCTCCTGGGCTTGCATCCTCGCCCTCGCCGCCGACGCAATGCGATCGGGCACATCAGGTGTCAGCATAGCCTAGACTCCAGAGAAAAGCATGGAAATCAATGGAAACTATCCGGGACGCTATGTCCCGAATCACCATTGAATTGGCCGGGCAGTGCCATTGCAAGCGAGAATTCGGAGAAGGCGGAACTTCGGAAATCGGGGAACCCCGGAGCATGGGGCGATCGGCGGCAACCCGACGCATCCGAGGCCTTGCGTGCAGCGGATGTCGACGGCTGGCCCCCCCGCGCAGGTAGGATCGGGAGAGTCGCCGGCGGGCGGCGAGTCGGTACCGCGTGAGGGGGGGCTCGACGTGTTCCGAAGTGCAAGGGCGGTGGGATTCAAGATCGGGGCGATGGCCCTGGCCTGCGCGATGCCGGCGTTGGGGGCGCAGTCGAAGGCCGGCGATGTCGGGGAGAGTGCATCGCCGACGATCGCCTGGTTCGGGGGCCTGGGCGGCCACGGCCGTAAGGTCGGCGCCGGCTCGGCCGACGCGCAGAGGGCGTTCGATCAGGGCCTGGCCTTCCTGTTCGCCTTCAATCACGAGGAGGCCCGGCGGTCGTTTGAACTGGCCGCGAGGCTGGACCCAACCTGCGCGATGGCCTGGTGGGGCGCGGCGATGTCGTACGGACCGCACATCAACAACCCCGCGATGACCGAAGCGGACGCCAGGTCGGCCGCCGAGGCGATCGCCAGGGCGAGGGCGAGCCTCGTGCCATCGAAGTCCGACGCCGATCGGGCCCTGATCGAAGCGGCCGTGCTGCGATATCCGCCCGAAGGCGGAGCGGCCGATCGCGGCCCTTGCGATGCGGCCTATGCCGCGGCGATGAAGCGGGCCTGGGAGGCCAACCCGGGCGATGCGGACGTCGGCGCCCTTCTGGCCGAGGCATTGATGGACCTCCGGCCGTGGGACCTTTGGACCGCCCGCCGTGAGCCCCAGCCCGGCACGCCCGAAATCCTCGGGTTGCTCGACCGGGTGATGGAGATCGACGCGAACCACCCGCTGGCGCTGCACCTGGCGATCCATGCGCACGAAGGGTCGCCCGAGCCCTGGCGGGCCGCCCCGGCGGCCGATCGGCTGCGATTCCTCCAGCCGGGCCTGGCGCACATGGTCCACATGCCGTCGCACATCGACGTCCGCCTGGGCCGCTGGGCCTCGGCGGCGGATGCCAACGACCGGGCGATCCGGGCCGATGCCGCGTATCGCGCCAGGAGGCCCCCGGAGCCGGGGTTCTATCGGCTCTACATGCTCCACAACCACCACATGCTCACCTATGCGGCGATGATGCGGGGCCAGTCGGATCGCGCTCGCAAGGCGTCGGAGGGGATGATGGCCGCCCTGCCGATCGGCTGGGCGCGTGACCATGCCGCGATCGCCGACGGCATCTTCGCCTTGCCGATGGAGGTCGCGATGCGGTTCGGCCGATGGGATGAGATCCTGGCCGCGCCCGAGCCCGAGGCCGCCTTCCCGCTGTCGAGGGCGCTCCGACTGGCGTTCCGGGGCGTCGCCCTGGCGGCGCGGGGGAAACCGGGATCGGCCCGGCGCGAGCAGGCCGCGTTCCTCGAAGCGAAGAAGCGCGTGCCGCCCGAATCCCGGTTCGGCAACAACGCCTCGGCCGACATCCTGGCCGTCGCCGAGCACCTGCTCGAAGGCGAGATCGCTTATCGGGAGGGCGACGACACGCATGCCTTCGCGTCCCTCCGCAAGGCGGTCGAGGCCGAGGACGCCCTGCGGTACGACGAGCCGGCCGACTGGATCCAGCCGGTCCGCCACGCCCTGGGGGCGGCCCTGTCGCAGTCGGGCCGATGGGCCGAGGCCGAAGCCGTCTATCGGGAAGACCTGGAGCGATGCCCGGAGAACGGCTGGTCGCTGTTCGGACTGGCCGAGTGCCTCAAGGCCCGGGGGCTCGCCGCCGAGGAGAAGGCCGTCCGCGAGCGTTTCGAAAGGGCCTGGGCCGATGCCGACGTGGTACTGCGCTCGTCGTGCTTCTGCCAGCCGGGACCGGGCGCCCGGGCGGAGCAAGACGGCGGCAACTGATGGGGTTCCCTGGCCGCGCCGGGTCGATTCGCCGCGCGGCGATTGACTCGGCCACGGCCGGGGTTTAGCCTCGACAGGCGATGCCCCAGCGAAGCCCCACGGCCCCGAAGCGGCGGCCGATGATGCCCGCGCCGATGCTGGTCCCGGCCGCCTCGATGGCCGCGGGGATCTGGCTCGATCGCGCCTGCGGCGGGCCTTCCACGATCGCCTGGTGCTCGCTGGCAATCCCGTCGGGCTTGCTGGCGATCGCCGGCGTGCGGCGGGGGGCCGGGTGGGCCCTGGCGGCCCTGGCGATCGCCTTCGCGGCGTTCGGCGGCGGCTGGCATCATCGTCGGTGGTCCGACCTCGATCCGCTCGACCTCGCCCGCGGCGATTGGTCGGGCGGGCGGATCGTGTTGATCCGCGGGGTCATGACCGACGTGCCCGCGTACCGGCCCGGGTCGATGCCGGGCGATGAGGGGATCACCCGGTCGTTCCTGGCCGCCACGTCCCTGGGCGATGGGCGGGGGAACTGGCGGCCGGCGTCCGGCCGGCTGCAACTGGCCGTGCCGGGCGATCGGACCGACCTGGCGATGGGCGACCCCGTCGAGGCGGCCGGGATCTTGCGGGAGGTCGAGGGGCCGCTCAACCCCGGCGAGGTCGATTTCCGGGACATCCTGCGGGCCGAGGGCGTCCGCCTCCGCCTGATGGTCGCCGGCCCCAGGAGCATCGCCCCCGACCCCGATCGGCCCGATTGGCCGCTCCATCGGTGGCTCGGCCGCGCCCGGGAATCGGCCCGGCGCCGGCTCGCCGATCGCCTCGACCCGGACGCCTCGGCGCTGGCCTCGGCCCTCCTGCTGGGCCGGCGGGAGGCGGTCGATCCGGTCGATAACGACGCGTTCGCCCGGACCGGTACGACCCACTTGCTGGCGATCTCGGGCCTGCACCTGCAGGTGCTTGCGGCCCTGGCCTGGTCGGCCTTGCGGCTGGTCGGCCTGGGCCGCAAGCCGGCCTTCTGGTCGGTGGCGTTGGCGTCGGGCCTCTACGCGACGCTCGTCGGCTGGATGCCCTCGGTGGCCCGGTCGGTGGCGATGACGGGGTGCGGCTGTGCCGCGGGGTTGTCCGATCGGCCGATGGCGCCTTCGAACGCCCTGGCCGCCGCGGCCCTTGCGACGATGGGCCTGAACCCGTCGTTCCTGTTCGACGTCGGCTGCCAGCTCTCGTTCCTGGGGGTGGCGGCGCTGGGGTGGTCGATCGACGCGTTCGGCCGATTCCGGGGGCGTTTGCGGCCGATCGATGCGGCCGAAAGGGCGTTCGAGCCGGCCGCGATCCGGGCGATGCGGGCCATGGCCTCGGCGGCGGGGATGTCGCTCTGGTGTTCGATCGCGGTCTGGCTGGCGACCTTGCCGCTGGTGGTGTATGCGTTCCACGTCGTGCCGACGGCCGGCATCCTGCTGAATGTGCCGCTGGTGCCGATCACGTCGGTCGCCCTGGTGGCATCCGGCCTGACCCTGGCAATCGCGGCGGTCTCGGGCCCGATCGCGTCGGCGCCGGCCTGGGCCTGCTCGGCGTGCCGTCGCCTGACCCTCTGGTTGGTCCGGGGCGGCGCCGCGATCCCCTGGGGACACCGCTTCGAGCCCGGCCCGCCGGCATGGTGGGTGCTGGTTTTTTATGCGTTACTGGCCTGGAGCCTGTTTCGTCGGAGATTTTCCTGGATGCTTCGCTGGCTGGCGATCGGCGCCGCCCTGGTCCTCGCGACGCCGGCCCCGCACGCGACCGAGGCCGACGTCTTGGCGGTGGGCCACGGCCTGTCGGTCGCCGTGTACGGGGCCGACGGGCGGGTCCTGCTGTACGACTGCGGGCGGCTCGGCTATCCCCGGGTCGGCCGGTCGTCGATCGCGCCGGCGCTGTGGTCCAGGGGCGTCCGCCGGCTCGACGCGGTGGCCCTGTCGCACGCCGATTCGGACCATTACAACGGCCTGGACGACCTGCTCGACCGCTTCGAGATCGGCGAGGTGCGCATCCCGCCCGGGTTCGGCGGGCCGTCGAATCCGGAGGCCGACGCCCTGGTCGAACGCATCCGGGCCCGGGGTGTACCGCTCGTCGAGATGGCGGCGGGCGACTCGATCGCGATCGGCGACGCCCGCGCGAAGGCGTTGCACCCGCCTGCCGGCTGGCGACCCGATGCTCCCGATAACGGCCGATGCCTGGTGATCGCCGTGGAGTCGCTGGGCCGTCGCCTGCTCCTGACCGGCGACATCGAAGGGGTCGGGCTCGATCGCCTGATCCGATCGGGCGAACCCGGCGGCTTCGACGCGGTGCTGTCGCCGCACCACGGCGGCCGGGCGGCGAACCCGCCGGCGTTCTACCGATGGGCCGACCCGGGCCAGGTCCTCGTCAGCCAGGCCCGGCCGCAACCGGGCTCGGCCGATGTGGTAGCCACGTCGGCGGGCGAGCGTACGCCGATCCGGAAGACGTGGGAACAGGGCGCAATCACGCTCCGATGGGATGCCGACGGGATCGTCGCCGCCGGCCTTCTGCAGGCCCGCGCGCGGTTCGAGCCCGGTCCCTGGCTGCGTTACGCCTCGTCGCTGCTGGGGATCCTGGCCAGCTTGGCTGCGGGGATCGCGCTGGCGGCGGTGGTCTTCGGCTCGTGGTTCCTGGTATCGCCAGGGCGCACTCCCGAGGCCAACGGCGACCTGTCCGGCGAGTGGCAGGGGGGATGGAATCCGATCGAGATCCGGGCGGCCGACGGGACGGCCCTGGGCGGGTCGTGGATGCCGGCCTCGATCGATTCCGACGGGCCCTATGGGTGGGTCTTGCTCCTCCACGGGATGGGCGAGGACGGCCGGGCGCTCGCCGACCGCGGCGCCTTCATGGCGTCCCTGGGCTGGCACGTCCTGAGGCCCGATTCCCGGGGCCTGGGCCGCAGCGGCGGCCAGTTCTTGAGCTACGGCGCCCGCGAGTCGGCCGATGTGAGGGCCTGGATCGATGTCTTGCCGATGGATGCGGATGCCCCCGTGGTGCTCTGGGGCCGGTCGATGGGAGCAGCGATCGCCCTGAAAGCGGCGGTCGAGGACGATCGGGTGATGGCCCTGATCCTGGAAGCCCCCTACGCCGACCTGACGCGCTCGGTGGCGCTCGGCCTCCGGAGGAAGCGGGTGCCGGGGGTGTTGGCTCCCTGGGTTGTCCGCCGGGCGGAAAGCCTGGCCGGAATCCGGTTCGCCCATCCCAGCCCGATCGAACTGGCCCCCCGGTTCGTCCGGCCGTCGCTGATCCTGATCGGCCGGGACGACCCGATCGCCCCGCCCGGTTCGGCCCGAGAGCTGGCGAGCAAGTTCGCCGCCCGCCCGGAGTTGCTGGAAGTGGAGGGCGCCGGCCACGCCGACGTGTTCGATGGATCGGGCGAACCCGGCCGTCGGGCGATCTTGGCCTTGCTGGATAGGGTCCGGGAACGCGGGCAGCGAACGGGCGAGAAATCCGGGGGATGAGGGTTCGCCGGCGATGCCACGTCGCCCTTCGGGCGATGCGCGGAGGACCGGCCGGGAAGAAATTCCATCGCCGGCAGTTCGCGGCTATCGAGGCCGAGGCGAAGGGTTGCGGGGCCGAAGGCGTCAAACGACGACGCCCGGAAGGCCGACCCCCCGGGCGTCGTGCGGCTTCGGGTTGTCGGAAATCGGACCGATCAGAAGCTGTCGGACGAGAGCACTTCGCCGTTGGCGCGGGAGCCGAGGGCCCAGATGGTCTGGATGGCGGTGCTGTTCTTGATGAACTTCACCGAGCCGTCGGCGAAGGCGACGTTGCAACCGCCGGCGTGGTAGCTGCTCAGGCCGAAGATGCCGGGGCCGTCGAAGTCGCCGCAACCGAGGCACGAAAGGCAGTTGTAGCTCTGGACGTTCGGAGGCAGCAGGGTGTTGCCCAGGGACCGGCCGGGGATGCCGGTGGCCCACTGCTCGCCGATCCAGCTCCGGTTGTTGGGCGAACCGCCCGCGGTGTTGCCCATGCCGGCCTGCTGCTGGCAGGCCAGGACGTAGCCGGGCAGGGCCGCGGCGCCGTACGGCATATTGGAGGCCGGGACATCCGCGCCGCCGCCATTGATGTAAACGTTCCCCATGTTGATGACGTCTTGATACGACAGCTTGTTCTGGTCGAAGTCGCCGGTCTTCCACTCGCCGAAGGCGATGGTGTTGCTGGTGCCGTCGAGGACGTCGCGGATGCCGATCGGCTGGCCGCCGGCCGGATAGACGCTGCCGGCCGGCACGCCGCCGCCGATGTAGCGGAAGATGCCGTTGGGCGGGTTACCCCAGGAGGCGGTATAGCCCACCGAGGAGCCGACGTTGGCGAAGTAATTGTTGCCCGGCGCGGCCACGCCCCAGAAGTTGGAGTTGTTGGGCAGCGGCGACGACGGGCAGACGAACGCCGAAACCCGGGCACGGATGGCGGTCGTGTTCACATTGACGATGCCGTAGCTGGCGCCCTGGTCGCCCTGGTTGATGAACATGAAGTTGCAGGCGTTGTAGATCTGGGTCTGTTCCAGCATGGGAAGCATCATCGAGTGGACGCTCCAGCTGCCCCAGGAACCGCCATAGCCGGGGGTGCCGGCGATCCGGCCCGTTTGGTACGCCGCCGGGAAGACGCCGTGCGTCGATTCGTAGTTGTGGGCCGCCAGGCCCAGCTGCTTCATGTTGTTGGTGCACTGGATCCGGCGGGCGGCCTCGCGGGCCTGCTGCACGGCCGGCAGCAGCAGGGCGATCAGGACGCCGATGATGGCGATGACGACGAGCAACTCGATCAGCGTGAAGCCGCCCCGGGCCCCGGCCCGGGATCGAGAACCTTGCGACATGAATCAGACCTCCTGGAGAGCGGGAATGGAGTAACGGAAGAAGAAAACGGACCGAATCGAGGTGCCGGGCCGTCGAACGGCCGGCCCGGGGGCGGCTCCGCCCCGTCATGAAGGAATACGGCCGAGTACGGCCGCCGTTTCCGCCGACCTGGTTTACTTGACTGCTTGGGAGTAGCTCGAAGGATCTCCCTGGCTTTGACCCGAATTCGGCCCGCCCGCCTTGGCCTTCGACTCCGCGGGAATCACGGTGCCCGGCGGGAACGTCATGACCGGGGCGGGGTCGGGCTGACAACCCGCGAACAGGGCCGCCGTGATTCCGGCAGCAAACAGGCGGAGGGTGCGCTGGATCATGAAACTGGCTCCGGCCGTCGACCTGGGGGGGTGGGCCTGGCGATTTCTCGGGTGCCGCGGTTCGTCCCGCGGAGGGCTTCCCAGGGGTTCCGGCAACGTTCCGAATCAAGGTGTTGGGGCAGGGATGCGGGGCCCTACCCGGCTTACATCCGGTCTCCCCACGTTATATACCCCTCGCCCGAGATTTGTACAGAGAATGCCCGAAGGATCGGCATTCTTTACGCCCTGGGTGAAGTTGACTGAAAGAAGCATCGTGGTCAGAAAAACTCGCAAAGCCCGACTGTTGTAAGGGTTGGTGGAAGTGTAGGGCATGGTAGGCCTGGAGATAGAGGAGCGTCAGGCGGCCGGATTTGGTCCGGGCGACTTTCCGAATTTTTCCGAACGGGATCGGGACACGCGTGGCGCCTCGTTGACAGGCGTGGGCCGTCGTCGCCAGAATCCCCCCATGGACGGCGTGCGCTTGGATACGCCGCCGAGGCCCGGCGGTTGGGGCATCTCCGCGTTCCTGGGCCTGGCCTTGCTGGCCGCCTACCTGGCCAATGGTCGCGAGGTCGGCTCGGACGACTGCGAACCGACGGCGATGCTCCAGCAGGCGATCGTCCGTGGCGACGGCCTGGTGCTTGATCGGTTCCGACCGGTCTATGAGTTCGAAGGCCGACGCCTGCCGCCGTTCCTGATCCGGTCGGGCGGGCATGATCGGTCGCTCTACACGCCGGGGCCGGCCCTCCTGGCGTCCCCGATCGGCGCCGCCTATCGGGCGGTTCGCGGCCTCCGGGGCCCCCTCGGCGACTCTCCGGCCGACGATTACCGCGAGGCGATCGCCGCGGCGAAGTTCTCGGCCGCGATGATCGCGGCGTTGGTCGGCGTGGTGCTCGATCGGATCCTGCGGCGGCTTGGCCTGGGGATCGCGATCCGGGTCGCCTCCGTCTTGACGGCGGGTTTGGGATCGGGCCTCTGGTCGATCGCCGGCCTGTCGCTCTGGCAGCACGGCCCGGCCGCCCTGATGCTGTCGGTCACCATGGCCCTGCTGCTTCCCCCGGTATTGCCCCGATGGCGGCTCGTGGCGGCGGGCGCGTCGGCCGGGGCCCTGGTGGTTTGCCGGCAGATCGACCTGGTCTTCGCCCTCGCGGCCCTGGGGTTCGTGGCGGCGAAGCATCCCCGGGGCCTGGCCTGGTTCCTGCCGTTGCCGGCCTTGATGGGGGCGGCGCTGGTCGCCTACAACATCTCGACCTTCGGCAGCATCCTGGGTGGCCAGGCCCGCCTGGAGGCGATGCACCCGGCCTTGCACGGCGTCGCGGGTCCCTGGTCGGGTGACCTGGTCTCGGGGGCGCTGGGGACGTTGCTCAGCCCGAATCGGGGCCTGTTCGTGTTCACGCCCTGGATCGTGCCGGCCTTGGCCCTGGTGCCGGCTTTCCGGGGACGTCTGAAAGCCTGGCCGGTCCTGATCTGGATGCTAGGCGGGTTGGCGGCCGACCTGCTGATCCTGTCGAAGTATGCGGTCTGGTGGGCCGGCCATTGCTTCGGGCCGAGGTACTGGACCGACGCGATCCCGCTGTTCGCGATCCTGCTGGCGTTCGGCCTGGACTGGTGCCGCCTGAAATGCCGGCCGATGCTGGTCCCCTTCGCAGCGACGATCGCCTGGGCCGTCGGCGTGCAACTGATCGGCGCCGTGTTCTACCCGAGCGACTGGAACCTGACGCCCTCGAACGTGGACACGCACCACGAACGCTTGTGGGACTGGCGCGACACCGAACTTGGGCGTTGCTTGAAGGCGTCGAGGCTGGTCCGGGGGCGGTGACGGGCCGGCCGTCCGCGGACGGCCTTGCATGACGATCGCTTCGTCCTGGTGCCGGGCCAGGATGTGTTGACCCGATTGCTTGCGCCGCGGGAAGGTACGGGTGGCGCGCGGTCAGAGCAGGCTTTCGAGCAGGAGCTTGAGCTTGCGGACCTCGGCGTCGACCTCGAAGGGGCTGTCCAACTCGTCGAGGATGGCGATCGACAGGGCCCGGTCGTATCCCTGGCGTTCCAGGAGGCTGACGATCCGGGTGTATTCCAACTCGCCCTGGCCGATCCGCACCTGGAAGGCGCCGGGCTGCTTGCCGGTGTCGCGGAACCGGACGTGTTTGACGTACGGGTACACGCCGTCGTAGCTGCCGACCTTGTGGGGCGTGTTGATGTAATGGCTGGGGTCGAGGGTCAGGCCCAGGCCGGGTACCGCCTTGCAGAGGGCGATCGCCTGGTTCGGGTCGGCGGTGACGGTGGCCGAATCGGTCGCCACGGTGAGCACCAGGCCCTCGCGGCCGGCCGCTTCGGAGAGGGCGGCAAGCCGCTTGACCTCGGCGTCGAAGGGGGTTCCCAGGGGCGCGGCGGGCAGGGTGAGCACGGCGACGGTCAATTGCTTGGCCAGGCGGCACATGGAGTCGAACCGCTTCCGCCAGGCCTTGGGGTCGTCCCCCTCGGGCCCGAGTTCCAGTTCGAGCGTGGCCGGCGTCAGGCCGGGCCCTGAGCGGAGGCGGGTCACGGTGGCTTCCGGGTTGTCGGCCACCTCGGACGGCTTGAGCTGGGCGCCCGACTCGATCAGGGCCAGGTCGTACTTGTGGAATTCCATCTCGGCGAACTGCCGGAGGACGGCCTCCAGGGGCCGCCTGGAGAAGCACCGGGTGCTGCAGGAAACGAACACGACCGTCCTCCGTGCATGAAGCGGGGAGACCGGCGAATCGGCCCGAAACCTGGTTCCCGTCGGGCCGGATCGCGGCGCGTCGTAGCGGCGCGCGATCTTACCGTAGGCGTCGGCCGGCGGGTAGGTCAGTCGTCGGGCCGTCGGGGCCGGCGACCCGGGTCGATCGGGCGGCGGGGGTGGTCGGCTCGGCATCCGGGTCGGACGGGATCGGGCGGACCCAGTGCGAGCCGGCCAGGCGGGCGAAGTCGGCCAGGCGGTGCTCGCGGTACGCCTGTACGGCGGCCAGGATCGTCCGCCGGCGGGCGATCAACCGTTCCCCCTCGGTCGGCCCGCCGCCGGCGAGGGTGAGGTCATCGACCCAGACCTGACCCAGGCCGAGCAACTCGAAGCGGATCTTGGCCCGGTCGAGGCCATTGGGGGGGATATCGGGCAGCTTCACCGAGGTATTCGCTCCAGGCCCCCCGGGGCCAGTTCGGCCTGGCGGGCCTGCGGTTGGCCGGCCGCTTCCCCGTCGATGCGGAACCGGACCGGCACGCCGGCCGGGTCGGACCGGAGCCAGAACCGGGCGGTGGCCGACGGCCCCGGCGGCGGCACGAAGGTTTCGCTGACGACCGAGGCGGGCGGGCTCTGCGAGGCGATGCGGAGGCTGCCCTGGCCCGAATGGGGCGTCCTGGGGTCGATCTCGGCGGCGTGCGAGCCGACGCCGACCACCTTCCAGCCGACCAGGCCGGGCGTTGCGGACGACCCGGATCTCGCCGTTGCGGGGCCCTTCCGGCTCGAAGCCGGGGTTGGGCGGCCCGCCCGGCGACGGTTCGGCCGGCTTCGACAGGCGGCTGAGCCGCACCGAGAGGTCGCGGGACTGCGCGTCGAGCTGGGCCTGGACGGCCTCCGAATATCGCGGTGCGGCCGAGGCGACGCGGGCCGCCGTGGCCTTCATCCGCAGGCCGACGACTCCGCTGGTGGGGAGGTCGATCGCCAGGCGCCGGAGGCCGTTCTCGCCGTCCCCCTCGATCAGGGTGCCCCGGCCCAGGTCCTCAATCGGCAGGCCGTCGGGGATCCGAAGGGCGGTGTCGAGGGTGATCGCGTACGGTGTGTCGTTGGCCAGGGCCACGAACGTGGAGTTCCCCGGATCCAGGACCGGACCGACACGCCGCTGGGCAATCGGGCGGGGGCCGGGCCTGGGGCGAAGGGTAGGGCCCGGAAGACCCGGGCGAAGTCACGGAGCCGGGCCTCGCGGCCGGTTGCGGCGGCGGCCGATAGGACGATCCGCCGGGCGTCGATCGAGGCCAGGGCGTGTGCCAGCAACTCGTCGCCGTGCGGGTCGATGCCGACCGGCGGGGCGTGGAACCGGATCGGCTCGGCGGCCGAGGGGACTCGGGGCTCGGTGGCGACGATCAGGCCGCGATCGGACCGGGCGGCCACCTTGGCGTCGAGTTCGGGGCTGGTGGCCAGGTCGCGGCCGAGGTCGCTGGAAGCCAGGTTCACGCCGCGGAGCACGGCCGGGGCGTCCGGGCCGGCCGGCCAGTCGGACAGATCAAGCCCGACGTTCCGCCAGGCCTGGTCGGCGGGGAGCCCGGCCAGGTCGGCCCGGCGGGCCTCCTGGCCGGCCGGGCCGTCGTCCATCCCCGGCGTGGCGACGACCAGGACCGGCCCGGACGGCCCCTGGCGGATCGATCGGGCCATCTTCGCATACAGGGCGGCCACCCGGCCTGCCCTCCAGGCCAACCAGGGCAATCGGGCCGGGCCGGAGAGGAACTGGTGGCGGGCGGCGAATCGGCCGGCGTCGCCCCCCAGGCCGGGCACGCTCCTGGCGGCCGCGTCGTCAAGCTTCTCGCGGACGAACCGGGCAAAGGTGTCGTCATCCAGGCCGGTGTCGGGCGAGCCGGGCAGCGTGGGCGTCGGCCCGAGGCGGACGAGCAAGCCGACGATGTTGGGCCGGATCTGGCGGATCGTGGCGGCCTCGACGGCGACGGCCGAATCATGGCCGCCTGAACGTCTGGGTGCAATGGGTTGTACGCCGGATCGGTCCGGCCCATGCGGTCGACCATCGCCAGGCCCCGGGCGGCCGCTTCAGGGCCGTCGGGCGGGGGCAGGCCGGGCAGGACGCCGTCGAACTTCAGGTCGAGCCAGGCGGCGATCCCGTGGCGGCTCCAGCAGGCGGATGAGCACGTCGATCCGATCGGGCCCCAGGCCGTCTTCGGCCCCCTGGCCGTCGAGGGCGGGGCGGCGGGCGCTCATCCTTGGCGGGCCTCGGCAGGATCACCGAGGTCGCCCCGATCGAGGCGAGGTAGGTGACGAGGTTGCGGGCGGTCACGACCGGGTCGTCGGCGCCGAATCGGTCGAGATCACGAGGGCCGGAGAGGTCCAGGCCGATCTCGCGGGCCGAATCCGCCGAGCCGTCGGCGGGCAGGGCAGGGCGCGGCCGGCGCGGCCAGTTCGGTCAACTCGATCGCCCCGAGGCGGACGGGGGCCGCGCCGCGTGTTGAACAGCACCAGCACCGGATCGATCGCGTCGGGCCAGACGGGCCGGGAGAAGGTCACCGGCTCGGCCCCCTCGGCGATCGGCCCGGCCGAGGCGCAAGCGTCGAGCAGGAGCCGAGCCCGGCCCTCGACCCCGGCCGTGGGGGCGTGCCAGGAGACCAGGCCGACCCCCAACGCCGACGGGTGCCCGCCGGCTACCGTCACGCTCAGTCGATGGGGCCGCCCGGGGCGGGCGACCTTCAGGCCGACCGAGGTCCAGGCGACGCCCGAGCCGTCGGCCCCAGCGACCAGGGCCGGGTCGGCGCCGACGCGGGGGAGCAGGCCCTTGAGCCGATCGAGACGGCCGGGAGTCACCCAGGCCCCCTCGGGCAGGGCCCACGACCAGGCCGCAGCGTCGCCGGGCGACGGGCCCATCGTGCTCGAATTGCCGTGGGGCCAGGGGCCCGGCCCGATGCCAGCGGTCGGGATCCCGACCGCCAACGGGAAAGGTCGTATTGGTCCGCCTTCGAGTCGGCCGGCAGCGAGCCGCTGGGCGGTTCCGGGGGGGCGTTGAGGGGCCCCATCGCGACCAGCGTTAGCCGCCTCGAAGCCGTCGAGGAAGTCGAAGGATCGGCGGGCCGTCGACGCCGGAGCCAGCGGGCCAGCCGCGATCCCTCGGCCGATTCGGCCGGCGTCCAGGTCGCGCTTGGACGTCCAGCACGTACGTTCCTTCCGCACGCGGGACCGGCATCGTCAGGGCCCGGGAAGGCACCGTTGGTCGAGACGTTGAATTCCTGCCGGTCGAGCTTCCAGACCGGGTCGCCGCCCCGGATCGGCCTCAACTCGGCGGTCAAGACGACGGTCACCTCGCCCGGCTCGGGGGTGAGCAGGTTGGTGCCGATCAGCAGCGGGACGTTGGAGCCGGGGGGGAGGACCCCCTCCACGCTTCCGTCGCCCAGGCGGACTTCCAGGGGATCCCAGGCGACTCGACCGACCTCGATGTCGACGATCCCGGCCTGCGAGAGCTTTTGGGGGCCGTCCAGCAGGGCCGAGACCGGCAACTTCACCGCCTGGTCCCCGAATTGCCACTGGAGCGTCGCCTGCACGGGTGCCTCGATCCGGGCGCGGACCTTCCCGTTCTGCCCTTGGCCCATCGCTAATCGTATCGACCCGGCCTCGACCGGGATGGGCGATCGCCAGGCGGGATCATCGGGCCAGGCCATCGCCTCGATCACCTGGCCCTCGCTCAATTCGAGCGTCGCCGGGGGGATTATCCGGCCGGAACCACCGGCGGGGCGCCATGCCATATCGATCGTCAGCCGAATCGGCCCATCACCGCCATGGGGTTGGGGGACGACTGAGGGGACTGCGGCGGCTGTAGAGATGGCGGGAATTTGGGCGCACAAAGGATTCCCGATCGACCCCAGGAGGATCGCCAGGAAAAAGGCCCACCGCAGTTTTGAACGGCTGGACCGCATCCGAAGTGCATGCCTCCGCGCGACTTCCTATCGCGAACGCCCGACGCTCCGGCCGGACGAGGATTCTCCTCTCATTCGTGAATCGACCGATTCGGGCGGAAACTTGAGCGAATCCGTAGAATCCCCGGGGGCCGGATATCAGGAACGCCCGGGGGGCGGCCGGGTCGGTGTTGGCTCAAGGCGGGGCCCGCCGGATACCGTAGTTGATCGAGGAAGCCGGGCCCGGGGTTTGCCTGAGACGGGTTCGGATCCAACGGGGAGGATGGACATGCTGGGCTTTGCCGCGTGGATGATGCTGTTTATTGCCCGGGGCGGGGGGACGCTCGAGAATACCGACAAGCTGATCCCGCCCGGCTACATCGGCAACCCGTGGGGGCCCGCCGCCAACGCCGCGAGGGAATCGGGCGAGCTGCCTCCGATCGAGATGACCGAAGAGATGCGGCGCTGGGAAAGGTGGGGCGAGGGCACGCTCAAGACCGGCGACATCCTCTTCCGCCAGGGCGACGGCCGCCTGCTTTTCGGCCACTACCCGTTCAGCCGGTTCCTGGCGAACATCACCGGCAGCCCGTACTCCCACACCGGCATCGCGGTGGTGGAGGACGGCCGGGCTTATGTCTATGACACGACCAAGGCGGGGGTCCGCCGGCAGCCGTTCCATGTCTGGGTGCTGGACAACAAGATGGGGATGGGCGTGAAGCGGGTGAAGCCCGAGCACGCCAGCAAGATCCCGCAGATGGTGGCCTACCTGCACGACGTGTACGAGAAGCAGGTGCCGTTCGATTACACGCTCAACCCCAGCGACGACGCGCTCTACTGCGTCGAGATGACCGAGAAGGCTTTCCGCTCCGCGGGCCTGAAGCTCTCCGAACCGGTCCCCCTGTACAAGGCCGAGCGGTTCGACGAGTTCCCGCTGAACGTGATGGTCCTGAAGATCGTGGCGAGCCTGCTGCTGGACGAAAATCTCGACGACAAGACGCCGATCTACATGCCGGGGAATGAGCGGCACGGGATCTGGGCGTCAAAGGACCTGGTCACGGTCTACCCGCCCGCGGCGAAGGTTACTGCCGACGGTACGCGACCGCGTACAGCCAACCCAATCGCGCCGGCCGGCATGCCGTAAGGGCGGCGAGGAAACGACCTTTGGGTTCGGCGGCGGGTGTTGTTGGGTGGCTTTGCACTTCAGCCATCCGCCGTTGGATTGTACGACATTCTATCGAAAGAACCCATGGCCTAACCCCTACCGAGCGGTTACCATAGGCGGGCTGCCGAATTGTTAAGTAAGATCGATCGCATGTGTGATTCGTGTTTCGATGACCTGTCTCAATTAGGTTAAAATGTGAAAACACTAATCGACGCTCGTTGTTCCCATTGCTATCATCGGAATAAGGCTCGCCATTCATCCATAGGTGTGTATGTCAGATGTGCTAGATGTGGTAACAAATACGAAGTTCAGAATCCCTGGGCTGGTTGCGTGGGTGGGTGCTTGGCTGTTATTGGGGTCGTAGCTTTTCTCTCATTCGGATTCCTGCTCATAGTCCGTAGAGAGGACCGAACTCCGCAAGCAGTTCCTCCCGTAACCTCCCCGCCCTTGGTTAGAGATCCTCCTCGGATCGACCCTCCATCATTGGAGCCCGATGCAGAACCCAACGAGGTTTTGCCATCGGCTGAACCAGTAGAACCGAAGCTTGAACTCGCGGAGATCTCAAGGAGAATGAAGATCGCTGAGGCCGCGGATCGCGATGTGTTTGAACGCCCTGACCTCGTTATCCCCTACTATCTAAGGGTCATCGACCTGGATCCGCAGGGGACCACCGGCGAGGCACAGAAGGCGAAAGCCCGAATCGAAATCCTGAAAAAGCGCAAGCCTACACCAAGGCCCCGAGGTCGATAATTCCACGCCTGGAGTGTCGCCAGTGCGAAGCAAGCTCATATTTCCCGAGCGTCTGAAGTCACTCAATCTGATGCAGATTTGCCAGAAATAGACGGGTGGCGGTAGTTTGACCACCACCCGAGAGCAGCGGGTAGGTAGACGATCAGCGCCCTCGGCCCCATCCGCCGTAGCCGAAGCCGGGCCGCACACCGAACCCGGACATCGGGCCACCGAAGCCGCCCGGGTTATACCCTCGCCCGTACCCGTACCCGTACGGGTAAGCGGCCGGTCCGCCGCCGTAGTAACCGCCGTTCATCGGGGCGTAGCCGCCGCCGTAGTAACCGCCGTTCGTCGGGGCGTACGTGCTCCCGGTGTTGTAATAGCCCACGCTGGTAGGGGCGTAGCCGCCACCTCCGTAGTAAGCCCCATTCACCGGGGCGTATCCGCCCCCGGCGTTGTAGTAGCCTCCGGGGCCGGCGTGGTGGTGCCCGACATGCCCGCACGGGGCGGGCCGGCAGGCCCAACGCTTGTGGCACGCCTTGGAAGACGTGGTTGCCGTGGCGACCAGAAGCAAGGCAATCGGCAGGGATGCTCTCAGGGTGCGCGTCATGATGGGTTCTCCCCCGTGACCTGGCGGTTCGCGAAGAAATCGCGCTTGCGATGCAAGGCGAGGTTGCAGGGGGCTGGGGGGAGCAAACGAAATGCCGCCTGCCCTCAAGATTTGCGTAGCCTTCCCGGATATTCCTGCGTGATCGTGGAGCCGAAAGCCCCAAAGCGGGGATTTCCGCTGAGGCATTTCCGGTCTTCCCGACGGGCGGGACGGGTTTACCTCACCGCGACGGCAATCCCCAGGTTCGGAGCCCTCTCTCGTCCACCAACCTGGAAGGGGACGGGCTCATGTCCGAAAGGCCTTGCCGACGCCTCCGGCCGGGCGAACCTGGGATTCGCCCGATCCCATACTTGTCAGGCGAAGGGCACCGTCCCCGGGGCTGTGCTCGGGGCGGGTTTCGCTTCACAGCCGTTTCCTTCAAGCATCAGGCCCCTTCGAGGCCCTTCCCCTCCTCGTTGGCGATCGGCCGCCGGTCTCGCCCCGCGAACCAGGGGTAGACCGCCGGCAGCACCAGCGCCGTGAGGAGCGTGGAGGTGATCAGGCCGCCGATCACGACCGTCGCCAGCGGCCTCTGGATCTCGGCGCCGGGGCTGGTGGCCGTCACCATCGGCAGGAAGCCGAGGCCGGCGACCAGGGCCGTCATCAGGATCGGCCGGAGCCGGGCGAGCGACGCCTCGTGGGCCGCCTCCCGGGCGGCTTTGCCTTCGTCCCTCAGGTGTTCGACGGCGCTGACCCAGACCAGGCCGTTGAGCACCGCAACGCCGAACAGGGGGATGAAGCCGATGTCGGCCGCGATCGAGAAGGGCAGGCCGCGCGCGGCCAGGGCGAAGACCCCTCCCGTGGCGGCCGTGGGCACCGCCAGGTAGATCAGCATCGCCAGCCTGACCGAGCCGAACGTCGAGTAGAGCAGCAGGAAGATCAGGAACAGCGCGATCGGCACGACGATCATCAGGCGCCTCGTCGCCGATTGCATGTGCTCGAACTGGCCGCCCCAGTGGAGGATGTAGCCCGGCGGCAGCTCGACCTTCCTGCGGATCGCCTCCTGGGCCTCGGCGACGAATCCCGCGACGTCGCGGTCGCGGACGTTCACGCCCACGATCGCCCGCCTCTGAATCCGCTCTCGCTCGATCTCGCTGGGGCCTTCCTCCTGGGCGACCTCGGCGAGGTCGCCCAGGGGGATCGGACGGCCCATCGGGTCGGGGATGCGGATCGAGGCGATGCTCTCGGCGTCATTCCGCCACGAGGCCGGCAGGCGGACCTGCAGCGGGTGGCGGATCTGGCCCTCGAAGACCACGCCGGTCGTCTGGCCGCCCAGCGAGGCGACCACGTCGAGGACGTCCGACGCCTTGATCCCGTACCGGGCGAGCTGGTCGCGCTTCACGCGGATCCGCAGCATCGGCAGCCGGCCGCTCGTCGGCGTCTTGATGTCGCGGGCGCCCGGGATGCCGGCGATCACCCGCTCGATCTCCGACGCCTTGGCGCGGAGCACGTCCAGGTCGGGCCCGTACAGCAGCGCGGCCACGTCGCTCTTCACGCCCGCGACCAGCTCGTTGACCCGCATCTCGATCGGCTGGCTGTAGCCGAACTTCACGCCCGGGACCTCGGCGCTGAGGCGTTCGTCGATCTCGGCGATCAGGTCGTCGCGGGTGAGGCCGGGCCGCCATTCGGATTGGGGCCGGAGCATGCACCAGACGTCGGTCTGGTGTACGCCCATCACATCGTTGGCGATTTCGGGCCGGCCCGTCTTGCAGTAGACCGTGCGGACTTCCGGGGTCTCCTCCAGGATCTTCTCGATCGAAGTGGACATCGGCACGGCCCCTTCGAGCGAGGCCGACGGGATCCGCACCGCCTCGATCAGGAGATCGCCCTCGTTGAGCTTCGGCATGAACTCGCCGCCCAGGCCCATCGCCAGCGGGATGCTGGTCGCCAGCAGCATCACGGCCAGGCCGGCGCAGGGGATGGGATGGGCCAGGGCCGCGTTGAGGAACGGCTCGTACACCTTCTTGGCCATGCGGATCAGCCAGGGCTCGGCCTCGCTCATCTTTGACGGCAGTACCAGCGAGGCGAGCGCCGGCATGAGCGTGAGCGAGAAGACCATCGACCCGGCGAGGGCGAAGATCACCGTCAGGGCCATCGGCCGGAACAGCTTGCCCTCGGTCCCCTGCAGGGCCAGGATCGGCAGGTAGACGATGGCGATGATCAGCTCGCCGAACATCGTCGGCTTGCGGACCTCGATGGCGGCGTCGCGGATGATCCCCAGCTTCGACCGGGTCCCGCCCTCGTGCGAGAGTCGCCTCACGCAGTTCTCGACCATGATGACGCTGGAATCGACGATCATGCCGAAGTCGATGGCGCCCAGGCTCATCAGGCTGGCGGTCACGCCGAAGGCCAGCATCAGGTTGGCGGCGAACAGCATCGCCAGGGGGATCACCAGGGCCACGATCAGCCCGCCCCGCAGGTTGCCCAGCAGCAGCAGCAGGACGACGATTACGAGGAGGCCGCCCTCGACGAGGTTCTTCTCGACGGTGCCCAGCGCCTGGTCGATCAGGTGCTTGCGGTCGTACAAGGGCTCGATGGTCACGCCCTCGGGCAGGCCCGGCTTGATCCGTTCGATCTCGTCCTTGACGCGGGCGACCACGTCGCGCGAGTTCTGGCCGATCAGCATCATCACCAGGCCGATGACGATCTCCCCCTGGCCGTCGCGGGTGGCCAGGCCGGCGCGGATCATCGGCGCCGGGCCGACCTTCGCCACGTCGGCGACGGTCACCGGCACGCCGTCGTTCTCGTCGAGGACGATGGCGGCGATGTCGGCGGGGCTGTGGGCCTGGCTCTCGCCGCGGATGTAACGGGCCTCGCCCTCGCGGACGATGTACCCGCCGCCCCGATTGGCGTTGTTCAGCCGCAGGGCCGAGAACAGGTCCGACATCGACAGGCGATGACTCGCGAGCTTGTCCGGGTCGACCTCGACCTGGTAGGTCTTCAATTCGCCGCCGTGGGCGTTGATCTCGGTGACGCCCGGCACGGCGCGGAGTTGGTTGGCGATGAACCAGTCGAGCGTCGTCCGCAGGTCCATGGCGGTCAGGCCCGATTCGGGCGAGGCTTTCACCTGGAACTGGAAGACCTCGCCCAGGGCGGTGGCGATCGGGCCCAGGGTCGGCGTGCCGTAGCCGGGCGGGATCGCGTCGGCGGCCCGGGGCAGGCGTTCGCTGACGAGCTGGCGAGCCTTGTAGATGTCGGTCCCCTCGCGGAAGACGATCGTGACGACCGAGATGCCGAACTTGGAGATCGACCGGATCTCGTCGACCGAGGGGAGGCCGCTCATCGCCGCCTCGACGGGCCGGGAGAGCAGTTGCTCGACCTCCTCGGGGCTCAACGCGGGCCCCTCGGTGATGACCTGGACCTGCACGTTGGTCAGGTCGGGTACGGCGTCGATCGGCAGGCTGACGGCCGAATAGGCCCCCAGGCCGGCGATCAGGGCGGTAAGGATCAGGACCATCGCCCGGTTGCGGAGCGAGCCTTCGATGATGGCGTTGAGCATGGCGGCAGGAAGCCCCGTTCCTCAATCTTCCTCGGGTTCGTTCCGCAGGATCAACTCGCTCTTGCAGGCGAAGGCCCCCCGGCCGACGACCGGATCGCCCGCCTTCAAGCCCGAGGCGATGGCGCGCCGGCCGTCGGATTCGCGGCCCGCCACGACCTTGCGCAGGGCGAAATGGTTGGGCGCCGACCCGGGCACGAACACGCAAGGTTGGCCCTCGATCTCGACGACCGACGCGGACGGCACCGTCAGGGACCGCTCGGCCTCGGCGCCCCGGAGCAGGATCCGCCCGAACATGCCGGGCCGGAGCCGGCCGTCCGGGTTGGGCAACTCGGCCAGCAGCGGCACGGTCCGGGTCCGGGGATCGACCTCCGAGCCGATCGACAGGAGCCGCCCCTCGAAGCCGCGGTCGGGGTAGGCGGCGGCCCGGATCGTCAGCGTATCGCCCGGCTTCAGCCCGGCCAGGGCCGCCATCGCCGATTCGGGGACGTGGGCCCGGGCCCGGACGGTCGTCAGGTCGACCAGCGTGTACAGGACATCGGTCGTATCGACCCGCTGGCTGGGCACCGCAGACCTCGCGGTGATCGTGCCGGCGAACGGCGCGACGATCGGGAAGGCGATCACATCTTCCTCGTCCGATCGGGCCGACGGGTCGACGCCCAGGATCCGCAGCCGCTGGGTAGCGTCGAGCACGGCCGCCTCGCCGCGGAGGGTGGCCTGCTCGGCCCGACGCATCGCCTGCTGGGCGTCGTACCGGACCTGCTCCAGAGAGGCCTCGAACTTGGCCTGGGCCGCTTCCCGGGTGTGGATCGCCCGTTCCTTGAGGTGCTCGCCGATCAGGCTTCTCTTGTACAGGTCGGCCTGGACCTCCTCCTCGTGCCGGGCGATCTCGAGCTCGGCGAGGTTGCCGAGGAGTTCGGACCGCCTCGAGCCGAGCGGCCGCTCGGCGAATTGTTTCTCCAACTCCTTGGCGTGCAGGTTCTTGGCCAGGGCGACGACCAGGTCCTGCACGTTGCGGGCGACCGTGGCGGCCCATTCCGACTCGACCTTCGCCAGCGAAAGGTCGAGCTTCTTGGCCCGCAGGTCGAGCCGGGCCGTGCCGACGTCCGGGCTGTCCAGGATCGCCAGGACCTCGCCGGCCTCGACGACCTGGCCAATTGCGGCGCGGGCCTCGCGGATCACCCCCAGGACGCGGGGACGGATCTCGACGCGGAGGTCGGCGTTGGGCTCCAGGGTCGCCGGCAGGTCGAGTTCGGTGGCCATCTCGGCCATCTGGGCGGCCACAACCTCGATGCCGGCCGCCTTCGCCTTGGCCTCGCTCAGGTCGATCTCTTCGAGGACCGGCCGGCCTGGCTCAGCGGCCGCCCCGCCGTCCTGGGCGGCGATGGCGCGGTGGAACAGCGGATCATGCAGCAAGGTGGAGGCCACGATCACGGCCAGGAACGCGCCGGCCGCGATCGCACCGAGGATCCACCAGCGGGGGACGGGTCGAGGGTTGGGTCGAGCAAGCATCGGACGCCTCTTCTCCTCCGGGCGGGAGACAAGACGGGGATGGATGGGCGAAACCGTATCGGCCGAGCGGGTCGGCCGGGATCGGACGGGATGGAATGGAGGGCGCGCGGCGCGGCCGATCAGGCGTCCGGAACCCGCCGATCGCGGGCGCGATCGGGCCCCGGGCCGTGAGGATGGGGCCGGCTCAGCAGGTCCAGCGCTGCAGCCAGGAGGGCAGGGAATTTCCGCGCGCAACGGTCCCCGGGAAATCCGGGCCCCATGGACCGGTGCGTCCCGGGGCCATGATCGCCGCGCGAACCGCCGACATCGTCGGGCAGGCGAGGCATAAGGAGGGGGGACCGGCCGATGCCAGACCGGCCTTGGCGGGATGGGCGACCGATGGCCCCACCACGACCAGCAAATCGCCGCCGGCCTGGGGGACCCGAGCGTCCTCGGAATCTTCTCCGGCATCGCCCGGACTTTGATGCTCGGCCGGGCGGGGCAGGGCCCAGTGCCAGTGGAGCGCGGCGTGGTCGCCGTGATCGGGCCCCGCCACCGGATGGAGGCGGAGTAGGTGTTCGTGGAGCGAGCAATCGCGCCCCGTCCCGTCCTGGTGGGCGATCACATGATACTCGGCGCGGGGCATGGGTGCCCGGCCGACGCCCAGGATCAGCAGGCTGATCGCGAGCAGCCGGACAAATCGGCCGCGGTTTTGCCCGCGTCGGGGCTTCCGCAAGGGCTCGCTCCCCCGAAAGAAGGGCCGAGGAATCCGATCCCTTATTCTGGAAGCCGGCCTACCGTCCGTCAAGGCAAACCCGGGTGATCAGCGGGATTGGGATGGGGGCGGCTCAGCGAGCGTTCAGGGTCCAGTAGGGCCCCGGCCCATAGGCGATGCCGAATCGGGTGATCGTCCTCGACAGCAAGGTGTCGCGATGGGCGGGCGAATTGATCCAGCCGACGGCCAGCGACGAGGCATCCGAGTAATTCCAGCCGCTGTTCTGCAGGCATCCCGGATTCACGTGATGCCCCAGGCCGTAGCTGTTCTGCGCGGCGTTGTTCTGACTGGCCCAGGCCGACAGTTCCACGTCGTAGGCGACCGGCGGCAGGCCGGCCGAGGCCCGGTAATTGTTCAAGATCGAGCCGAAGCCGTAGGGGTCGATCGACGATACCGGCCTCTGCGGTCGGCCCGGGTTCCGCTCCGGCTCCGGCATGGCCGGGCGGTTGCGATCGAGGATCACGAGGTCGGCGTTCTTCAGGCTGCTGTCGGCCAGCATCGTCGGCCTCCGGTCGGACCGCTGCTGGGCCAACGCCGGGGCTGAAATCAGGGAGACCTGGGCGGCGGCGGCGAGCAGGACGGCGATCAGGCCCCGGATCGTGTGGTTCATGGTTCGGTCCCCTCCACTTCGCGGCAAGTTCGAGTTCACTCGGGAATGGACCCGTCGGCGGGCGTGGGGAAGGCGGGCGCGAACCCTCTTCGGGGCTCGCCTCGCGGGCCTTCGGGTCGTCCAGGTGGGTTTCGGCTTCGAGTTGCGGCGAGGCTCGCGGGCAGGGAGCCTCTATTCATGGATGGTTCGGCTCATGGGCCGACGCAATGGGTATTTGCAAGGGCCGTGCCGTGGCGTTTGTTGGGCCAATATTCCTCCAAACTGCCCGGATTGCGGCCTCGTTTTGCTGATTCTTCCGAAAACGCCGTCTCTTCTAAAATTCTCAAGACCCCCAAATTACAATCCTTCAAGTCTTGCTCTTGTAAAAATGGCCGGCCAGCAGGTTCCTGGCATGCTTGCTGCTGGGGCAAGCGGGTTTGCGCCCGAGAGAACGTCGGCCCGGGGCCTTTTCCTTGGGCGAGGCCGGCCGCATGATGGGGATGGTCATCTCTCCCCCGGCGGTCGCATGTGGCGGCGACTTGAAGGAGGACGACGATGCGCCCGGATTCCGCCCCCCATCCTGCTTTCGAGGATCCCTCCATGTACGCCCGGGAGTTTGCCTTTCCGGATTCGGGCCCGAGCGGCGATGAACAGGATACCGGCGAGTTCGTCACCTTCGAGGAACTGGTGTCCCGGTTCTTCGAGGACGAGCCCAGGAAGGTTGCGCTCGTGAATTTCGCGGCCCGGACCGACCCGGGGAAGGTCCGGCCCAATAACGAGGACAACTACGCCGTGACGCGGCGGCTCCGGTCGCGCGACGTGCTCGCGACCAGCCTGGCCCACGAACTGTTCCCGGCGAACCACCAGGTCGGCTACGCCTTCACGGTGGCCGACGGCATGGGCGGCCAGCAATTCGGCGAGATCGCGAGCCTTCTCGCCCTGCGGACCGGCTGGGACCTGGGCGGCGGCGAGATCAAGTGGACCTTGAAGGTGAATCGCCGGGAGATCGAGGAGTTCAAGGAAAAAGCCCGGCTGATGTTCCAACTCATCCACCGGACGATCCGTGCCGAGGCGCAGGCCAACCCGAGGCTCCACGGGATGGGCACGACCTTGACGATCGCCTACACGGTGGGCCCCCACCTGTTCGTGATCCACGCGGGCGATTCGCGGGCCTATCGGTTCCGCCAGGGGAAGCTCGAACGCCTGACCCGGGACCACAGCCTGGCCCAGACCCTGATCGACGCCGGCCAGATCGAGGCCGGCTCGCCCGAGGAGAGGAAGGTCCGCCACGTCCTGACCAACTCGCTGGGCGCCCACTACAGCACGGTCGATGTGGACGTGAACCACGAACGCCTCGCGACCGGCGACCGGTTGCTCCTCTGCACCGACGGCCTGACCGACATGGTGGACGACGGCGCCATCGCCGAGACGCTCGGCCGGCACAAGGATCCCCAGGCTGCCTGCGACGACCTGTTGCGCCAGGCCCTCGATCGCGGCGGGCGCGACAACATTACCCTGATCATCGCCGATTTCCGATTCGAGGATCCGGCGGAAGGCCTGTTGCACTAAGTCCAGGGGGGCCGATTAGAATTCCGTACACCAGGCGCACAGGATGGGCGGGACGGGAGGCCGAGCGATGACCCTGGCGGCGGAACGGCCGAAGGCGGCCCCGATCGAATACCCCGACAGCGACGGCCAGCCGATGGCGGAAAACACCCGGCAATACGAGTGGATCGTCACGATCAAGGAGGGCCTGGGCGACCTCTTCCGCGACGATCCCGACGTGTTCGTGGCGGGCGACCTGCTCTGGTACCCGGTTGAGGGGGACAACAAGACGCGGGTCGCGCCCGACGTGCTGGTGGCCCTCGGCCGCCCCCGCGGGCATCGCGGTTCCTACAAGCAGTGGGAAGAAGGGGGCGCGGCCCCGCAGGTCGTCTTCGAGATCCTCTCGCCCGGCAACAGCGGCGGCGAGATGGCCCGGAAAACCGTCTTCTACCACAAGTTCGGCGTCCGCGAGTTCTACATCCTGGACCCCGACTCGCAGGAGCTCTCCGGCTGGGAACTACGGGAAGGCGGGTTCGTCGAGATCGCCGAGATGAACGGCTGGACGAGCCCCTTGATCGGGATCCGGTTCGAGTTCGACAAACAGGCGGACACCTGGCGAATCCTCCGGCCCGACGGCCGGCGTTTCCTCACGTTCGAGGAACTCGCCCGCTTCGCCGACGCCGAAACGGCCAGGGCCGACGCGGAGAAGGAGCGGGCCGACGAGGAACGTCGGCGGGCCGACGAGGAACGCCGCCGCGTCGACGCCCTGCTGGCCCAACTCCGCGCCCTGGGGATCGAGCCCGAAGTCTGAGCCGAATGGTCCACGATCCAGGCCCATCTCATGAACCGGAGGCCCCACCGATGAGCCTAACGCTCGACCAGGGGAAGGTTAGGAAGGTCGAATACCCCGACAGCGACGGCCAGCCGATGGCGGAAAACACGCTGCAGTTCGACTGGATCGTGACGATCAAGGAGAACCTGGCCGACATCTTCCGGGGCGACCCCAACGTGTTCGTGGCGGGCGACCTGCTCTGGTATCCGATCGAAGGGGACAACAAGACGCGAGCGGCCCCGGACGCGATGGTCGCCCTGGGACGGCCGTCGGGTTACCGGGGTTCGTACAAGCAATGGGAAGAAGGGGGAATCGCCCCGCAGGTCGTCTTCGAGGTCCTCTCGTCGGGGAACCGGATCGGCGAGATGACACGCAAGTTCCAGTTTTACAGCGATTTCGGGGTCGAGGAGTATTACGTCCTGGACCCCTACGACCCGATGCTCGACGGCTGGGAACGACGCGACGGCAAGCTCCGGGAAATCGAGGCGATGGACGGCTGGACGAGCCCCCGGCTGGGCATCCGCTTCGCCCGCGAAGCCGGCGAATGGAAGTTCTTCCGGCCCGACGGCCGCCCCTTCTTCACGTTCCAGGAGCTCCGAAGCCAACTCGACGCCGAGGCGGAAAAGGCCAGGGCCGAGGCCCAACGGGCCGACGAGGCGACGCGGCGGGTCGAGGCCCTCAAGGCCCAGCTCCGGGCCCTGGGGATCGAGCCCGAAGCTTGAGCACCAGCGGTTCCGGGTTCCTGGGATTCATCCCGGCATCGCCGGATGGCCGATACGAACTCTGATCGAGCTCTGTCCGGTCGCCGCGCCAGGAAGGTTAGGGGGCCCCATGCCACCGTCCGCCAAGTCGATGCCCGCGTCATCGCCCGGGGCCGCGCCGCCGCAGCCCCCGGCGACGCGAACGGAGTCGGACCCGGACCGGGGCGTCTCCACCGAAGAACTGATCGAGGCGCTCCGCCGCCAGGTCGTCGATCTCCAGCGGGTCAGCGCCCTCGGCGTCCTGGCCGGCTCGGTCTGCCATGAGTTGAACAACGCCCTCACGCCCATGCTCAACTACGCCAAGCTGGGCCTGCGGAACCCCGACCCGGAATTCCGCCGGAAGGCGTTCGAGAAGATCCTGGAAGGGGCCCAACGGGCCTCGCTGATTACCACCGGAGTCCTGGGCCTGGCCCGGCCCCAGGGCGACAAGCGGGCGCCGACGGACCTGGTCCGGCTGGTCGAGGAAGTCCTGCTGCTGGTCAGCAAGGACCTGAGCAAGTCCCGGGTCCTGGCCGAATTCCAGCGCCAGGGGCAGCCGTTCGCGAAGGTCAATCCGGCGCAGATCCAGCAGGTCTTGCTCAACCTCATCATCAACGCCCGGCAGGCGATGCCCGACGGGGGTACGGTGCGGGTCTCGGTCGGGCTGGATAGTTCGGGCCGATCGGCGGAGATCCGCGTCTCGGATTCCGGGGTGGGGATCGCGCCGGCCGACCTCCGGCGGATCTTCGAGCCGTTCTTCACGACCAAATCCGGCCCTGACGCCACCGGACAGGGCGGCACCGGGCTGGGCCTATCGGTCTGCCGCGATATCGTCGAGGCCCACCGCGGCCGGCTTCGCGCCGAGAGCCGCCTCGGCCAGGGGACGACCTTCACACTGCGCCTGCCCTCCTGCGTCGATCCCGCCCAGAGGCAGGGCCAGAGCCAGGGGGCTGCCTGATCGGCCCCGATCCGATCGGGACCTTGATCGTGTACATCGGTTTCGAGCAGGCAGTTTACGGCAGCTTCCCGTTTTGGGATCGCGGCTATGATATGTTGGCGAAATCGCCCGACTGCCGGCCCGAATGGCTCGCCTGGCTCCGCGAGACCTGCCCGAAGGTGGGCCAGCCGCCCGCCGGTTCGCCGATCCATGGCCTCTTCGCCCTGAAGGCGGACCGGAAAACCTGGGCGATCGTCGGCCTGAGCGACCAGGGGACCGACGACCGCGGCCGCCCCGGGGCGATGGCTTTCCATGCGCTGTTCGTCGGCCGTCGCGACTACGAACGCCTCGGCGCCCTCCCTTTCCTGATGGCGCCTTACTTGCAGTCGAGCTGGCCCGCCGGGACCCGCGAGTTGCCGGCGGGCCGGGCGGAAATCGTCGTGGCGGGCGAAAGGTCCTCGCCCTCCGACGAGGCCGCCCGCGTCGCGGCCGACCTCCGACGGGGGCACCGGCGGGTGATCCCGGCCCAGGGGCCGATCGACGACCTTGCCCGGCAGGTCTGGCTGGCCCTGCCCATCCGGAACCGCCGGGCCTCGACCCTCGCGACCTGGAGCTTCGCCGAGGGGCTCGGCTGCGACTTGCAGGCGATCCGGGCCTCGGCGACCCCGGCAGGCCCGGCGGAGACCCCCCCCCGCGATACTCGCCCGTCGCGCCGAACCCCACTCTTGCCGGCGCTGGGCCTTGCGGCCGCGATCGTCGGCCTTGGACTCCCTTTCCTGTTCCTGGCGACCCGTCGGGTTGGGCCGCGCGACGGACCGGCCGTCGTGGAGCGGCCCGAACCGCCGCCCCGGGTGGGATACGAGGTGCCACCGAATCCCGACGAATTCGCCCGGCTCCGCGACCGGCTCGCGGTGCTGGCCGATCGCGTGGGCGTCGAGATCGGGCCGGGCGACGAGCCTTCGGCGGTGATGGTACGGCTGGCGGATTCGGCCCATTATCGGGGGCGATGGCTGGAAGACCGCGAACGCAATCAACTCCGCCGCGACCCCGACCCCGAGGCGGCACGGGCCCTCTCCTGGGACGGTCACGTCCGGCGATTCGCCCCCGATCGCCCCTTGCCGCCGGGCTTCGAAACCGGCCCGATCCGCTGGCAACTGGCCGTCCTGGCCTGGTCGTTCCACCTCGAAACCCGCGTCGACGAGCCGCCGGCCGAGGCCTTGTTGCGCCTGGAAGACTGGCTGTCGGTGGACGTGGCGACACGCCCCAGCCCGCTGGCCAGCCGCCACCCGGCGCTCGACGATTACGGCCGGTTCCTGTCGCGATTGCCCCGACGTTAGCTACAGGAACAGCGCCGTGCGGATCCGCCGGAGGATCTGGTCTTCCAGCTTGGGATCGCGTCCCCTCGGGATCCAACCGACCGGCATCGGCGTCGGCCCGACCACCTCGCGGGTCCTCGCCGCGTTGTAATCGACGTTGAAGGTGGCCCGCCCGCCGACCTGCTTCTCGGCCCGGCCGATATCTTCCAACTCCTTGTAGACCTCGACCCGGACGAGGAAGCCGCCCCCCGGCGCCGGCTCGACGCGGGCCCTGGCGAACCGACGGATCGTTTGCATCGTCGACTCCAGGCGTTCCTGGAACCCGACCGAGTCGCCCGCCCAGAAGGTGACGAAATCCGAGCCGATCACCGGATTGGTGACGATCTCGCCGGAGACCCGGTCCTCGTTGGCGATCTCGAAATACTCGTCGAGCACGGCGACCGTGGCGTTCCAGACCGGCTCGAAGTCGGAGACCGGCAACGGCAGAGGGTTCGGCGTCGGCTCGCGGACCGTGGCGCAACCCGTGGCGGCCAGCGCCACCAGGATCGCCATCGACGCGAGGGGCCGACGGCCCGAGGCCGGCATCCGGACGCACCGGGCCTTCCATTCGCGATCCGGTTTCGGCATGGGCCACCCCCGGGCTCCGCCCTGGGCCCGTCGCATGCGCGGTCCTTCCCTGGAGCCGCCGCGTTCGGGTCGTTGGGCCGGGCATTCTGCCGCCAATGTTGCGTTCTGGCAAGGCCGGTACGGCCAGAGGGCCGGTGAACTACGGTTCTGCTTGGGGAACCCGTCTTCCCCGGCGGCAGGATCGGAGCACCGTCCGATGCGCGAAGATGCAGTGTCTTACCCAGGTTCTTTAGATTTCCAGGGACCCGGGGTATCCGCGGATGATGCGGGCTATCCCCCGATTGCCAGGATCTGGGGACGGGTCCAGCGTTGGTTCCGGGGCCTGGCGCGGGCACCGCAGGCGGGCGACGTGGTCCACGAATTCGGCACCCTGATGGGCCGGTCGAGGTCGCCGGTGGAGTTGCGCCGGGGGCTGGTCCGATTGGCCGGGCGATTGACCGGGGCCCGGCAGGTCCTGCTGTTCCTGGAGCATTCGGCGGGCGCCCGCCTGACCCGGGTGGCCTGCTGGCCCGAGCCGTCGCTGCTCCAGATCCGGTCGCCGGTGAGCCCCGACGACCCCACGCGGACGATCATCACGACGCCCGAGGGGCTCCAGCTTTCGAGGGCCGAGGCGCCCTTGCCCCGGGAATCGTCGATCCGCCTGCCGCTGCGTTGGCGGGGGGAGATCCTGGGATACCTGGGACTCCACGGGGCACCCGACCCGTCCCGGGGGCGGGGCCGGATGCTCCGGCAACTCGAGGCCCTGTGCAGCATGGCGGCGGCGGCGCGGGCGTGCGAGGTCGATGCGGCCGCCCCGCCCGCGCCGCCGATCCAGGACCCGCTGACCGGCCTGCACCACGCCAGGTTCCTCGACGCCTTCCTGGCCCACGCCATCACGGTGGCCGCCCGGCGGCACGAGGGGCTCTCGCTGGTGGTGGTCTCGCCGGACCGCATGCAGGAGATCCGCGAGCAGATGGGCGAGGCGATCGCCGACGCGGTCCTCCAGCGGGTGGCGAGGGCCGTCGGCGAGTCGTTCCGCGTCAGCGACGTGGTGGCGAGGACCGGCCGAGATAACCTGACCGCCGTCCTGCCCGCCGCCCGGGCCGCCGACGCCGCCCGGGTGGCCCGCCAGGTGGTCGCCGTCGTCGCCGAGGCCGGCCTTGCGGCCCCGACCCGCTTCCCCGTGACCGCCTCCGCCGGCGTCTCCGGTTACCCCGACCACGGCGAGACCCCCGAGGTCCTCCGCGAGGCCGCCGAGGCGGCGCTGCGGGACGCCCAGGGGATCGGGATCGGCCAGGTCGTCCTCCGCGTCGTGCCCGATCCCGCCCGCAAGCGCGCCTGATTCAGAGGACTTCGTGGACGAGCAGGGCATTCTGCACCGGGTTGCCCGGCACCATGCCCCGGATCAGCACGACGCGGTCGCCCGGGCCCACCAAGCCGCGGTCCCGGGCCCATCCCACGGCGATTTGCATCGCCTGCTGGGCGTCGGCCACGTGCGGCTGGTGGATCGGCGTCACGCCCCAGAACAACGCCATCGCCCGCGCCACCCGCTCGTCGTCGGCGATCGCCAGCGTCGGCGTGGGATGCCTCAGCTTCGACAACGCCAGGGCCGTCCGCCCCGAGTGGGTCCAGACCGCCAGGACGGCCGCGTTCAGGCGACGGCACGTCAGCCCGGCCGCCTCGACGACCGCCTCGGTGATCGGCGAGACCCATCGGCGGGTCGGCGGCGCGGCCTCCTTCCCCGCGTCCAGCAACGCCTCGGCCTCGGCGGCGATCCGGCTCATCATCGCGACCGCATCGACCGGGTACTCGCCGATCGCCGTCTCGCCCGAGAGCATCAGCGCGTCGGTGCCGTCCAGCACCGCGTTAAAGACGTCGGTCGCCTCGGCACGCGTCGGTCGGTTGGAATGCTCCATGCTGTTGAGCATCTGCGTGGCCGTGATCGCCGGCACCCGCGCCTTCCGGCAGGCGTCGAGGATCTTCTTCTGCGCCGCCGGCACGCGGGCCACGTCCATCTCGACCCCCAGGTCGCCCCGGGCCACCATCACGGCGTCGGTCGCCGCCAGGATCGCGTCGAGGTCGCCCAGCGCCTGCGGCTTCTCGATCTTGGCCACGATCCTCGCGTCGACCCCGCGGGCTTCCAGCTCGCCGCGGAGCTGCAGCACGTCGGCGGCCGACCGGACGAACGACAGCGCGATGAAGTCGGGCCGATGCAACGCCGCCCACCCCAGGTCGGCCAGGTCCTTCTCGGTGATCGCCGGGATCTTGAGCGCCGTCTGCGGCAGGTTGAGCCCCTGCCGGGACCGGAGCGGCCCCGGCAGGGTGACTTCCAGCGTCGCCCGGCCCGATTCTCGATCGACGCCCACCACCTGCATGCCCACCGTGCCGTCGGCGAACAGGACCGACTCGCCGACCGACAGCTCGCGCGGCAGGTCGGCGTGGGTGCAGGAGAGCACGGCCGGGTCGAGCGGGTCGGGCGCGGTCGCCAGCACGAACCGGGCCTTCTCCTCGCAGGCGATCAGGCCGTTCTCGACCGGCCCCAGGCGGAGCTTCGGCCCGCCCAGGTCCTGCAGGACCGCGATCGGCCGGTCGAGTTCGCGGGAGAGGCCCCGGATCGCCCCGATCGCGGCCGTGTGGTCGTCGTGCGTGCCGTGCGAGAAGTTCAGGCGGAACAGGTCGACGCCGGCCATCGCCAGCGCCCGCAGGACGGCCGGGTCGCGCGAGGCCGGCCCGACCGTCGCCACGATCTTGGTGCGGACCTTCGCCAGAGGCTCGACCGGAAACGCCCTCGTCGCCGTGCTCATGCGATTCGCCCCATTCCCCCGGCCCGGATACCCGGCCCACCAGGATAGGGGACGGCCCGCCGGCCCGGCCAGGGCGAAAACCCCCGCGGGATGGACCGGGTTGGTACAATATATTTTGGAGTTTGGCCGGCCCCTCGCGATCCGACACACCGCGGCGCGGCCGGGCCGGCCGTTCCGGTGCGGGAAGGAGGGACATTCCCATGGCTCTCGATCGTTGGGATCCGATGCGCGAGGCGGTCAGCCTGCGCGACGCGATGAACTCGCTGTTCCAGGAGAGCTTCGTCCGCCAGCAGGGAGTCGGCCCCGGCGCCCTGCCGCTGGACGTCCGCGAGAACGACCACGAGTTCGTCATCCAGGCGTCGATCCCGGGCCTCAAGCCCGACGACGTCCAGGTCACGGTCCACAACGACCTGCTCACCATCCGCGGCGAAACCCGCTCCCAGGAGGAGAAGGCCGGGGAAACCTGGCACCTCCGCGAACGCCGGTCGGGCAGCTTCCGGCGCACGATCAGCCTGGGCACGACGATCGATTCCGAGAAGGCCCACGCGAAGTTCGAGGACGGAGTCCTGACCCTTTGCCTGCCCAAGGCCGATAACGCCCGGCCCCGGCAAATCCGCGTGAATGCGAACTGATCCGGCCCGGCGGGGCCCGGGGAAATCGGGGGACCGATGAGCCTTTCCATCGCCCAGCACGCTCGCGACCGGCAAGGCTTCTCGCCCGACGACCCGGCCCGCCTGGCCGTCCGCTCCGCCCTGGCCGACATCGCCGACCGGATCGACCGCGACGAAAACGCCGCGATGGAGGGCGACGTGGAAGGGCTCCACCGCCTCCGCGCCGCCCTGCGTCGCCTCCGGGGGACGGTCCGCACGTTCAAGCCGCTGCTCGAACCCGCCTGGGCCACCCGGACGGCCGACGATTGTCGATGGGCCGGCCGATGGCTGGGCCAGGTCCGCGACCTCGATGTCCTCGAAGCCAGGCTCCGCGAGGCGATCCCCGAGGCCGATCACGAGGCGTTCCGGCCGATCCTGGAGAGGATCAAGGCCCGCAGGCGGCCCGCCCGCCAGGCGCTCCGCCAGGGCCTGGCCAGCGACCGATTCCGCGACCTCCGCGAACGCTGCCGGATCGCCTCGCAAAGGCCGCCGACCGTCGACGAGGCAGAACGCCCCTGCGCCGAGGCCCTGCCGGCCCTGCTCGAATCGGCCTGGAAATCGCTCCGCAAGCACGGCCGACGGCTCGATCGGGACGACCCCGATGCCGCCTTCCACGCCGTGCGGATCCGGGCCAAGCGGGCCCGCTACGCGGCCGAGATGATCGCCCCGGGATTGCCGGGCAAGCACGCCGACGCCGCCCGCAAGCTGGCCAAACGCGCAACCGACATCCAGGACTGCCTGGGTTCGCTGCAAGACACCGCCGTCGCCTCCGAATTCCTGGCGGCCGCCCGATCCCGATTCCCCGATAATCGGGAGGTCCGTCGACTCCTGAAGCGATTGCTCAAGGCGCAGGAGCGGGAAGCCCACCGGGCCCGGGCCGATTTCCGCAAGCTTTGGGAGAAGTTGGAACGCGTTCACGGTTGGACTTGAGGTTGATTTTATAATTCGGGGAACAAATCGATTCCGTCTTTCTTGATTCCTCGAAGCTCGGCGAGTTTGGCCCGGCCGTCGGCGATCTCAGAGCGGACCAAGTCCTTAAGATCGGCGGCCAGATAAAGGTACTTCTCTAAGGCTGCCTCGGCCCTGTCGAAATAGGCCCCGGCTTCATCGTGGCGGTCGAGCTTGGACAGAATACGGGCATAGTTTGCGAGGGCCAGCGGCGCGAGCACCGGTTCGTTCACGACAGGCCGATATTCTGCCAAATCCCGCGGCTCGGAGGCCCTCCGAATCTGCTCGATAAGGGGCCGATACAGCAGCTCGGCTCCGGCCGGATCGCCTGTGTTGAGGAGGGCGATCCCCAAGTTACCGCGGCTGTTCTCGGGATCGAGCGCGAAGGCTTCCTCGAATGCCCGCCGTGCTTCCTCCCACTCGCCTTCCTCGGCGAGGAGCATGCCCAGGCCATTGGATCGCTTGGCCGACGGCCCTTTCGCCGCGATCGCCCCGCGAAGATCGGCGATCGCGCCGGCCCGATCGCCCCGGCCCTTTCGCTTCCAGGCCAGGGCCACGTCACGATCGTAGGTTTGCAGCCATTGTCGGGCGATCACGGCAGCATACCAGGCGATCATGAAGCCGAGAGCGCCCAGGGCCAGGGCCCCAGCCCAGGGTGGCGCCGGCGTCGTCGCCTGGGGGCGAACTAGCCTGTCATACGGCATGTTCGCGGCGATCAGCACGATCAGGGCCAGGCCCGCGATCGTGTAGGTCGGCCAACGCCGGCGCTTTTGCCGAGGAACCCCCCGGATCCACCGGATCAAATCCAGGGCGATCATCACGGCCACGAAGACCGCGGCCGCGATGGTCGCCAGGAGCAGGATCAGCAATCGGGGGGTCGAGATCTCCATCCCAGAAGCCTCACACCTTTCCGTTGTAATTCCGCGCCGGATCCCACGGCATCCGCGCGGGCCGGCCCCGGAGGCTATTCGCCTCATCGTCGTTGACGAATTGCTCCTTCGCCGGGTCGATCGTCAACTTCCGGTTCAGCATCCACGCCGTCGCCGCCGCGTGGCAGGCGATGTGCGAGCGCCGCATCACCTGCGAGTTGGCCGCCGTCGTCCCGCGCGACTTGATCGCGTCCAGGAAATTGCGGGCGTGTGCCGCCACGTCGAGGCCCGACGTGGGGGAGCCGGCGGCGTTCAATTCGGCCTGGACCGATGGGATGCTGCAGACGATCTCGCCGCTGTCGCCCGTCTCGATCCAGCCGTCGTCGCCGACGAACCGCACCGGGCAGGTGCCCAGGCGCTGGACCCAGCCGGGCCGCTCGCCGAACGGGGTCTTGAGGAAGTCGAGCACCAACTTCACGCCGTTGGCGTAGCGGCAGGTCACGTTGGTCTCGGTCGGCTCGTACTCGACCGGCATCGTGTCGTCGGCCTTGTTGGCCCACTGGCAGAGGTCGAGCGTGTGGGCGCCCCAATCCAGCAGCCGGCCGCCCGAGTCGAAATCGTACTGGCCCCGCCATTTGCCCTCGACGTAGGCGTGGTTGTAGGGACGCCACGGGGCCGGGCCGAGCCAGAGGTCCCAATCGACCTCGTCCTTCGGCGGAGTCGGCTCGCCGGGGAGCCAGGCCGTTTCGATGCTAGGGACATACACCGACGCATAGAGCGTATGGACCTTGCCGAGCTTGCCGCTGTGGGCGATCTCGACCGCCTTCTGGAAGTTGGGCACGCTCCGGCGCTGGGTGCCGGCCTGGAACACGCGGTGGCGGTTGCGGATCGTGTCGTCGAGTTGCTGGCAAAGCTCGATCGTCAGGCCGCAGGGCTTCTCGCTGTAAACGTCCTTGCCGGCTCGGGCCGCCAGGATCGAGGCGGGGGCGTGCCATCGGTCGCCGGTGGCGATCAGGACGGCGTCGATATCCTTGCGGTCGAGGATCTCGCGGAAGTCGCGGACGATCGTGCAGGAATCGTTGCCGTATTGTTTGTCGACGAGCGCCTTGCCGGCCTCTCGGCGCTTCTTCTGGACATCGGCGATCGTGACGCATTGCAAATCGCCGAACCCGAGCATCCCTTTGAGGTCATAGGTGCAGCGCGGGCCGATGCCGATCACGCCCAGGTTGATCCGGTCGGCGGCCGAGGCTCGCGTTCCCCGGCCCAGGGCGTTGGCGGGGACGATGGCCGGGAAGCCGATCAAGGCCCCGGCGGCGAGGGATTGGCCCAGGAAATCGCGTCGATTCGTGCGTCCCGAGATCATGGTCGTCATCCTTTCCCATCCGAATCGGATCCGGCCGCGGAAGGAGGGGCCCAGGGCGGTCCCCACGTCGCCGAGCATATCCGGGCCGGGGTCCCGGGGCCACCGGCCCGGGCGGATACTCGGGCCGGGCCGAAGGTCATCGCCAATGGGAGAAACCGGTGACATCGAAGGCATACCCCGATCGCTCGCCCCCGTTCGGGGGGGCCGTTTGGGAGGCTCGTAGCGATTCCCGGAGGGCCCGACCCGGAGGTCAGTCGGCCGGGTCGTCGTCCGGCCCCGGTTCGGCCGGCCCTTGCGACCCGTCCCATCCCCCCGTTCGCCCGTCCGGCTCGCCGAGCTGGTCCTCCAGCCATTCCGTAAACTCTTCCTGGCCAACCTCTTCCTTGATCTCCTGCAGGTAAGTGGCTTCGTTCGGATCCCGCTCCGGGTAGAACCGCATCTCGTTCTGCAGCTCCAGGATCATCGTCTCCAGCTTCAGCCGAGGGCCCATCGGCCGGTACCGCGGCGGCATCTTGATCTGCAGGTCGGCGAAGTACATCGACTCCGACCCCATCCGGTTGTAGATGTGCTCGCGACGCAGGTCGGTGCGGATGATCCGACGCCGGTGGTCGTCGAACAGCTTCATGTACCGACGCACGCCCGCCTCGGCCTCGGCGTGGTACCGGCTCAGCTTGCGGCCTTCCTCCGTCTCGGCCTGCCAGGCGAAGGGACGGTCGGGCTGCGCGTCGTCCTCGGCGAGGGCCTTCTCGGCCTCGCCCAGCGACGCGATCAGGCGGTCGATCCGCCCCACGACCCACTCCCTGAGCCGCTCGGTGCCCTTGCGCAGGCGGTCGGCCAGGCGCAGGTACTCGGCCCCGTCCAGGTCCGATTCGACGATCCGCTTGCGCTTGAAGTATTTCTTATGAAGCTCCTTGAACCGCGGCGATGCGACGGCGCGGTTGTGCAGGAAGACGAACTCGCGGGCCTCGCCCGACGGCCCGATCTTGCGCGACGACGCCTTGTGGTCGAGGTCGCTCAGCAGCGCCGCGAAGTCGACCTGCAACCCTTCGCCCGGCTCGAATCCGTCGTCGCGGACGATCGTCCAGAGCCGGATGCTGCGGCGGATCTCGTCGATCCGCTCCAGGAACGGCCGGCGTCGGTACTCGCGATGGTGCAGGGCGGCGTCCTTCGCCAGGGCCATCATCGACTCGTGGATGATCCGTCGCCGGGCCTCATGCTGGGCGGCGGCCCATCAGGCAGAAGGTCTCGACCGAACCGGCCGGCCCGAACTCCTGCTCCCACTGGCCGTAGACGAACAGGGCCAGGGCCTGCTCGGAGGGCCTGCGGCTTCTTCGAGCGGTGGCCGTGCTTGGTGGCGTTCTCGCTGGAGACCGCCTTCCCCTCGGCCGTCTTCGGGCCGGTGGAATGCTGCGCATTCTGCCGGTTGCGCCGGACGATCGGGTCTTCGGGGATCTGGTTGTGGTCGAGGATCGAGTCGTCGTCATCGCGGATGTCGTCGGACATGGTGTCGGAGCCCTGGAATCGGTGCGAACGGTGCCGTCGGCAAGTCCGAATCGATTCGCGGGGGCTCCGATCCAGTCCTTCACGGCCATCCGGGGTGTGGAGTCCCCCCGCGCGGGATCCCACGCCATGAACCTGGACGATGGCGGCGGGTTTGGCAAGGAATCGGGGCGGGAAATTTGCGGTGTCGGGTGGGGCCGCGGCGCATGTGGCGGACCGGGTAGGGATGCGTGCCGGAGCGATCCGGTTGCCTTTGTGGATTCTATGGATTGGCGACCGCCGATCTCTTTACATAGGCTAATCCTATCGATACGCTCGCGAAAGAGCGGCCGTAATCGCCACGGGCTAACGATTACGGATTGGGGAAGGTTTCGTGGCGTTGGACCTGGCGATTTGTCCGTCGGGATTCAACTCGAGATGCCTGGGAGGGGGATGCATGTCTGCAGACCATAGTGCCGGAGGTACGGCCGGGGTCGCTGTGCAGCGTCCCGGTACCATTGACGAGATGATTAGCATCGTGCAACGCGAGTTCCCCCAGGCGGGACTTCGCATCACGGGTCGCGGTCGAACGATTCGAAGGCAAGCGGAGTTGATGGCCCAACGGCGTCGGGCGAATCAACACCAGTTCCTCCGCACCTACAGGGCTGCTCAGCACATTACCGAGATGGACTCTGGGTATCTCATCACCCCCACGCGAGCGAGCGGGAAACCGTGGACGAGTTCGATCGCATCATCCGAAGGGCGCGGCAGCGGGGGGCCACGGTGAGCAACCACCTCTCGGACCATGCCCGGGACATCAGCGTCCCCGTCGGCGGCCATCGCGTGCAAGGTCAGGTGCGCGCACGCCTTCAGCAACTGGGTGGCCACGTTATTGACGAACACGACGCGGTCGGCGGTGCCCATTGGCATGTCGATTTCTAATGCAAGCGGCTGCGGCCTGCGGCTTACCCACAGGCGCGACGTCCGGGAACGTACCGGATGCACTCCCGGGCGAATCTCCGGCGACACCCGACTTGGAGTGGGGATGCGAAACCATCGGCTGCAAGCCGGCCTTTGACATTCAATCGTCTATGAATTCCGTTGAAATCGACATGAAGTCGCCCTAGAATGGGCCCACCCTCGCGGCCGCTCCCGGTAAAGGGCAGGGCACTCCAGGGCAAACGGGACGTACCTCGCGGCTGACGTGGGCTTTTTTGGGGTAGCGGGGAGGTGTGCGATGGTTCGGTCGTTGTACGTCGTGGCGGTGCTGGCTGTCGTGGGGCTTCTCGTTGCGGGCAATGGCCTGATTGCCCAGGCGAAGCCGATCGGTGGCGTTCAGGGGGGGGCGTCCTTCGATGGCAAGTGGACCGGCCCGTGGACGAACTCCCTGGGCGAGCGGGGAAAGAGCGAGCTGAATCTGACGGAGGTCACGGGTGGTGTGCTGGTTGGCACCTGGGACGGGGTCGAGGTGGCCGGCCGGCGGGTGAACAGGACCACGTTCGAATTGCATGGCGAGACGAAGACCCGGTCGTATCAGATGACCGGAACCGTCGAGAAGGGGACGTTGATGCTCAAGTACCTGGTGACTCGGCTCGGTGGGATGGATGGGTCGTACGAAGGGCGGTGCTTGCTGAATCCTCGGCCGTAGCGCCGGCCAGGCGCACCGGTCTGGGCCACCGAACGGGTGCCCGACACTCGGACCGATCGTTTGTAGGCTTCCTGAACCGCCCCGACCGCGGTCAACGGCCTTGTCGGGGCCAAACCGACGACTGGGCTGGTCAACCCGACGGGTATCATCCGCCCGTGGACCGAAACCCGGCTGCTGCGGTTCGCCTACGCCTTCGAGCAGGCGACGAAGCACCGCCGCCCGCCGCGGTTCCTGCCCACGGCGGAGTTGTGACGGCCATCGGCCCGTTCGGTCGTCACCCCGACTGCATCGGCGCCAGCAACTCCTCGGCCTCGGCGGCGAGTTCCTCGGGGTAGGCTTCCAGCTTCAGGTCGTGGGCCAGGGTGCCGATCGGGGCCAGGAGCCGGAAGAGTTCGGCCAGGGCTTCCACCGAATCGGCCCCGACTTCCCAGGTGGCCTGTCCCGGCTTGAGGTCGCCGTACCAGTCCTCGGTGGAGACCTTCACCAGGCTATGGTGCGTGAAGTAGCGGTCGGCGAAGCCGTCGTCGTCGCGGTGGTGCGGGCCGAGGCGGAGGGCCTCGCCCAGGCGTCGGCGATCGGCGTCGGTCGGGGCGTCGGCGATTCCCCTCATCTTCAGGTCATGCTGAGGCGCCCGGAACCTCCAGCTCGTCATCCGGTCGAAGGCGAATGCCGAGAACGTGGGCGTGTAGGGATGGTAGGTCTCGATCGGCTCACCGTCCTCGTCCTCCTCGCATTCCTCCTCGGAATGGACGTAATCGACCGGCGGGTCGTCCGAGCCGTCAAGCCGGACGTACCAGGTGAGGAACCCCTCGGCCGAGATGGCGACCCGGATATATCCTCTTTCCGCATCCTCCGGCGTGCCCAGGGCGCGGAGCTTGGTGCGGTCGTCGACGTTGTACAGGCCGCCGATCAGGCTGTCGTTCTCGCTGTTCGATTCGTAGAGGTCGAAGATGCCGCGGATGCGGAAGAACTCGACGACCGACGGCGGCAAGGTCACGCCCAGGGCCGCCTCACGTTCGGCCAGGATCGTCGCGAACGGCTCGGAGACGACCGGGGTGATGTCGAGCATCGCGAACAGGTCGCGGTGATAGGTGACGGTCGTGTCGGCGTCGGACCACGGCTTGAGCCCGCGGGGCCGGTGCTTCCGCGAGTTCGGCACGTCCTTGCCCTCGTCGCTGGCCTCCTGGATGACCGTGCTGCGGAGCGGGGTTCCCGCGGGCCAGCCGTAGGCGTCCAGGGCGCATTGTGCGGCCTCGCGGACGGCTCGCCAGAGGGGCGAATTGCGGATGTAGTCCTCGCTGTAGCACTCGTGGGTCGGGTCGTCCTCGACCGTCTTGAAGGCCGTGGCCAGGTCGGCGAGGGCCGCGCGGACCTCAGGCGTCGGCTTCCTCGCCTTGGCGCGGAGGGCCTTGGCCGAGCCGTACTCGAACCGGCCCATCAGGGCGTGGGCCGTGCAGGCGTCCCCATACAGCTCGATCTGCAAGTCGGGCGGCGCGGCGATGGCCTGGAGGATCGCCCGTATGTCGCGCTCAACCGCCGTCTCGTCCTGCTTCTTCCCCATGGATCCCCTCACTCCTTGCCGCGGGAGGCGACGCCGCCCCGGGCCGCCTTGCCGGTATTGCCCGACGCGAGCCATCGGCTGGTGTCGGCCTCGCTCCGCGTCAATTCGGCCCGGACCGCGCGGCATTCCTCGGTGCGGGGCAAATCCGCCAGAAGCCGCTCGGCGGCGCCGTTGGCCAGGTGGCCGGCCGCGGGCCCCAGGCCCTTGTCCAGGGGTATCCCCTCGAGGTCGAACTCGATCCAGCAGACCGTGCCGGCGTGGTTCGCCGCGTTCTGCTTGAACTTGTCCCCCTTCGAGCGGTTGCCGTTGAGCCGCAGTCGGCCCGACCCCTCGTGCGTGATCACGACGAGGTGTTTGTGCTTGGCCGAACCGAAGAACCACATGGTCGCCCCCTCGCCCGCGGTTTCCCGTGGGCCGGTTGTGCGGACGGAGGCCGAAATGGTGCACGCACATCGATTGTAGCGTGTTTCCCGCGCCGGATTGCGGACCTCGCCGGGAATCGCGCGGCGGCCCGTGTTTCCGGGGCCGCCCGCGCTTCAAACGAAGCCGGCGCCGATGTTGACCATGAGGGCCAGGATCGTGGTGTTGAAGAAGAACGCCACGATGCAGTGCAGGGCGGTGATCCGGCGGATCCGGCGGCCGGTGATGTTGATGTCGGCGGTGGCGCAGGCGGTGCCGATGACGAACGAGTAGTAGGCGAAGTCCCAGTAGTCGGGCTCGCCCCCGCCGGGGAAATCGAGGCCCTCCACGGTTCCGTCCTCGTCGGGGGTGTAGAACTCGTGGGCGTAGTGGATCGCGAAGATCGTGTGCAGGAAGCTCCAGGACAGGAAGACCGTGATCGCGGCGAGCAGGATGTGTTTCACGCCGGTCTCGTCCCCGGCGGCCTTGGCGATGGCGAGCTCGGCCATGATCCCGGCGAGGCTCACCATCGCCGTGACGGAGGTGAGGCCCAGGATGATCGCCTGCCCCTCGTCCTGATTCTCGGACCGCCGGCGGATCCGGTCGATGTCCGAGCGGAACATCATCCCCAGGGCCATCACCAGGTAGAGGGCCGTCGAGGCATCCCAGGCGGCAAGCCCGCGGGTCGAGGCGCGGCCGGGCAGGGTGAAGAAGAGCGTGAAGCCCAGGGCCATCGCGATGAACAGGCGGGGCTGGGCCCGGACGTACCGGAGCGGGTCCGGCTTCCATCGGGGCGGCCTGGGGGTACGGCGCGGTCGCTTCGTCATCGGGCCCCGGGCCCCGCCGACCGGCTCGCGGTGGCCTCGGGGGATGGCAGCGTGGGCAGTTCGAAGTCGGACCGGAACGTCAGGGTGGGCTTCTCCCCCTTGGTCGTCGGCTTGATCGTGCCGGCGAGCATCTTCATGGCGAGGGGATCGCTCTTGGGGCTGTGGAACGTGAACACGGTCGAATCCGACCAGTCGGTGTCGGTGAGCTGTACCGTGACCGGGTCGCCGTACTTCCAGGCGACCGGGCGGGGGAAGGTGTAGCCCCAGTTGGGCGCGTGGCTGTTGGGGATGACCGGGCTAGGGCCGTATTGCACGCCGCCGACCCAGATCGTCACCTTCAGGTCGGGGCCGCCCCCGCCCAGGTACTTGCCGACGTCCTTGCCGACCTCGCCCTTGAGCAGCGTGACCTGATAGGGCGACGATTGCGAGATCTTCTCCCAGCGGGCGAGGAAGTCGTCGGCCTCGCGGGCATGGCGGCCATCGGGGTGGGCGTTCTTGTAGGCCCTCAGCAGCTCGGCCACCTTGGGGACGTCGTCCGGGTGGGCGGCATGGTGGTCGTAGGCGAGCCGGTAGGAGTGGTCGTCCCACAGGCGGAGCAGGCGGTCGCGGGCGTCGATCGCCTCATTGAGGTAGCGCCCGCCCGACTTGTGGGCGTTCAGGTAGCGCTGATAGCGGTCGATCCGGGCCTGGAACGCGGTCGCGTGGGCGGGGTCGGCGTCGAAGTCGCGGGCCTTGTCGAAGTCCTGTTTGTCGAGGCTGCGGGCCAGCTCGTCCTGGAGGGCCAGCGTGTCGGTGCGCAGCGGGGTGTCGGGGTTCTGCGCCAGGAAGCGTTCGGCCTGGTCGATCAGGTCGCGGAGGTCGGCGCCGGGTCGGCCGGCGGCCCTGCGGATCGCCTCGACCGCCTCGGAATGCCGCTTGAGGGTCCGCTCGTTCACCTGCTTGCGGAGCGAATCGGCCAGGCGGCCGACCTCGTCGCGGTGCGGGGTCCAGTCGAACTCCTCGACGAAGCCGCGGAGGGCGGCGAGCTGGGCGTCGGGCTGGTCGTCGGCGACGAGCGAGGCGGCTTGCAGCTCCTTCCAGCGGCGGTCATGGCGCTGGCGGTCGCGGGTTTCTTCGACTTTCTGGATCTGGCCGACGAGGGCCGGGTTCTCGTCCTTGAGGGCCTTGAGGCGGTCGGGCAGGTCGGCATCGGCGGTGGCGTTGGCGACCTGGACCTCGGCCGCCTTCACCTGCCACTCGGCCCGCTTCGCCTCGGCGTGGCGGTAATCGCCCGGCAGGGTGTAGGGCAGGGTGGGATGCCAGGCCAGCAGGTTGGACCACCGCTTCGAAACGGCCGGCGCGGGGTGGTCCTTCTCGAACGCCAGGGCACGCCGATAGCCCCAGGTGTCGTAGCCGAAGGTGCCCAGCACCAGGGCCGCCGCGGCCCCGCCGATGTTGACGAGTGCCCGGCGTCGGCGCCGGTTCCGGAGGGCCTTGAGCTTGCGGTGGTAGTCGTTGAGGGCGTCACATTTGGGATAGCGTTTCTCGAAGGCGGCGACGCATCGGGCGAGGCGGGGCAGGTCGTCGGGGGCGAGGTCCCAGAGCCAGTCGAGCCGGTCGCGATCGACCGATTCCAGTTGGCCAGCAAGCCAGACGAGGGGCGCATCGAGCCCCGAGGGCCGGAGGTGTCCGGGCGGGCGGCCGTCGGCTTCGGCCTCCTGGCCGTAGGAGCTGACGGCGAACAGGGCGCTCCGCGGCGCGTGGCGGCCCAGGGCGTAGCGGGTCATGCCGTACTGGGCCTCGGCCAGCTCCTCGACGCGATCGGCGGGGGGACCGCCCCGGGCGATCACGCGATCGTACTTGGTGATGACCAGCGCGACGGGGCGGTCGGCGGTGGCGTCGTCGGACCGTTCGATGTAGCGTTCCAGCAGTTGCTCGACTTCCTGCTGGCGGCGGCGGCGCTCGGCGGCCTGGCCGTTGCCCTCGGGGTCGAGGCAGAGCAGGACGGCGTCGCACTCGGCGAAGAACGCCAGGATCGGCTCCTCGGAGCCGAGCGTGACGTGCTCGCCCTGGTAGTCGCGGACGATCAGGTCCAATCGCGATGCGGGGCTGTACAGGCGGAGCTTCAGTTCGGTCTCGGCCAGCGTACCGGCGGGGGATTCGCCGGCCTCGATCCGCGCGACCTTCTCGGCGAGGTATTCGGCGCTGGGCGGGTCGACGGCGGCCAGGCGGACCCCCGGCACGCGGCCGGCGGACGCCTCGCGATAGAACATCGCCAGCAGCGTGGTCTTGCCGACCGCCCGGTGGCCGAACAGCGCGATCCGCTTCGGGCCGACGAGGCGGCGTTCCAGGGCGTCCAGGCGGGTTTTGCGATGGTCGGACATCGATTCCTCAACCAACCGGGCCGGGTACGGGATCGGGTTCGACGGGCTTCACGCCTCGGGCGGGTGCGCCAGCCAGCCGAGGGCGCTGGCCATGTTCTTGAAGTAACGGATCGAGGAGCGTTTCAGTTCGTCCTGGATTTCATCGGCTCCGAAGTGGGCGTCCCCGCTGAGGAAAGCCCTGAGGACGTACGGCCGGTTAGCGGCATCATTGAGGATCAGGGTCAGGATGAGTTTGTCGGTCGGGGAAGGCGGGAAGTCGCGCTGAAGATGGCCCCGGATCGAGCGTTCGGCGCACGGGATCCAATCGGCATGCGCCGCGAGGGCCTCCAGGACGGCATCCAATCGAAGTTTGATGGTGTTCAGCAGTTTCCGGGAACGGAGGATCGCCTGATCGAGGGAACGGGCCAGGTCCGGGGCATGCGGATCGCTCGCCTTGTCGCGGAGGGCCTCCCGCTGGTGTTGCTTCATCGCCTCGATGAAGCCGAGGCGATACCTGGTTTCGGCCTCGAACACGGACATTGCTTCCATGGCGCAAACCGAAGGCAGGGCGATTCGGATCGGGGAACGGACGGCTTCCCAGAACTCGGCCCAATCCTGGCCCTTGGAGGCGCCTACCAGGAGGTTGGTTTCAATGTACAGGATCGGGCTCAAGCTCCACCCCGCTACGCGTGGTGCCCCCAATCAGCAGGGGCAGGAGGCCGAGCCTTTCGATCTCGGCCAGGCCCGGCGGCTCGGGCGACTTCCAGCGATAGGCCAGGTCGCGCAGCCAGGCTTCGATCAGGCCGACCAGGTACGGATGGTACAGCCCGCGACTCTCGATCAACGCGCTCACCTCGGCGTCGTAATGCCCGAACACCGAAGAAGCCGGTAGATCCAGGACAACCGCCCTCGGGCCGACCTCGGGGCTATGGGCGAGGCGGATGGATCGGTAATCGACGAGCATGAGGAACCGGATCGGGGGCGATTCTTCGGGCACCTCGATCCGGTCGATCGCCCGAGCGACGTCCTCGGGGGGCATCGCCCAGGCCTTGACCGAGACGATCAAAACGGCCCGATCGGACCGGTCATAGGCGATGATATCGGGGGTCATCGGGGCGAACTCCTCGATATCAGGCCGCCCGCTTCCGCGAACGGGCCAAACCGGCGACCAGCTTCATCGGCGTCGTCACCGGGGCCAGCATCCAGCGGATCGGCAGGCCGATCAAGACCATCACGGCCCCCAGCGCCACCAGCGAGGCGATCCCCATGCCGATCCATCGGAGTATCGGCACGTTCAGGCCGCGGATTCCAGCCAGCCGGCGACCGAGCTTTCCAGCCCCCGGGCGGCCCCTCGCCGATCCCGCCCGCCAGTTGGACGCCCGCCTTCGCGAACTGCTCCACCGCGTACTGCGTCAGGTTGCCGGCCGTGTCGACGAACTGATCCGGATTGGCCAGGAACAGGGCCAGCACGCCGGCCGCCGCCAGCTTGCCCTTGTTGGGCAGGACGACCTTCGTGAAGACGTCCCAGCCGGGCCGTCCCGATTTGCGCAGGACGTTCAGGCTTTCGGGGCCTTCCTTCGCCAGGACCTCGGCCACGTCATCGCCGTAGACGCGCACCGCCGTCAGGCCGTCGACGCCCAGGCCGCGGATCAGGTCCTCGGCCTGCTCGGGGTGGCGGCGGGCGATCGATTGGGCCACCTCCCCCATCTCGACCACCAGCCGCTTCTCGGCGGGTGCCAGGGCCTTGAATTCCTTCGCCATCGCCTCGTCCTGCTTCACCAGCCGGCCGAACCGGCTTTCGAGCAGGGCCGTGCCCGGGTCCTCGGCGCGCCGGGCGAGCCGGGCCAGGTCGTCGGACCGCTTCGCCAGGGTTTCGAGGGATTCCTCCGACTCGCGGGCGAACAGCCGGCCGGTCGACCGGGCGGCCGCCTTCGATTCGCCGCGGGCCTCTTTGACGGCCTGGCGGACTACGCCCTCAAGCCAGGTGACCCCGCCGGCGCCGGCCGACAACGGCTGGACCAGCATCAGGCCGAGGGCCAGCAGGCCGGCGATCGGCCCTCGTCGTTGCGTTGTGCGGATCGGCATCGCGTCCCCTCCTCCAGGGAATTCGGCCAGGCCCCGACCTTGTTTACGAGGAATCTCCCCGACCCGGATTTAATCCGAGTCGCCCAGGCCTCCCGGCCGGCGCGACTTGAGATACTCCTCCATTTTCCGGTAACCCACCACGCCGACCGTCGTGGCGACCGCCTGGTCGCGGACCAGGCGCAGGCCGGCCCCCGGCTTGAGCGTGAGGACTTTTTCGCCGCCCCTCGTCATGAACCGGAGCGGCTTGCCCCAGGAACTGAGGCGGAGCCCCGCCCTCTGGGCCAGCGGGGCGGCGAGTTCGACGAGCCCGGGCAATTCCAGGCTGGCGAGCGCCTCGGGCAGGCGCCGGAGCACGGCGAACGGCCCGCCGGCGCGTCGGACGGCCCACCACTTCGTCGCCTGCTCGGCCGCGCCGGCGATCCCCTCGGCGGCCGCTTCCCGCGCGGCCGACTTGCCGACGGCCTGGGCGGCCTCCTCGGCCAGTTCCCGGGTGATGGCCCTGGTGCCCTCGCGGGCGGCGGCCTTCAACTCGGCGCGGGCCAGTTCGGAAGCGGCCGTGCCCTCGGGCTGCAGCGCGATCAGGCTGAGGGCGTCGACGATCACGAAGCAGCCATCGACCAGGGCCCAGGTCACCTCGCCGCCGGTCGGGGCATGGCCGCGGGTGAGCACACCGCCCAGGTGGACGAGGTCGTACAGGGGGAGGAATTGATAGGCCTGCAACTCGCTCGAATCGAGCGAGCGGGCCCGTTCCAGGCCGTCGGCGCGGATCCGGCGGATCGTGGCCTGGCCGCTCTCCTTTTCGAGGGACTGGATCCCCATCGCCAGGGTCTCGACCGTGCTCCGACCCGTCTTGTCGCGAAGGTAGGCCAGCACTTCGGGCGCCTGGTCGGCGCGGGCGACCGTCGGGAAGACGGCCGGGCCGTAGGAGCGGACGATTTCGCGGAAGTCCCCGTCGGATTCGTACTTGGCCAGCAGGGCGAGGGCCATCGCGCCGTGCTCGGCCATGGAGGCGACCGCCTGGGAGCGGACGACCGGGTCGGCGTCGGCATACGGGCCATCGATCAGGTCGGCGGCGTCGGGCCCGGCCTGGATCAGGGCCTGTTCCCCCTTGGGGCCGAACTCGGCCAGGAACCGGAGGCCATGCGGGCTGCCGCCCACCGCCTCGATCAGGCGTCGGCCCCCCGCCGAGACGTGGCGGAGGTCGGCGGCGATCGATTCGGGGCGGCGGGTGGCCAGCATCCGGTCGATGTCCGCGGCATTCACGCGGAGCAGGATCAGGGCCTCGGGCAGGGGCAACGCCTCGCCGACGGCCGTCAGGATCGGCCCATACAGGTGCACGATCGCCAGGCCGTCGGGCCCTTCCAGGCGGAACGCTTCCAGCGCCAGCGGGCCGAACCGGTCGAACGTCCGCAGGGCGGCGCGGAGGTCGGTCGGCCCGGGTTCCAGGCTGATCATCATCAAGGCCGCAAGGATGTCGCGGAGGTCATCCGGGTCGCCCTGGTAGCCGTCGATCAACTCGGCCATGCCGGCCGGCTCCGCCAGCAGCAGCGGCAACAGGTTGGGATATTGCCGAGCGATCCGCCGGGACGACGGCGAGAGCCTGGCGATGGCGTTGACCAGGACCTCGCGATCGGCGTCGTCGGCCGACTTCAGGCCGCCGAAGTACTCCTTGCCCAGTGGAGCAAGACGTCGGCCGCGGCCTCGTCGGTCAGGCCGTCCCGGAGCTTGCGGAATTCGACCGGCCGCCGCTCGTAGAGGTAGACCGCCTCCAGGCCCAGGCGATCGAGCAGCAAGAGTCCCCGGAGGCCGTCGGTCCGCTCGATCAGGGTCGCATTGTGCCCGTAGGTCTCAAGAGCACCCGGGAGACCAGGGCGCGGTCATCCGGATACCTCGCCAGGATTCCCGGGCGGGCGTCGGGGGCTCCGGGGGCCGCGAGAGCGGCCGAGGGCGGGAGGGCTTCGATCGGGCGCGGCGGATCCCCCTTGAATGCCAGTTTCACCAGCATACCCAGGGCGGCGAGCAGGGCCACGGCCGCGAAAGTTCGCTTCATGGGCGGGAAAGGCCCCGTTGGGGGTGGGGAGGCGATGCGGGTTTCGGTTTCATCGGCCCTGGCAAGGGAAGGCGGCCTCGAGGCGGTCGCTCGGGGTATTCTTCGATCCGACGATCGCCCGGTCAATTCCGGCCGACTGCCGCGGATCGGGCCTTGGGCGATTCCCTCCCTGGGAGAAATCGAACGCCGTCGCCCGGAATTGGACAGATTCTCCGGCGTCGAACGCCCGACTGCTCCGCCTTCGCCGACCTTGACGCACGGACGGTCCTTTCCAGGATAACTCTCGGGATTGCCGAAGCTGGAAAAAATGATGAGTCTGGGTTGATTGGCTCATCCGATTGGTTTGGGTTGCCGATGCTAGGGCCTGTCGCTTCATGAACGGATTGTCGGCGGTGAATCGGGGGGATGCACGATGGGACACGGGTGCCGGTCTTGGGTTGTGGGGATCGCGGCGATTCTCCTGATGGGGGCAGGGTCCTCCGCGAGGGGCCAGGCGCCGCCCGTGTCGATCGAGACGCTCCCGTCGATGTCGCCGGCGCAGCTCGATCAGCTTTTCGCGCAGGCGACGCCCGGGGCCTTGCCGACGGGAGCGGTGCCGGGCCGATTGCTGATCTGGCCTGGGCAGACGATGGCGGGCCCGGCGACGCAGGTCGGGCGGGTGGTCTGGCAGGGGAAGAAGTTCCGTCCCGAGGATTCGACGGTGATCAACCGGTTCTTCGGCGTGCCGATGTTCCGGGCGCAGGTGAAGTACGAGGCGAGCTGGGTCGACGGCTCGCCCTGCCATGTCCTGGATTACAGCCAGACCTCGACGGTTTTCCGAAACGTCCGCGACGAGTTCCGCGAGGTCGCCCCGGGGCTGTACCTGGGCAAGGCGTACCGGGTTGAGCCGACGCCGACGCTTTGGCGGTACTTCGCGTTCGAGGACCATCGGGCGACGCGCTAACGCGGGCTCGCGTTTCCCCGGTAGGCCGCCTCAGCATGGGGCTGAGGCTCCGATTAAAGGTAACTTAACAAGGCATTCTCCCGATGCCGCGCCTTGTACCGGGCGAACCATCGGCAGGCCGGGTAGAGGGCCGCGAGCACGCCCGCCCAGACCAGGTAATTGATGCCCAGGCTGTAGCCGTAATCCTGGGGCAGGTTGAACGGGCCCTTGGCCACGTCGAGGGCCCCTTGCAAGCCGTATTTGGCGACGGCCGCGACGCCCGCCAGGATGTGGATCAGGTAGAAGTGCAGGATGTAGAAGAACAGCGGCACGCGGCCGAACGTCAGCGGGATCCCCGCCGCGGGGCCCCGGAGCGATTCCAGCATCGGCAGCGCGGCGATCGACGGCCCGAGCGTCATCAGGAGGTAGCAGAGCGACGGCGGATACTTGGTCGTGTTCAGGAACGACATCAGGGTAGAGAGCGGCGTTTCGCGGGGCCCCCAGGGCTGCGGGTCGCCGTACAGGTTCGAATACCGGAGGGCCGCGAACGCGGCGGTCAGCCCCAGGCCGATCGCCAGCAAGCGGCGATGGCGCCGGCCGGTGTCGGGGTCGAGCAAAAGCGGGCCGAAGCCGTAGCCGGCCGCCATCACGCCGATCCAGGGGATCAACGGGTAGGCCACGAACAGGATCCGGCCGGGGCCAAGGCGGATGGCGTCCTGCTGGTGGAGGATTTTCCAGAGCGGCTCCAGGGCCCCCAGCGTATCCGCCCGGATGCCGTCGGCCAGGTTGTGGCCCAGGATCATCGCCAGGCCGATCCCCAGGATGGCCCACCTCGGCAGGAAGGCCAATGCCGAGAGGACCACCATGCTCACGCCGATCGCCCAGATGACCTGGAAGACGGTGACCTCATAAGTCAGGTTGAAGAACAGGCCGAACCGGACGACGGTCACTTCCAGGACGATCAGCCAGAGCCCCCGCGTCAGCAGAAAGAGCGAGATCTCGCCCCGGGAACGGCCCCGGGCGCCGTAGAGGAACGCCGAGGCGCCGGCGAGGAACACGAACGTCGGCGCGCAGAAGTGCGTGATCCAGCGGGTGAAGAACAGCAGGGGGGTGGTCTGGCCCAGGTCGGTCGGGCTGAACCGGACGTTGGTGAAGAAGTCGCGCGTATGGTCCAGCGCCATGATCATCATGATCAGCCCGCGGAGCAGGTCCACCGAGCCGATCCGGCCAGCCTGGAGGGCCTTCTCGGGCCGGTCGATCGTCAGGAAGTCGGGGTGCTCGGCTGGCTGCATGGCGGGGGTCCGGTCTCGGTTCGGTTCGTGAACCGGCCCACCATACCATGACGACCGCGATCGTCGCCCTCCCGAGGCGGAAGGCGGGGCCCCCTCCCTGGCGCCCCGGTTGACCTCCACGGACGTCGAAGTCAGGCCACCTCGTTCGGAAAGGGGGAGCCCTGCCAGGCGACGAGGAACCCGTGGACGACCGCCGCGATCCGCACGGAGTCGTGGATCTGGTCCTCGGAGGCCCCGACGTGTCGCAGGCTCTCCTCGTGCGACTTGATGCAGACCTCGCAGCCGGCGAGGGCGGCGCAGGCCATCGAGAACAGCTCGAAATCGAGCTTCGAGGTGGCCGGCCGGGCCATGCGGGTCATCCGCAGGTTGGCGGCGCGGTTCTGGTACGAATCCTTGGCGACCATGTGGCGGAATCGGTAATAGACCGTGTTCATCGCCATGATCGCGGCGGCCGCCCTGGCGTCGGCGACCGTCTCGGGGTTCAGGTGCTCGCGGCCTTCCTCCAGGATCGCCTCGGCGAGTTCCGCCGAGCGGAGGAACACGGCCGAGGTCAGGGCGATCCCGTATCGCTGTCGAGGCTCCAGGGAGCCCGATTGCAGGACGCTCCCCAGGTTCAGGCGGAGGTCCTTGGACTCCTCGCCCAGGGCCTCCTTCATCGCTTCCAGGCGGCTCATCGTCGCGTCTCCTCCGGTCATGGGCCGGCTCAGGCGTTAATGGTCGCCTCGCCCTTCTGCCAGTTGCAGGGGCAGAGCTCGTCGGACTGGACCGCGTCGAGCACGCGGAGGATCTCGTCGACGCTCCGGCCGACGCTGAGGTTGTACGCCGAGGCCCACTGGATCACGCCGTTGGGATCCACGATGAACGTGGCCCGCAGGCAGACGCCCTCTTCGGGGTCGAGGATGCCCAGGGCGGCCGCCAGCTTCTGGGCGGCGATCAGGGGGAACTTCAGGGCCCCGAGGTCCTCGCGCGACTGGCACCAGGCCAGGTGCGAGAACTCGTTGTCGGTGCTGCCGCCGACCACGTCGCAGTCGCGGTCGCGGAAGTCGCGCAGCCGCTTGTTGATCTCGAGGATCTCGGTCGGGCAGACGAACGTGAAATCCTTGGGATAGAAGAAATAGACGGCCCAACGCCCCTCGTAATCGGCGTTGGAGACGGCCTGGAGGCTGTCCTTCGAGGCGCCCACGCAGGCGCGGGCCTGGTAGCTCGGGAACCGGTCGCCGACGGTCAACATCTGTGCCTGTCTCCTGGGCTCGCCGCGATGGCCGCGGCCCGACTGGAATCGCGTCGTTCCTGCCGGCGGAGGCCTTCATGCCGCCCCGACGCTGGGCATCCTAGGCCCCCGCTCGCTATGATTCCAATGGATCTTTCCGATAGTCCCGATAAGGCGGCCTTATGGATATCGCACAGCTCCGCAACTTCCTGCGGATCGTCGAGTTGGGCAGCTTCACGGGGGCCGCGCGGGCGTGCGGGCTGACCCAGCCGGCGCTCAGCCAGCAGATCGCCCGCCTGGAGGCCGAGCTGGGATGCCCGGTGCTGGAGCGCCTGGGGCGGCACGTCACGCCGACCGACGCGGGCGAGCGGCTCCGGCGCCAGGCCGAGCAGATCGTGGCCCTGGTGGACGACGCGGTCCGCGAGGTGAAGGACGACGGCGAGACGGGCAAGGTCTCGGTGGCGGCGATCCCGACCATCGCCCCGTACTTCCTGCCGGCCGTCCTGGGCCGGTTCCGAGAGCGATGCCCCGCCGCCCGGATCGAGGTCAACGAGGAGACGACCGAATCGCTCGTCCGACGCTGCCAGCAAGGCGAGATCGACGTCGGTATCCTGGCCCTGCCGGCCGAGGCGCGGCACCTGGAGGTCGAGCCGCTGTTCGACGAGGAATTGCTCGTCGTCCTGCCGGCCGGCCACCCGCTGGCCGACCGGCCGTCGGTGGCGATGAATGACGTCCGGGCCGAGCCGTTCGTGCTGCTGGAGGAGGCGCATTGCCTCTCCGAGCACATCCTGTCCTTCTGCCAGAAACGCCGGTTCCAGCCGATCGCGACCGGCCGCGCCAACCAGCTCGCGACGATCCAGGAGCTGGTGGCGCTGGGCCTGGGCGTCTCGTTCATCCCCGAGATGGCCCGCAAGCTGGACGCCTCGCCCCGCCGCGCCTATCGGCCGGTCGAGGGCAAGCGGCCGACGCGATCGATCGCCGCCTGCTGGAACCCGCACCGGTACCGATCGAAGCTGTCGGCGAAGTTCCTGCAGGCGGTCCGCGATGAGGCCGGCTGATCGGTTCGGTGAGAAAATTCGAAAATGTTCCTCGGGTCGCGTTCATGTCCCGGGTATTTGGGTGAGGACCTCGTTCAAGCCGTGTTCCTGGGTATCGATGCCTCACCTGGAAAAAACGGAGCGAATCCCGATGGCCGGACTTGGGTTGCGCAAGCGGGATAGCGGCGATCGTATCCGGGCCAACCATTGCGGCCGGATCCGATTCGTGGCGGAGATCCTGGAGAGCCGACGCCTGCCTGCCGCGCTGATCTCCGAGTTCCCGATCCGCACGCTGGGCGGCAACCCGATCGACGTCGCCAAGGGCCCCGACGGTAACCTCTGGTTCACCCTGGCGAACAACATCGGCAAGCTGACGGCGGGCGGCGGGGCCGTGGCCCAGTATCCGATCACGACTTACAACTCGGGGCCGACCGCGATCGCCCCGGGGCCCAACGACGGCAACATGTGGTTCCTCGAGACCGCGTCCAACGCGATCGGCAGGATCAGCACGTCCACCGGCACGATCACCGAGTATCCGTTGACGACCTCGGCGAACGCCGGCTTGAGGTCGCTGGTGGCCGGCCCTGACGGCAACATCTGGTTCACCGAGGCGACCACCAACCGGATCGGCCGGCTCACGCCCGCCACCGGGGCGATCCGCGAGTTCGACGCCCCGCAAGGGGCGATCCCCTGGGGGATCACGTCGGCGGGCGGCGCCCTCTGGTACACGATGTCGGGCAAGAACGCGATCGGCAAGTTCAGCCTGGACACGCTGACCACCACGACATACACCGTCTCGACCGCGAGCAACCTGGGCCTGAAGGGGATCACGGCCGCGGCCGATGGCACCCTCTGGTATACGGCTTCGGTATCGAACCAGGTCTGGACGTCGACCGTGTCGGCCCCCGGGTCGGCCCGGTCTTATAGCGCAGGCCTCAGCGCCAACGCCGGCCTCGACCGTATCGCCGTGGCGTCCGGGGGATCGGGCACGTACGTCTACTTCGCCGAGACGGCGAAATCCCAGGTCGGCGTGATCGCCCCGAACGCGACGACCGTCGCCGAGATCGGCCTGGGCGCCAACCAATCGGCCCCGACCGGCCTGGCGGCGGCCGGCGACGGCAACCTGTACGTCGCCGGGGCGAAGGCCAACGTGCTGGCGAGGCTGGCGGTGGGCTCGCAGGCGGTGGACCGGGTCGGTTTTACCGCGACCTCGGGGGCGGACCCCGGCGACATGGTCGTCGGGGCCGACGGTGCCCTCTGGTATACGCTGCCCTCGTCCAACGCGATCGGCCGGTTCGACCCGGTGACGCATTTCGCCCAGCAGTTCCCGCTGACGCTCCAGTCGAACCTGGCCGCGCCGATGGTGATCGGCCCCAAGGGCGACCTCTTCTTCGCCGAGGCGGGCCGGTACATCGGCCGGTTCAGCACGACGACCCGGAGCCTGGTCAAGGAGTACACGACCGGCGCGTCCAACCCCAAGGTCGCGGGCCTCGCCTATAACCCCATCGACGGCTACCTGTGGTACACGGCCCCAGGGGCCGGTGCCGTCTACCGCCTGGACATGGCCACGGGCGCCGACACCCCGGTGACGGTCGGGATCTCCTCGGGCGGCTCCCTGGGAGCCATCACGGTCACGACCAAGTCGGGCGCCGCCTTCGACGGCTACGTCTGGTTCGCCGAGACGACCGGCAAGATCGGCCGGATCGATCCCCGGTCCAACCCGTTGCAGGCGACGGAATACGCCGTTCCCGGGAGGGTCCCCGGCCTGATCTACAACGCCAAGGTCGGCAAACTCTGGTTCAGTTCGGGATACGCGGGAAATTACATCGGCACGTTGGACCCGGCGAATCCTTCGGCAGGGGCGACGACTTATCGGATCCCGAACCATGTCCAGAGCGGCGTCTCCAGCTACAGCGTGGACCTTGTCGCCACGGATGATGGCCGGGTCTGGTTTACCGAGGGGGGCGAATTCGGCGGGTTGCCGTACCTGGAATCGATCGACCCCCAGTCCGGGGTATTGGGCGACGAGATCACGTCAGGGCATTATCCCCAGAATCTGATCGCCTCGGCCGACGGCAACGTCTGGTACAACGCGGGGGGGGCCCCGGGCACGATCGGCAAGATCCTGCTCTCGGCCGCCTCGAAGCCCACGCAACTGGCGATCACCGTCCAGCCGCCGGCGAGCAACAGCACCACGAGGGGCTTCGGGCTGGTCGTCTCGGCCCTGAACGCCGCCGGGCAGGTGGCGACCGATTACACCGGGCCGATCACGTTGACCCTGCTGAACAACCCGGCCAACGCCACGCTGGACGGGACGCTGACCGAATACGCGGTCAACGGCAGTGCCCTCTTCCAGGGCCTGACGCTGAACAAGCCGGTCTCGGGCTACGTCCTCCAGGCGACGACCCCCGACCTGCCCTCGGCCCTGGTGCGGACCAACCCGTTCGACGTGGCCAATCCGGCGACCCGCCTGCTCGTGACGGCCGCGCCGACCTCGGCGGTCGCCGGCTCGCCGTTCGTCGTGCAGGTCTCGGCCCAGGACGACGCCGGCCGGGTCGATCCGCTGTTCTACGAAGGGATCACGCTGACGCTCCTGGGAGGCCCGGCCGGCGCGGTCCTGGGCGGTACGCGGATCGTCGCGGCCGATCGCGGGGTCGCCACGTTCGGCGGGCTGACCATCCAGCAGGTCGGCGACGGCTATACGCTGGTGGCCGGCGGCACGGCGTCTGTGGCCCCGGGCACGTCCGACCCGTTCAGCGTCGTCCCGGGCGCCCTCAAGGGGTTCGTCGTGACGACCAGCGACCCTGCCCCGACGGCCGGCTCGCCGTTCGGCGTGACCGTGAAGGCCGTCGATGACTACAATAACCCGATCCCGCGGTATACCGGCACGGTGACCCTGACCAGCGACGATCCCCAGGCCCGTTCGCTGGGGAGCTACGCTTACCAGGCGTCCGACCAGGGGACGCACACCTTCAGCGTCGCCCTGAATACGGCCGGTGCGCGGACCGTGACGGCCGCCGACGGGGCGGCCTCGGGGGCCGCGACGGCGACGGTGGCCCCGGCCCCGGCTGCGGGCCTGGCGATCGCGCCCGCCTCGGCCGGCGCGACCGCCGGCGTGCCCCTGGCGGTGACCGTCAGCGCCCTCGACGCCTACGGCAACATCGTCCCGACATATACCGGCACCGTCATCCTGGGCGCCGGCGACCTCCTCGCCACGACGCCCGCCGACTATTCCTTCTCGGCCGCCGACAAGGGCCGGCACGCGTTCCACGTGACGTTGCGCACCCCGGGCTCGCAAACCCTGACCGCGGCCGACTCGGCGAACGGATTGCATGCCGGGGGTTCGGTCATGGTCGTCGCCAACCCCACGCGGACGACCCTGTCGGCGACGGCCGCCAGCGCGTTCTATGGCCAATCGCCGGTGTTGCAAGCCTCGGTGGAGGCGACCATTCCCGGCGGCGATCCGCCGGGGGGCCTGGTGCAGTTCTACGTCAACGGCCAGGCGATCGGCGCCCCGGTGCCCCTGGTGGGCGGCCGCGCCACCAGCCCCTCGATGGCCGGCCTGGGCGCCGGCGCGTATCCGGTCACGGCGACTTACCTGGGCGACGGCGTGTCCTCGGGCAGCAACTCGCTGGCGCCATTCACGGCCACGATCTTCAAGGTCAGGCTGCTGGTCCAGGCCGCCGACCGGTCCCGGACCTACGGCCAGGCGGACCCCGATTTCGACGTCACCTACAGCGGGTTCGTGGGCGGCGAAGGTCCGTCGGTCCTCTCCGGCAAGTTGACCTATACCGGCCTGCCCGGCGCGTCGGCACCGGCGAGCGCCTACACGATCACGCCGGGGGGCCTGTCGTCGGCCAACTACGACGTGCGGTTCGTCCCCGGGAAATTGGCGGTGGCGCCGGCCCCCCTGACGATCACCGCGCCCGACGTCGCGCGGGTTTATGGCGCGGGCCTGCCTCCCGGCGTGGCCTTCCGCTACGACGGCTTCGTCAACGGCGAGACGGCGGCCAACCTCCAGGCGGCGCCCGTCCTCGCCTCCGACGCCGGCCCGAACAGCCCGGCGGGCGGCCCCTACATCGTGGCCGCGTCGGGCGCCTCCTCGACCAACTATGCCATCCGCTACATTCCCGGCAACCTGACGGTCACCCCGGCGCCCCTGATGGTCACGGCCGAGGCCTCGTCGACGATCTACGGCTCGCCGATCCCCCGGCCTTCGGTCCGGTACGACGGCCTGGTCGCGGGCGACGGCCCTTCGTCGCTGGGCGGCTCGCTCGTCTTCCTCGGCGGCGAGTCAGGGCAGCCGGCGGGCGATTACTCGCTCACGCCCGGCGGCCTGGCCTCGCCCAATTACGTGATCACCTATGTACCGGGCGCCTTGCGGATCAACCCGGCCCCGTTGACGATCGTCGCCGACGACCTGACCAAGGCGGCCGGCGCCGCGGTGCCGACGTTGACGCTCCGCTACATCGGCCTGGTCAACGGCGATACGCCGTCGAGCCTGGCTCAGCGGCCGTCGGCGACGACCAAGGCGGGCGCGTCGAGCGGGCCCGGGACCTACCCGATCATGCTTTCGGGCGGGGCCTCGTCCATTATGCGATCACCTTGCAACCCGGCACGCTGACGGTCACGACGCCGGTTTTCGCCCGATCGGCGGCGTGGGTCGTCAAGCGGGGCTCCTGGGTCGGCCTATCGCTCGCGTTCAGCGGCGGGCTCGATGCCTCGTCGGTCCGGGCCGCGAAATACCGGCTGGCGACCCCCGGCAGGGACGGCCGCTACGGGACGCGCGACGACCAATCGATCAAGCTGGGCGCCGCGACCTTCGACGTTTCGACGAACGTCCTGACGATCCCGTTGGCGAGGCCGTTGAAGGGCCTGGCGAAGGCTCAATTCCGCGCGAGCGGCTTGACCGACACCGGGAAGATCGGCGTCGTCGGAAAGGCCGGCCAGTTGCCGGGCGGCGACCTGGTGCTCTCGATCGTCGGCAGGCGGATCGCGGCGGGCAACGGCTGATGGGACGGCGGGGCTTATCTCGGTTGATCGATCAGGTGGATGAGCGCGTCGAAGTCGAGCGGTTTGACCAGGTGATGGTCGAAGCCGGCGGCCTTGGCGCGTCGCCTGGCCTCGTCCTGGCCGTAGCCGGAGATGGCCACGATGACGGCGTCGCGGTGGGATTCGTCCCGGCGGAGCGCGGCGGCGACCTGGTAGCCGTCCAGCCCGGGGAGGCCGATGTCCAGGAGCACGAACTCGGGGCGGTATTCCCGGGCCGCCTCGATCGCGGCGGGGCCGTCGTGGACGAATCGGGCCTCGTGGCCGATCAGTTCCAGCAGCAAGGCCAGGCTGCGGGCGGCATCGGCGTTGTCGTCCACGACCAGGATCCGCGAGCGGCGGGCGGGCGTCGGGGGCTGGCCCTCGCCCTCGGGGGGGCGATCGGCAACCGGGCCCGAAACCGGCCGGGGCACCGGCCCGACCCGGTGCGAGGGGGCCAGGGGCAGGCGCACGGTGAACTCGCTGCCCAGCCCGTAGCCCTCGCTGGAGGCGTCGACCCGTCCGCCGTGCATCTCGGTGAGCTTGCGGACGAGGGTCAGGCCGATCCCCAGCCCCCCTTCCGAGCGGGCCAGGGAGCGGTCCCCCTGGCTGAAGAGGCCGAACATCTCGGGCAGCTTCTCGGGGGGGATGCCGATCCCGTCGTCGCGGACGCGGATGACCGCTTCCGAAGCGTCGCGCGTGGCACTTAGCCAGATCTGGCCGCCATCCTCGGTGTACTTGGCGGCGTTGGTCAGCAGGTTGAGCACGATCTGCTCGACCCGCGTGACGTCGGCGAACAGGGGCAGTTGCCCGCGATCGATGGCGACGTGCAGGGCGTGATGCTTCTGGTCGATCAGCGGCCGGACCGATGCGATCGCCTGGTCGAGGATCGGGCCGGCGTCGGAGTAGGCCCGGCGGAGCCGGATCTTGCCGCTGTTGATCCGCGAGACGTCGAGCAGGTCGTCGATGAGCCTGGCGAGTTGCTGGACCTGGTGTGCGACGGCCTCGCCGGCCCAGGCACGGTCGGCCTCGTCCGTCGACCGCTTCAGGACGGCCATGGCGTTGCGGACGGCGCCCAGGGGGTTGCGAAGCTCGTGGGCGAGCATCGCCAGGAACTCGTCCTTGCGGCGGTCGGCCTCGCGGAGGGCCTTCGCCTGCGCCTCGTGCGCCAGCAGGGCGGACCGGATGGCGTACTGGCGTTCCCGGTCGCGGATCGCGGCCCGGATCGTGCTGGCCAGGGCCTGGACCTCGACCGGGCGGTGGACCAGCGTCATGTGGCCGATCGCCTCGAGGTAACGGGCCGCCGCGATCGACCGATGCGGGGACGTGAGGACGATCAGCGGGAAGTCGGACCAGGGCGGCTGGTCGCCCAGGGCCCGCGCGAGATGGCCGTCTCGCTCGGCCAGGATCGCCTCGTCGGGCACGATCGCCGCGGCCGCGCCCCGGCGGATCTGCTCGCAGACCTCGGCGAGGTCGTCGCAGGGGGTGAGATGGATCCCGACCGAGGCGAACAGGCGGACGGCGGCCTTGGAGTCGCGGCGCGTCGGGGCGAGGAGCAGGACTCGCCGCTCCAGGCCACCGTCGCCATCGGCCCGGGACGGTTCATCCATCGGCGGCGCCCGAGAGCTGCTCGCCATCCCCGCGGAAGGTGGGGATGCCGGTGAGGATCCCGTGGAAATCAGCCAGGGGCGGGCCTAGGCCGATGCCGCCCTCGCCCAGCGTCAGCTCGCGGATCGTTCGCTCATGCCGTCCGCTCCTCTTCTTCAAGACCGAGATCGCCTGGCGGACGGCGCCCCGGGCCTCGAAGAAGCGGAACAGGACCAGGGTGTCGGCCAGGTAGGTGGTGTCGATCGGAGAATGCATGCTGCCCAGCAGGCCGTGCTGGGCGACCAGCAGGAAGGTGACCACCCCCTTGTGGCCGAGGTACGACAGCAATTCGTGGAGCTGGGCGACCAGGTGCCGTTCCTCGGGCATGGCCAGGAGGTAGCCGTTGAGGCTATCGATGACGACGACCTTCGAACCCCGGTCGTCGCCGTCGACGGCGGCGCGGACGCGGTGGGCGAATTCGCCGGGCGAGAGCTCGGCCGGGTCCACGGTCTGGATCTCGATCCGTCCCGATTCGACCTCCCCGGAGACGCCGATCCCCAGGCCGTCGGCCCGTTCCAGGATGGTCTCCAGCCGTTCGTCGAAGCTGAAGATCGTGGCCCGTTCGCCCCGGGCGGCCGCGGCGCGGGCGTATTGCAGGGCCGTGGTCGACTTGCCGCAGCCGGCCGGGCCCAGCAGGACCGCCGCGGTGCCGTATTGCAGGCCGCCGCCCATCAGGTTATCGAGGGCCTCGTTCCCGGACTTGAGCAGGCCCCGCTCGGTCCGGCCGAGGTGCTCGGCGGCCACCAGCCGCGGGAAGACGTCGAGGCCGCCCCGGAGGATCACGAAGTCGTGGTAGCCGCCGCGAAATTGCTGGCCCCGGAGCTTGGAAACCCGCACGCGCCGCCGCTCGGCCCCGTACTCGGGCGAGAGTTGCTCCAGCGAGACCACACCGTGGGCGATGCTGTGCAGGCCCAGGTCGCCCGACGTGGAGGTCAGGTCGTCCAGCATCAGGACCGTGCATTCCCGGCCGGCGAAGTACTGCTTGAGGGCCAGGATCTGCCGGCGGTACCGCAGCGGGTGCTGGGCCAGGAGCCGCATCTCGGAGAGCGAATCGATGACCAGCCGCTTCGGCCGGATCCGGCCGACCTCGTCGAGGATCGCCCGGGTCGTCTCGCCGAGCTCGACTTCCGACGGCTGGAACATCGAGTACTGGTTGTCGGGCTCGAGGTCCGATTCCGACGCGACCAGCTCCAGGACCGAGATGCCCTCCAGCGACCAGCCGTGCGATCGGGCGACGGCCCGCAGCTCCTGGGTCGTCTCGGAGAGGGTGATGTAAAGCCCCGCCTCGCCCAGCCTCCGGCCCTCGAAGAGGTATTGCATCGCCAGGGTCGTCTTGCCCGAGCCCGGATTCCCCTCGACGAGGTACACCCGATCCGGCGGGAATCCGCCGCCCAGCACGTCGTCCAGCCCGGCGATCCCCGTGGCGACGAAGCGGCCCTCGGCCTCGCCCCCGATCCCCGCTTCCCTTGGCCCGACCATCGATCTCCGACCCCCTGGGTGGGCCGCCCTGGCGCCCGGGGAACATCCCCCGCGACGCATCACCCCCGGCGAATGCGCCCGGATACCGGCCGCATCGCTATCCATGCAGCCTGCGTGCCGATTCCTGGCCTTCAATTCATCTCGGGTTCCAGGGGCCCGGCCAGCTCCCGGAGGTAGAACAGGCGGCCGGCCTGGGTGGGCATGAACGAGCTGGGGATCCAGGGGTCGGGGCCGTATCGGAGGGTCATCCAGAGGCTCATCCCTTGCCACTGCATCGCCCGGCCGAAGATGCCGTCGGCGCCGCCGATGATCCGGTCGGCCTGGAGGAACAGCCCCGGGCCGATCGTGTTGGCGAACGCCGGTACCAGGGTCGTCCGGCTCTTGAAGCTGGTCAGGGCGTTCTGCTCGATCGTCAGCGGGTGCAGGCGGGCGCCGATCCGGTGGGTCTGGGCCTTCCACTCGCCGACCGAGCCGTATTCGGCGGCGAAGTGGGGTTCCCAGAAGGCGATGTGGCAGACGCGGCCGATGCCGAAGATCACCCCCAGGTCGGCCCCCTTCGCCTTCAGTTCGCCGATCCGCTCGGCGAAATGGGGCAGGCGATCGGCCGTGGCGAACCAGCGCTGGGCGGCCGGCACGCCCCGATTTCCCAGGGGCCCGTAGAAGGCCGACTCCATCGCGTTCTGGAAGGCCCCCGGGTGGTTCGGCGGCAGCGTCTTGCCGTCCCGGTCGCTCCATTCGTCCATGTTGAAGCCGTGGACATGGTCGCAGGGCACGCCCCACTCATCGAGGAAGTAAACCGCCCAGCGATACATGCCCATCGGCCCGACCGGCAGGATCAGGGCGATCGGCTTGCCGGCGTCCCGTGCCCGCTTGATGGTGATGGCGATCTCATGGCCCATCATCACGTCGAAGTCGGCGGTGGTTTCGCATGCCACCGGCTCGAATTCGGGGTGCCACCAGGGCTGCCGATCGCCGATCGATCCCGGCGGGTGGGCGCAGCAGGCGTCGATCTTCGCCAGGTCCCAGCCGGCGGGCAGGAACCCTTCCATCATCGAGCCGGGGTAGGTCGTCAGCAGGTTCATCGGGCGATTCCTCGGTCGGGTTGCTCCGGGCATCTTGCCACGGCGGCCCGCCGCGATCCAGCATCAGCCGCCGGCCGATCGGCGATCGAGCCAGGCGAGGGCATCGGCCAGGATCTTCGCGTGGTCGAAGGCGAAATCGGCCGCGACGGCCGCTTCGAGGGTCAGCCAGAGGGCCTCGGCGGCATCGTCGGCCCCGGCGACGGCCGGAGGCGGGCCGTCGAGGACGGCGGCGAAGGCCAGGCCGATGGTCCGGCCCCGGGGGTCGCGGCCGGGGTCATCGTAATAGCCCACGAAGGCGATCGGCCCGGGGTGATCCAGGCCGGTTTCCTCGCGCAACTCGCGGCGGGCCCCGTCCATGGCCCGCTCGTCCATGTCGAGGAAGCCCCCGGGCAGGGCCAGCTTGCCGGCGAACGGGTCGTGCTTGCGGCGGATTAGCAGCACCCGCCGGGAGGGCCCGTCGGGGGCGAAAACGACCAGGTCCACGGTGACGGCCGGCCTGGGGTACGGGTAGCAATACGGCGGCGCCATGGGGGTCCTCGGTGTCGGGGCTGGTCGGGATCCGGTCGGGCGATCATCATGATGATAGGGTCGTCGCGGCCGACGATCACCCGAAGGGACCGCCTTCCATGAGCCTCGCCGACGACTTCCCGATCCCCGAATGGCCCGCCTTGACCGAAGACGAAGCCCTGGGCGATGCGGTCGCCCGGCTCGCCGGGGCCGACGGGCCGGCCGACGAGTCGCCCGCCTGGCCCGAACGGCTCTGGCAAATCCTCAAGGAGGCCGGCGCCACCCGTTGGGCCCTGCCGAAGGGGCAGGGGGGGCCGGGATTCGGCCGCCCCGCCCTGGTCCGGCGCTACGGGCGGATCGCCGAGGGGAGCCTGACCGCCGCGTTCCTGCTCACCCAGCACGACGCCGCCGTCCGGCGGCTGGCGATCCCGGGAGCGGGGGCGAACGCCGACGCCTGGCTCCATCGGATCGCCGACGGTTCGGCCTTCACGACGGTCGGCATCTCGCAGCTCACCACGTCCCGGCGCAAGGGCGCCGCCGCGGTGGTCGCCCGCCCGTTCGGCCGCGGCTTCGAGCTGCACGGCAGCATCCCGTGGGTGACCGGCGCCGAGCGGGCCGACGTGATCGTGGTGGGGGCCGTCCTGGACGACGGCCGACAGATCCTGGCGGCGATGCCGACCGGCCGGCCGGGCGTCACCGTCCACGAGGCGTTCCACCTGGCCGCGCTGACGGCCAGCCGGACGGCCGAGGTGCTGGTCGAAGGGGTGGCGATCGGCCCCGAGGACCTGATCGCCGGTCCCGTCGCCGACGTGATGGCCGTCCCCGGAACGGCGAGCACCGGCGGCCTGGAGACCTCGGCGCTGGCCCTGGGCCAGGCCCGAGCGGCGATCGCCGCGATGGCGGCCGAGGATCGGGAGGACCTTGTCGAACCGTTCGAGGCCCTGGCCAAGGAGTGGCAGGCGACGGCCGATGCCCTGATCGCGGCGGCGGGGGAGCGCCCGGACGCGCCGGCGCCGGCCTCGATCCGGGCGAGGGCCAACGCGTTGGTATTGAGGGCCACCCAGGCCCACCTGACGGCCCGCAAGGGCTCGGGGTTTTTGCTCAGCGACCCGGCCCAGCGATGGGCCCGCCAGGCGCTGTTCTTCCTGGTCTGGTCGTGCCCCTCGCCCGTGGCCTCGGCCGCGATCCGGGATTTCGCGGGGCTTTGCCCGGCGTGAGGCCCCTGGCCCCCGGCGGATGTCCCGAAGAATCGACATCGCGCTTCCGCAGGGGAACGCGTCGTCGGCGCGGCTGCGCCTTGCGGCGGGGGGCCTAGGCTTCCCTTGGGGGATCGCCGCGGTCGGACCCGCGGCCCCCCGGACATGCCGCGCCAGGTTTTCCCATGTCTCCATCGCACCCGCAAGTGCATTCGCGATTCCGGCCGACGGCGGAATCCCTGGAAGGACGGGCCCTGCCGTCGGTCGCGGCCCCCTTCGCGGGTTCGGCCAACTTGCAGCGGGCGGGGGCGCTCGTCGCGAAGGCCGCTTCGCCCCCCACGATCGCCAATCCGGCCGACGCCAAGGTCAGCGGGGCGCTCGTGATGCTGTCGGTCCTGGGGCGCGATGCCTCGGGCGAGAAGCTCCTCACCTACACCTGGTCGGTCGCGTCGATGCCCGCCGGGGCGCCCGCCCCGACCTTTTCAAGTAATGGTACGAATGGGGCCAAGCGGACGACGGCCACGCTCGGCGCCTCGGGGGTCTACCGGTTCAACGTCACCGTCACCGATCGCGACGGCCAGTCGGCGAGGAGCACGGTCCGCGTCTCGGTGGCCTCGAAGGCAACCCGGCTGGCGATCGATCCTTCGTCGATCGAGGTGGTCGTCGGCGGGAAGCAACTTTTCAACGCGGCCGTGGTCGACCAGTTCGGGCGGCCGATGGGCCGGGCCGGCTCGGTGACCTGGCAGGCGAGCGTCGGCACGATCGCGAAGACCGGCCTGTACTCCGCCCCATCGCGGCCCGCGACGGCCGTCATCTCGGCCCGGTCGGGTTCGCTGTCGGGCACGGCCTCGATCCCGATCGTGCCGTCGAACACGGCGCCGGTGATCGGATCGGTTTCCTTCCAGGGCCTGGGCGCGACGTCGGCCACCCTGGTCGCCGCCGCCCTCGACGATGGCGGCGCCTCGAACCTGACGTACGCCTGGAGCACAATTGCCCGGCCCGATGGCGCCCCCGATCCTCGATTCGATTCGAATGGCGCGTCGAGCACACGGGTCGAGTTCGGCCGCGCGGGGGCCTACCGTTTCGCCGTCAGTGTCGCGGATGGCGGAGGCCTGTCCTCGACCGGCACGGTGGACCTCTTCGTTTCCCCGGCGATGACCTCGGTGGTCGTAGTCCCGGATGCCGTGCAACTCGCGCCGGGCCAGGCCCAGCACTTCGACGCGGCCGCGCTCGACCAGTTCGGCCGGCCGATGCCGGCGCAGCCCGCGTTCACCTGGTCCAGCTCGGCCGGCCGGGTCGACGCGAGCGGCAATTACACCTCCCCCGAGACCGATGCCGATGTCGTCGTGACGGCGACCGCCTGGGGCCTCGGCGGGACAGGGCGTGCGATCACGAGGAACGAGGCCCCTTCGATCGCCTCGATCTCCAGGGACGGTGATGGGCCAGTCCTGGGCACGACCGTCGCGCTGCACGCGATCGCCCGCGACGATGGCGGCGCGTCCGGGCTGACGTACGCGTGGTCGATGGCCGCCACCCCGGATGGGTCCCCGTCGCCGACGTTCTCGGGCGATGGTCCTGACATTTCGGCGACGTTCGGCCAGGCCGGCGCCTACTCGATCCGGTTGACGGTCCGCGACCGGGGCGGCCTGTCCGCCGCCTCCGCGATCCAGGTCGTCGTCGCCCAGGCCGTCCGATCGATCGATTTGTCCCCTCACGTCGTCTCGCTGTCACCGGGCGGGACGCAGGCGTTCGCCGCAACGTTGCTGGACCAGTTCGGGCGATCGATGCCGACGGCCGGGATCTCCTGGTCGGCCACATCGGGGTCGATCGACTCCGACGGCCATTACACGGCGACGGGCGGAGCACCCTCGGCCACCGTCGCTGCCGAGGTCGCCGGGCTTCGGGCCGAGTCGACGGTGCTGATGAACAACTCGGCGCCGACGATCACCGGAGTGGCCGGTGCCGATCGGCCGATCGGCGGCACGGCCGCCACCCTGGTCGCCCAGGCGGTCGACGACGGCGGCCCCGAGAACCTGGTGTATAGCTGGCTTGTCACCGGATCGCCCGCCGGCGCGCCGGCACCGATTTTCTCCGAGAATCGGAGTCATACCGCACGATCGACGGTCGTGTCGTTCGGCCAGGCCGGTACCTATACCTTCTCGCTGACGGCCATCGACCAGGGCGGCCTGGGCGCGAGCACCTCCGTGTCCCTGACGGTGGCGCCCACGCTCTCGGCGATCGCCGTGGCCCCGGGCGATGCCGCGATCAAGGTCGGGCGGAACCTGGCGTTCTCCGCGACCGGCCTCGACCAGTTCGGCGGTCCGATGACGCTCGCGGGGCCGGCCTGGTCGGCCCGGACGGGATCGATCGGGCCCGACGGGATCTACCTCGCGACGGCGGCAGGGGATGATACGGTGATGGCCTCGGTCGGCCCGGTTTCGGGTACGGCCACGGCCCACGCGCAGGCCGACATCGCGCCGCAGTTGAACTCGCCCGGCGTATCGGCGAATCCGGCCATCGTGGCGGGCTCGACCACGACCCTGGCCGCCCTCGCCAGCGACGCGGACGACGTCGAATCGAGCCTGATTTACACCTGGTCGGTGATCGCCTCGCCGGCCGGTGCCCCGATGCCGACGTTCTCGATCAACGGCAACAACGCCGCGAAGTCGTCGGTGGTCACGTTCGCCCGCGCCGGTTCTTACACGTTCGCGCTGTCGGCCGCCGACCCGCAGGGTCTCCAGGCGACCTCCACCGTGCAGGTGATCGTCTCGGCCACGGCCACCTCGCTGTCGATCTCGCCGAGCACGGTCACGCTGGTGGTCGGCCAGTCGCAGGGGTTCGCGGCGGCGGCCCTCGACCAGTTCGGCCAGTCGATCGCCTCGCCGACGATCGACTGGTTCGCCTCGACGGGATCGATCGGTGCGAACGGCCTGTTCACGGTGGGTTCATCGTCCTCGACTGGCATCGTAACGGCCAGGTTCGGGGCCCTGGCGGCGACGGCCAGTATCCTGCCGAATTTCGGCCTGACGCAACCGGCGATCCTGGGTGCCTTCTCGGCCGACTTCGCCGACGGCCGGATCGACCGCAACGACATGATCGGCCTCCTGAATTCGGCCGGCCTGGACGGCGCCGTGGGGCAGGGGGACCTCAACGACCTGCGGGCGATCCTCAATGCCTCGTCGACCTACCAGATCCCGGGCTTCGTGCAATCCCTGGCGTCCTCGGTGGTGAACGGCAGCGTCGCCAACGCCCACTACCAGGGGGCCACGCTCGGCAACCTCTCGGCGGGCAGCCCCGCCTCGATGCTGACGAAGCTCATCGATAAATGGTTCCTCGGCTCCGATCATCCCGATCCCAGTGTCGCCTATTTGAACGCGACGCCGACGTACGCGTATGCAACGGGCGTGCTGTTCCAGTCCGGCCCGTCGGCCGGCGACATGAAGCAGGGGCAGGTGGGCGATTGCTACCTGATCGCGACGCTGGGGTCGATCGCCCGCTCGAATCCGACGGCCATCGCCAACATGATCGCGGACAACGGCGACCACACCTATACGGTCCGGTTCTTCGCGGACGGGTCGCCGGAGTATGTCACGGTCGACCGCTACCTACCGGTGGATTCGTACGGCCGGCTGGTCTTCGCCAACATGGGTGCCTCCGCCAGCAGCGGATCCGGCGAACTCTGGATGCCCCTGATCGAGAAGGCGTACGCCCAGTGGTACGAGACCGGCGTGTATGCCCCGAACAATTCGGGCCGGAACGCCTACGCCAGCATCGACAGCGGCTACCTGGACGCGGTGGAAAATCACCTGATCGGGGCGCCTTCCTCGCAATGGGAATGGTACGGCAGTTACTCGTCGAAGGCCGCCCAGATCATCGCCAGGCTGAACCAACCGGGGGTGGCCCTCACGGCCGGCACCAGCTCCAGCCCCGGTGGAGGCCTGGTGGGCAGCCATGCCTATGTCATCCAGAGCTATGACGCATCCACCGGCCTCTTCCTCCTGGTCAACCCCTGGGGATCGTCGTATCCCACCGTTTCGCTGACCATCTCGCAGATGAATCAGTGGATCGTCGACATCGTGGCGCAGGATACGACGTCGTCGGTGGCGTTCTGAACGAATGGACTTCGGTTGCGGATCGCTTGCCTTCCGGGCTCCTCGATCCCTAAACTGCCCCGCCGAAGCGGGGCACGGGATCATCGACGCGGGTCGGGAGGAGGCGCAGGATGGTGATCGATCAGTCTCATCATCGAACCATCGGCAAAAGCGACCTGGTGGTCTCGCCGATCGGCCTGGGCTGCATGGGGATGAGCGAGTTCTATGACCCCAGGCGGCAGGACGACGCCGCGTCGATCGGCGTAATCCACCGCTACCTCGACGCGGGCGGCAACTTCCTCGATACGGCCGACATGTACGGGTCGGGCCGGAACGAGGTACTCGTCGGCAAGGCCCTCCAGGGACGCCGCGATTCGGCTGTGCTGGCGACGAAGTTCGGCAACGTCCGCGGCCCGAACGGCGAGTTCCTGGGCGTCCGCGGCGATGCCGATTATGTTCGCGAATGCTGCGACGCGAGCCTGAAGCGGCTGGGGATCGACACGATCGACCTCTACTACCAACACCGGGTCGATACCAATGTGCCGATCGAGGAGACCGTTGGCGCGATGGCCGAACTGGTGAAGGCCGGTAAGGTCCGCTACCTCGGCCTTTCGGAAGCGTCCCCCGCCACGATCCGACGCGCGGCGAAGGTCCACCCGATCGCCGCCTTGCAGACCGAGTATTCGCTCTGGAGCCGCGAACCCGAGCAGGGAATCCTGCCGACCGTCCGCGAGCTGGGCATCGGCTTCGTGGCCTACAGCCCGCTCGGACGCGGCTTCCTCACCGGCGCCTTCAAAACGATCGACGACCTCGCCCCCGACGATTACCGGCGGAACGCGCCGAGGTTCCAGGGGGAGAACTTCGCCAAAAACCTGGAGATCGTGGCCAGGATCCGGTCCCTGGCCGCTTCGAAGGGCTGCACGCCCGGCCAACTGGCCCTGGCCTGGGTGATGGCGCAGGGGAGCGACATCGTGCCGATCCCCGGGACGAAGCGGGCCGAGTACCTCGACGAGAACATGGGCTCGCTGGCCGTCGGCCTTTCGGCCGGGGAACTCGAGGAAATCGACGCGATCCTGCCGTCGGGCACGGCGTCGGGCGACCGCTACCACGCGATGGCCATGAAGGCGATCGATCGCTGAGGCGGTCGCGATAAGGTCGGGAATCGCCGTACAGTTGCCAGGCCGGGGGCGACCGACTATGCTGACCGACGGGCCGGGGGGCCCCGCCGAGCGGCGAAGGCCCCTGCTTCGGCCCGAACCGGGCGCGAACCCGATGGAACCGGAACGCGACGAATCCCGCCGGTTGCTGCAAGAGGCGGCCCTGGCCCTGCTGGACATGGACGAGGGGGAAGAGAGGCCGTTCCTGCCGGCGTTGATCGGCCTGATCGACCGGGTCGCGGGCGAGGAAGTGCTCGCCGGATCGCGGGATCAGTCGGCCGAGAGCGTGGACCTTAACCCGTCCTCGAACTCGACGATCGGCCGATAGCCGAGCACTTCGCGGATCCGATCGAGGCTGGCCAGCGAGTCGCGGACATCGCCGGCCCGGGCCGCCTCGAATCGCGGCTTCAGGTCGGTCCCGAGCAACCGATTCATCGCGGCGACCAGGTCGAGCAGCGAGACGCGTTGTGCGGTGCCGACGTTCAGCACGCACCCTCCCAGCGGGGTTTGGCTGCGCATCGCCAGGAAGTTGGCCGAGACCGCGTTGGCGACGTGGGTGAAGTCGCGCGTCTGCGAACCGTCGCCGTAAATGGTGGGGGCCTGCCCGGCCCTCATCAGGCGGGCGAACAGCGAGATCACGCCGCTGTAGGGGCTGGAGGGATCCTGCCGGGGCCCGAAGATGTTGAAGTAGCGGAGGCTGACGCCGTCCAGGCCCATCGTCCGGGCGTAGACGGCCACGTAGTCCTCGCCCGCCAGCTTGCCCGCGGCGTACGGGCTGAGCGGGCGGGGGAGCATGGCCTCGTGCTTGGGCAATTCCTCCGTATCGCCATAGGCGCTGCTGCTGGCGGCGAACATGATCCGCCGGGCGCCCGCCAGGCGGGCCGCTTCCAGCATGTTGAGCGTGGCCGTGGGGCCGCTCCGATGCGATTCGAGCGGCTCCTTGACCGAGCGGGGCACGCTGGGGATCGCCGCCTGGTGGAAGACGTATTCGGCCCCTTCCGCGGCGGCGCGGGCCACCTCGAAATCGGCGAGGTCGCCTTCGAGGAACTCGTGCGGCGGCAGGTGCGCGAGGTTCCGGCGGTGCCCGGTGGCCAGGTTATCGACCACGCGGACCGCGTACCCCTCGGCCAGCAAAGCCTCGGCCAGGTGCGAGCCGATGAAGCCCGCGCCGCCGGTCACCAGTACCAAACCTCGCGTCGCCATGCCGGCATTCCCCGTGCAGGAGGGCGGGATCAGGGGTTGCTCCGCGCCTTCTTCTCGGCCTCGGCGGCGCGCCTGCGGGCCTCGCGGAACTGCTCCTCGAAGATCTGGGGCAGGTCGTCCATTTCCCCCGGCTTCGTCAGATCCTGCCCTTTCTTCACGGTCGCCAGGAAGCCGATGCACATCTCGTCGGTGGTGGCCTCGCCCCAGCGCACCTCGCGATTCGGGTCGGGATTATAGGGGTTGGCCGACGAGTTGTCGAACACCGCCTTGACCTTCACCACCGTGTCCCTGGGCAGATCGATCGGTTCCTTGAAGTAATACTGGAGCTGCCACTTGAAATCCCAGTCATCGATCTTGACCAGGTCGAGCCGCTTGCCGCCGGGCAACTCGGCCCACATCTCCATCGACCGGCCGAGCAGGTGCATGTGGGGTGACACGGCCACGGCCTGGACGTCGGTCGGGATCTTCCAGGCGGCGTTGACCTCCTGATCGGCGACGCCGGGCTTGAGCACGAACCGCGTGTTGAGGGCGGCGCCCCAGTGGAGCGTCTGCCGGATCGGCTTGCGGGCGAAGAACAGGCCGACGCGGGTCCGGTCGGACTCGGCCTTGCCGGTCGGGTGGTAGTGGACCTGGAGGACGACGTCGGCCTTCCTCGGCAGCTTCCGGCCGATGCCGTCGGGCAGGAAGGCGGGGGCGGCGCCGGGGGCCCAGCCGCTCAGGTCGTTGGAGATCCGGATCTGCGGGCCGCCGAAGCACTCGTAGCCCGGCGCCGGGTCGGCGGCGTCCTTCTTGCGGGCTTCGCCGGTGGTATCGACGTAGCCCAGGATGTGATGCACCACGCGCGGGTTGCCGGGCCGGTACTCGATGCCGGTGATGTAAACATCCTCGGGCAGATCCGTCGGGATGACGAAACATCGGTAGATGTCGGCCGGCTTGCCGTCGGGCCCGCGGACCTCGGCCGGCACGTTGAAAGGCTCGGGGATTTCGAGGATCAGGTCGGGCTGGCCGAGTTCCCAGTCGCTGGAAAATTCCCGGGCCGGGGGCATATCGGCATCTTCCCCCTTGGGGGCGCCGGCCTCGGCCCAGGCGGCGAGCGTGGCGATTTCCCGGGCGGTCATCGACCGGTCATGATCGAAGCCCGGCCCGTAGCCGGCGACCGCCTTCCAGGGGGGCATCCGGCGATCCTCGGCGACGCTCGCCAGGTCGTCGGCCCGCTTGCGGGCCTGGTCGTAGGTCAGGAGCGAGAAGGGGCCGACCTGGCCGGGGCGGTGGCAATCCTGGCAGTGTTTCTGGAGGATCGGCGCCACGTCCTTGGCGTAAGTCGGGGCGACATCGGCCCCCTTCGGAGGCTCGGGCAGGGGGCAGCCGATCGGCTTCACGAACGCGTCGGCGACCGGTTTACCTGCGATCACGGAGGCGACGGCGTCGCGGAGCTCGCGGCTTTCGGAATGGGCGTTGCGTACGCCCCGGGCGGCGAACTGGTCGTCGATCCGGCCCTGGTAGCGGACCTGGCCCCGGTCGTCGATCACGAACGCCTCGGGCGTGACGGTCGCCCCCAACTTCCGGGCGATCGTGCCCCGGCGATCGAGGGCGACCGGGAAGTTCAAACCATACTCCTTGGCGTGGGCGGCCAGGGCCGCCGAGGTCAGGTCGGGATCGACGAACACGCCGACCAGGCGGAGCTTCTCGGCGGGATGGGTTTTCGCCAGGTCGTTCAAGAGGGGGCTATAGGCGTTCGAGATCGGGCACTCGGCCGAGCAGAAGACCACCGCTGCCGCCCCGCCCGACGGTGCCTTCAGCGAAACGGGCTGGCCGTCGAGGCCGCGGGGTGAAGGGGCATCATCGCCCCGCGTTGAGGCCGTCGCCAGCACGCAAGCCGCAACGATCGACGAACGGATCCACGCACGATTCATGGCGCAACTCCGCAAGCCCCGAATCCGGCCGCAATTCGCGGCACCACCTTGTTCCATGGTACTACGCGGGCCGCCGATTCGTCGCGTCGGCTTTGCTTCGAGGGGCCGGGCCGGGATTCGCCCGGGTGCTATCGGCGGTATTCCGCGTCAGTCACCTGGTCAAGCCATTCGACCATCTTGCCGTCGAGGGCCTCCTGGATGGCGATGTGGGTCATGGCCGTCGTCGGCGAGGCGCCGTGCCAGTGCTTCTGGCCCGGCGGGAACCAGACCACGTCGCCGGGCCGGACCTCCTCGACCGGGCCGCCTTCCCGCTGGACCCAGCCGAGGCCGGACGTGACGATGAGGACCTGCCCCAGCGGGTGGGTGTGCCAGGCCGTGCGGGCCCCGGGCTCGAACGTCACGCTGTTGCCGGCCGCGCGGGCCGGGGACATCGCGGGGAACAGCGGGTCGATGCGGACCGCCCCGGTGAACCAATCGGCCGGGCCCCGGGCAGACGGCTGCGAACCGGCTCGCGTGATTTCCATCAGGGACTCCTCGAAAACCTGTTCATTTTCACGGGATTCGGCCGGGCCGCCGGGGCCCGCCGGGGCGACGAGCGCCGTGGCCGCGGTTGCCAGGAACATACGCCCGGAAGTGGGCATGGTTCGCGCGTTCGACCATGTTCGTGAGACAGTCGCCGGGCATGGCCAATCACTTCCCAAGCTGCTGCCCGAAAAGCCAGGCGAGCACCTCGACATTTCGGTAGGTCGGCGTCCACGAGTCGTGGCCGACCCCCGCGTACTCGGTATACCTCGGCTCGCCGCCGGCCTGCCTGATCGCGGCGATCATGTCGCGGGAGCGCTCGACCGGTACCAACTCGTCCTGGTCGCCGTGGAAGGCCCAGATCGGCAGCCTCGTCAGTTTCCCGGCCTGCGCCGGATCGCCGCCGCCGCAGACCGGGATGGCGGCCGCGAACAGGGATGGCTCGCGGGCGATCAGGTCCCAGGTGCCGTAACCGCCCATCGACACGCCCGTCAGGTAGATGCGGCCTGGGTCAACGCGGTATTCGCGGCGCATCGCGTCGATCAGTTCGAGCACCAACGCCGCAGGCTCGGTCGGTTCGTGGGCGAGGGGCAGGTTGCCCCGGGTGCCTGCCGAACTGAAATTGCACCATAACTGGTCGGGCGGGCATTGCGGGACGACCAGGAAGCACGGGAAGGCCTTGCGGAACGGCCCCCTCGCGAATTCCTCGACCCCGTTCCGGAGCGGTCGCTCGTTGTCCGTTCCGCGCTCGCCGATGCCGTGCAGGATGACCACGAGCGGGTAGCGGCCCGCTCCGTCCCGGTCGTAGCCGTCGGGCCTGAGCAGCCGGTAGGGCAGGGTCGCGGCGCCCCGGTCGAAGGTGTGCTTCTCGAACAGCGTTGTCATGTCACGTCCCTGCCTCGCACCATCGGGGATGCCGCCGGGCCGAGACGCAGTCTGCCGAACTCGACGGTTACGATCCCCATCGTCACGATCCCGATCAGGGTAAGCGATCGAGGTCGTGTTGTGACATCCCAGGTCGTTGGCCGGCGTGCTCCTGGCCTGGAGCGCAACCGGCTTGCCCATGTCCGACGGCGGATGGCCCGAGACGGCTACAACGCGGGCCCACCGGCGGGGCGGTCGGGAGCGATACCCTCTTGGAGCTTGAGCGGGAGTCCAGGTGCCTCTCCGTCGGCGCGTAAACGGGGCCGGGAGCCCCCCCGCGGTGCGCCACGTTCGCCGAATCTTCGGGGGCGGGCCTGGGGGCGCGGCAGGTCCCGCGTCGATCGTGTATCTTCGACGCATTCCCCCGCCCCGAGGAAACGCGGCCATGCCCAACCCCCACCGACACGGCCACGCCTTCACCTCCTTCAACCCTCGCGTTTGCGAGGGCCTGGTCGTCCCCGGCCGTCGGGGGTTCCTCAAGGCGAGCTGGGCGGGCCTGGCGGGGTTGAGCCTCCCCGGCTTGATGTCGCTGCGGGCGGCCGAGCCGGAAGTACCCGGGCGGAAGGCCGTCATCCTGCTGTGGATGGCCGGCGGGCCCAGCCACCTCGATACCCTCGATCCCAAGCCCGACCGGCCGCTCGAAAATCGCGGGCCGTTCGGGGTGATCCCGACCAAACTGCCCGGCGTGCAGGTCTGCGAGCACCTGCCCCGGCTGGCCGCCTCGCTCGACCGGTTCACCATCATCCGGTCGGTCGACCCGACCCACAGCAACCACGAGCCCAACAAGGTCTTCCAGACCGCGAACCTGCTGGCCGAGCCGCGGCTCAATCCCGCGGCCGAGCGTTACCCGGGGATCGGCTCGATCGTGGCGAAATATCGGGGGGCGAACCGGCCGGGGATGCCGCCTTACGTGGCCTTCCAGACCTCGAAGACCCACGTCGCCCATGCGGGAGACCTCGGCCCCGCGTATGCGCCGTTCATCGCCAACCGGGCGGCCCGATTGCCGATCTACAACAACGTGGGCGTCGATTCGGGGCGCGTAACCGAGGCCGATTTCTTCAAACTCCCCGACGGCCTGACGCACGATCGCCTTTACGAGCGTCGCGCCCTGCTGGACGACCTCGATTCGATGCTCCGATCGATCGACGCATCGAACCCCGCCCGGTCGATGGATACCCATGGGCGGGCCGCACTGGAACTCCTCACCGGCCCGCTGGCCCGCGAGGCGTTCGACCTGTCGCTCGAACCCGAGGCGAACCGCGAGCGGTACGGGAAGCACCTGTGGTGCCAGCAGGCGTTGCTCGCCCGTCGGCTGGTCGAGGCGGGCGTGGCGTTCGTCACGCTCGATTTGAGCTACCACACCGCCTCGGGCACCTGGGATACCCACGGCGACAACATCCCGCCTTACGGGGGCATCAGCAAGGGCCTCAAGCCCCTGCTGCCGCTGTTCGATCACCTGGTGACCACCCTGGTCGATGACCTCCATGAGCGCGGCCTGGCCGATGACGTGCTCGTGCTGGCGATGGGCGAGTTCGGCCGGACGCCCCGGATGGGCACGCAGGGGAGCACCGATGGCCGCGACCACTGGCCCAATGTGATGTCGATGCTGGTGGCCGGCGGCGGGATGCGGCATGGCCAGGTGATCGGCTCGTCCGAGTCGGACGGCGGCCACATCAGCACCCGCCCCGTCACCCCGGGCGACCTGGCCGCGACGATCTACCGGCACATGGGCGTGCCGCTCGACACGTCCTACATCGACCGGGATGGGCGGCCCATGCCGATCGTCGCGCATGGCCGGCCGATCGGGGAGCTGTTCTGAAGCGGGGCCGGCCTGATCAAATGGCTCTCTCGCGGGCCGTCGCCGCGAGGCGGGCCGTCATCCCAAGGCGGCATTCGGATCCATGCCCACTTCGGCCAGCATCTCGCGGGCGAAGGCGAGTCCGGCGGGGGAGAGCGACCGGTCGGCCAACCAGGCGAGGCCGACGGGCAATTGAATCGGCGGGGCGTCGAACTCGATGATGACGAAGTGGCCGCGGGCCAGCTCTTCCCGGACCATGTCCGGGTGGACCAGCGAGATCGCGTCGCCCTGTCGGACCATCGCCTTGATCAGCCCGACCGACAAGATGTCGATCTTGCGGAGCGGCACCCGCGTGCCGGGTTTCTCGGCATCCAGCCAGCGCCGGAGGAATTCCGGCACCGGCGGGCCGATGAGCGGGTACTCCGCCAGGTCCGATCGGCGGGGCTTCGCCCGGCCCGAGAGCGGGTGGCCCCGCCGGGCGATCCAGATGGCGGACTGGCCGGGGAACGGGATGACCCGGAATTCGGGGCGATCCTGGACCGGCTCGAGGTTGGCGACGAACAGGTCGATCCGCCCCCGCCGGAGCATCTCCGCGAGCGGATCCCAGTGGTCCACGTGCAAGGTCAGCCCGAGCCGGGGCGATCGCCGGAGCAGCCGGCTGACCACGGGCCCCAGCCAGACGTCGGCCACGTACGAGCCGGCGCCGACCGACAACTCGCCGGCCTCCAGGTTGGCCACCTGGCCGATCGCCCGGGTCATACCGTCGAGGGCGTCGATGACCTCGCGCGCGGTCCTCGACACGATCTCGCCGAAGGCCGTGGGTGCCACCGCCTTGCCGTGGCGGTCGAACAGGCGGACGCCGAGGTCGTGCTCGACCTGCTGAATACTCTTGGTCAGGGCCGGCTGGGAAATCTTCAGGGCCCTCGACGCCTTGTGGAAATTGCCGAATTCGACCAGGGCTAACACATGGCGCAACTGCCGGACTTCCATGGATCGCCGATTGCCGTGGGTTATTAGAGCGATATCTTCCGGGAAATGCCGATACGACCCGCTTGAACACGTGGCGGCCATAGTATAGCAAGGGAGACCGTCGGCGAAGTGGCCGCCGCCCCCGGCACCTTCGCCGGGGCCATGCCCCGCCCTCCCCGGCGGCGCAGCCGCCTCACCGCCCGAGCGGATCATGCCATGAAACGACAGCAAATCGCCGCGTTGGCCTCCACCCTGATGATTGCCGTGGCCACGGCCCAGGCCCAGGTGCCGAAAGTCCAGGAAAAGGGCCAGCCGGCGCAGAAGCCCCAGGAGAAGGCCGCCGGTGCCCCGGCCCAGAAGCCGCAGGAGAAGGCGGCCGCCGTCGATACGCACGGGCCGGATCGGGCCGCGATCCAGGCGTCCATTCAGGGGTTCCTGAAGGCGCTGGCGGCCCGCGATGCGAAGGCGGCGGCCGGATTCTGGACCGCCGGCGGCGAGTACAAGAACCTCGCCGGCGAGACGACCCGGGGCCGCGAGGCCCTGGAGAAGGGCTTCGCCGAGATCTTCGGCCGGACCGCCGAACTGAAGGTCGACGTTGATTCGGAATCGATCCGATTCCTGTCCAACGACCTGGCGATCGACGAGGGCACGATCACCGTCCGACGCGGTTCGGCCGAGCCGGAGTCGCATGCGGCCTACCGCGCGACCATGGTTCGCGAGGGGGGCCGATGGTTGTTCGCCGAGCTGAGCGAATCGGCCAGGTCGGGCGACTCGATCAAGGACCTGGCCTGGCTGATCGGCGAATGGAAGTCGATCGCGGGGCAGGGGGCCGAGATCCGCACCACGTATGAGTGGGCCCCGAGCAAGAAGTTCATCCACGCCCGGTTCAGCCTCCAGGAGAAGGGGCTATCCCTGACCGGCTTCCAGGTGATCGGCGTCGACCCGCAGACCGGCCAGCTGCACACCTGGACGTTCGAGGCCGACGGCGGCATCGGCGAGGCCGACTGGGCCCGAGACGGCGACCACTGGGTGCTCGACGCGGCCGGCACCTTGCCCAACGGGCGGACGCTCGTCGAGACGAACGTCCTCCGCAAGGTGGACGCCGACACGTTCACCTGGCAGTCGGTCAATCGGTCGGTCGACGACCGGGAACTCGACGACCTGCCCCCCGTGAAGGTCACCCGGATCAAGGCGGCGAAGTAGCCGTCGCCCCATCCGTTACAAGCAATACACCCCGACGAACATCCTCGAAGCCTGGAGTGACCCCGATGCGCCCCGGACGATTGGCGATCCTCGCCGCTTTCTGCATGTGTTCCCTCGCCGTACCCCAGGCTTTCGCCCAGCGAGGGCGCGGGGGCGGCGGGCGCGGCGGCATGGGCGGCATGCCTGCCGGTGGGATGGAACGTGGAGGCATGCCCGGGGGCATGGGCGGGATGCAGCGGGGCGGGATGCCCAATGGTGGCATGGAACGCGGCGGGATGCCCAATGGTGGGATGGAACGTGGAGGCATGCCCGGCGGGATGGAACGCGGCGGGATGCCGCAGGGCGGCCTCTCGGGCGGGCGTCCCCCGCAGATGGGCGGGGGGTCGATGGGCCCCTACGGCCATGGCGGCGCGGCCGGTTCGCCTTCGATGGCTGCCCGGCCCGGCATGGGCGAGGCGGGGGCTGCCCGGCCCGGCATGGGCGAGGCGGGGGCCGCGGCCCGGCCGGGGATGGCTGCCGGCGGCGTGGGCGGCCCCGATAGCGGCATCGGCGTCCGTCCGGGCATGGGCGCCGGCCGGCCCGGGGTGGGCGCGGGCGGTGGTCGGCGGGCCCGATAGCGGCATCGGGGTCCTGCCGGGTGCGGGGGCGGGACGCCCCGGAACCCCGGCCACTCGCGATTACGGCTACGGCGGATATGGCGGCTACGGGGCCTATGGGGCCCGCCCGTACGGCACCTACTACGCCTCCGACGCCGCCCTCGCGACCCAGCGGAACGCCGTCGTCGCAAGTTCGGCCGCCTACTCGTCGATGATGAACCCGGCCATGTACGCCGGGGCCTGGCAGGGCGCCAACATGATGAACCCGTCGATGTACGCCAACCCGGGCTACGGCGCCGTGTCCGGCATGATGGGCCTGCCCGCGCAGCCGGCGCCCTACGACTACGGCGGCAACGTGGTCTCGCAGGGCAATGCCATGTACGTCAACGGCGACCCGGCCGGTACCCCCCAGCAATATGCCCAGCAGGCCGGCCAGATCGCCGCTTCGGGGGCCGGCGATCCCGACGCCAACGCCGCCTGGCAGCCGCTGGGCGTCTACGCGATGGTCGCGTCGGACCAGGATAAGCCCAACGACCTGTTCCAACTCGCCGTCAACGCGCAAGGGCAGATCCGCGGCAACTACCACAACATCCAGAGCAACGAGACCACCCCGGTGGCCGGCGCCGTCGATCGCAAGAGCGGCCGCGCCGCCTGGACGATCGGCGGCGACAAGACGCCGACCTACGAGGCGGGCATCGCCAACCTGACCCGCGACCAGTCCACCATGGTGGTTCATACGCCCGACGGCCAGCAGCGCCAGTTCAACCTGATCCGCCTTCCCGACCCCAAGTCGGCCGGGCAGTGAAATCCCCTACCACCCGATTCGCCCAGGCAGGATCCTAAACCCCGATGACGAAACCGCAGCACCCGGCCCGCCCCTCGGCGGGCCCGGCCCTGGCGATCGCCCTGCTGGCCTGCGCCCCGGCATGGGCGCGCCCGGCGTCCGACGACGACATCCCCCGCCCCGATGCCCCCTTCCGGGGCGAATCGGGCCGGACGCTCGACCGATCGAAGCCGGCGTTCCCGGCACCGACCGGGGCGCCGAAGGGCGCCCCGAACGTGCTGCTGATGCTGGTCGACGACGCCGGGTTCGGCAACCCGTCGACGTTCGGCGGCCCGTGCCAGACGCCGTCCCTTTCGAAGCTGGCCGACGGGGGCCTGCGGTTCAACCGGTTCCACGTCACGGCGCTGTGCTCGCCGACGCGGGCCGCGCTGCTGTCGGGCCGGAATCATCACGCGGTCGGCTTCGGCAACGTCTCGGAGTACGCCGGCGGCTGGCCCGGCTACAACGCCACCTGGCCCAAGCGCGCCGCCGGCGTCGCCCGAATCCTGCAGGGCAACGGCTACTCGACCGCGGCTTTCGGCAAGTGGCACCTGACGCCCGACGACCAGCAGGGGGCCGCCGGCCCGTTCGACCGATGGCCCTGCGGCCTGGGCTTCGACCACTTCTATGGCTTCCTCGGCGGCGCCTGCGGCCAGTATGACCCGCTGCTGGCCCAGGATAACACGATCGTCGGCGTGCCGACCGGCAAGGACTATTACCTGCCGGACGACCTCACCGATCGGACGATCCGCTGGATCCACGATCAGAAGGCCCAATCGCCCGACAAACCCTTCTTCGTCTACTACGCGACGGGCGCCACGCACTCGCCCCACCACGTGCCCAAGGCCTGGGCCGACAAGTACAAGGGCAAGTTCGACCAGGGTTGGGACAAGCTCCGCGAGGAGACCTTCGCCCGCCAGAAGGCGCTCGGCGTGATCCCGGCCGACACCGTGCTCACCCCGCGGAACCCCGCCTTCCCGGCGTGGGATTCGCTCAAGCCCGAGGAGAAGCAGTTCTACGCCCGCCAGATGGAGGTCTACGCCGGGTTCCAGGAGAACACCGACCACCAGATCGGCCGCGTCGTCGCGGCGGTCGAGGAGGCCGGCCTGATCGACAACACCCTGATCCTGGTCATCTGGGGCGATAACGGGTCGAGCATGGAGGGGACCGAGACCGGCACGTTCAACGAGATCACCACGCTGGCGGGCATCCCGCTGACTCCGCAGCAGCAGCTCGGCCTGATCGCCAACTACGGCGGGATGGACGAGTGGGGCGGCGCGGTCATGCAGCCGCACTTCGCCTGCGCCTGGGCCTGGGGCGGCAACGCCCCGTTCCAGTGGGGCAAGCAGGTGGCCTCGCACCTGGGGGGGACCCGGAACCCGCTGGTGGTGTCGTGGCCGGCCCGGCTGAAGGGCAAGGCCGGCGGCGTCCGTAGCCAGTTTACCCACGCGATCGACGTCGTGCCGACGATCCTGGAATCGACCGGGATCGCCCCGCCGAAGCATGTGGACGGTATCGAGCAGGTGCCGATCCAGGGCACCAGCTTCGCCTATGCATTCGAGGACGCCAAGGCCCCCGAACGGCACACCCGGCAGTACTTCGAGATCTTCGGCAACCGGGCGATCTACGACAACGGCTGGTGGGCCTGTGCCCGGCTCGACCGGATCCCCTGGAAGCTCGACCCCGAGACGTTGACGCGATTTGCCCCGGGCCACTGGGACCCCGACAAGGACGCCTGGGAACTGTACGACCTCCGCAACGACTTCAGCCAGTCCCGCAACCTCGCCGCCGAGCAGCCCAAGAAGCTGGAGGAGATGAAGGCGATCTTCGACGAGGAGGCGAAGAAGAACCAGGTCTATCCGCTGCTCGGCAGCTTCGCCCCGCTCTTCGGCATCGTCCCGCCCCGCAACGATCGTGACCGGTACGCCTACCGGCCGGGGATCGAGAACATCGGTGCGGGGATGATCCCGCCGATCTACAACCGATCGTTCGCCATCACGGCCGACCTTCGCATCCCCGAGGGGGGCGCCGAGGGGGTCCTGGTGGCCGAGTCCGACGTGATGGGCGGCTTCTCGCTGTACGTCGAGGGGGGCAAGCTCCGCCACACCTATAGCTTCCTGGGCATCGATGTCGTGACGCTGTCCGCGTCGGAGCCGATGCCGACCGGGAAGGTCCGGGTCCGCTACGAGTTCGACGCCGACTCCCCGGGCAAGCCGGCCACCGGCGGCAAGACCCGGCTGCGCGTCAACGGCAAGGTCGTGGCCGAGGGGCGGCTGGCGGACCGTGCCGAGCCGGTTCACCACCTACGCCGGCCTGGACATCGGCAAGGACAACGGCGAACCGGTCTCGCTCTCCTACCGCGGCAAGTCGCCCTTCGCCTTCACCGGCACGATCGACGAGGTCGCCTTCGAGATCGCCCCGCGATAGCCCGCCGCCCCCCGGCCTGTCGGGGAATCCCCGGCTCGACCGCGGCCGGCCCCGGAGCTTACACTGGGGTCGCGGCCGCGCGGGAAGGGGCGGACCGCGGGATTGGAGGGGCGTCCGATCTTGATCCGGCCGAATCCGTCCGGTGCGGCCCCCGATCCGGGAGGCCGTCTTGAGCCCGTCGATGAGCAGGCGATCGCCCACGCCGCCCGGCAAATCGGCGAGCCCGATCGCGCCGAATACCTCGATCGGGCCTGCGGCGGCGATGGGCGGCTGCGTGCCCGGGTCGCCGAGCGAATCCGGCTGCTCGAAGCCGGCGATTCGCCCGCCCCGAGCGTTTCCGACACCATGCCGCTCACCCAGGCGAACGCCCCGCCGGAACACCCCGGCGGCTGGATCGGGCCCTACCGCCTGATCGACATGATCGGCGAAGGGGGCATGGGCACCGTCTACCTGGCCGAGCAGGATCGGCCCGTCCGCCGCCAGGTCGCCCTGAAGGCGATCAAGCCGGGCATGGATTCCCGGCAGGTGATCGCCCGGTTCGAGGCCGAACGCCAGGCCCTGGCGATGATGGACCACCCCAACATCGCCCGGGTCTTCGACGCCGGCGCCACCGCCAACGGCCGCCCCTACTTCGCCATGGAGCTGGTCCGGGGCCTACCGATCACCGACTACTGCGACCGCTCCCGCCTGCCGATCAAGGCCCGGATCGAGTTGTTCATCCGGGTCTGCCGCGCGGTCCAGCACGCGCACCAGAAGGGGATCATCCACCGGGACATCAAGCCGTCGAACGTGCTGGTGGAGGACCAGGACGGCACGCCGGTGCCCAAGGTGATCGACTTCGGCGTCGCCAAGGCGACCGGGGCGGCCTTCTCCCTGACGAACCTGACCCTCCAGACCGGGGTCGCCCAACTCGTCGGCACGCCGCTGTACATGAGCCCCGAGCAGGCCGAGCCGCTGGGCCTGGACGTCGATACCCGGACCGACATCTACTCGCTGGGTGTCCTGCTCTACGAGCTGCTCACCGGGACCACGCCGTTCGACGCGGCACGGCTCCGCTCGGCCAGCATCGACAGCCTCCGCCGGATCCTGGCCGATGAGGAACCGCCCCGGCCAAGCACCCGCCTGGGATCCCTCGGGGCCGACCTGAAGCCGATCGCCGAAAGCCGCGGCCACGAGCCGCCGGCTTTGGGACGGGCGATCCGGGGCGAGCTCGACTGGATCGTCATGAAGGCGATGGATAAGGATCGCCAGCGCCGCTACGATTCGGCCGGCGCCCTGGCCGACGACGTCCGCCGGTATCTCGATGGCCTCCCGGTTGAGGCGGGGCCGCCGTCCCGCTGGTATCGGTGTTGCAAGTACGCCCGCCGGAATCGGGCCATCCTGATCCCGTCGGCCCTGCTGGGGGGCGCCCTGCTGGCCGGCTCGGCGGTCGTCGGATGGCAAGCGATCCGCGCCACCGCCGCCGAGCAGCGTGCCCTGGCCGCGCTCAAGGATGCCGAGCGGAACGCCCGGATCAACCGCCGGTTCTGGTACGGATCGCAGATCCGGAATACCCAGCAGGAACTGGCGGCCGGCCACGTCGAGTTCGCCCAGGAGGCGCTGGAGCGGCTCCGGCCATCGCCGGGCGAGCCCGACCCCCGCGGCTTCGAATGGCGCTACCTCCACGGCCTGGCCCACCGCGACTCCTCGATGCTGTTCGGCCACGATGCGCCCGTCTACGCAGCGGCCCGCTCGCCCGACGGTCGACTGCTGGTTTCCGGCGACCGCGACGGCCATGTTCTTGTCTGGGATATCCGATCCCGGCGGGAGGTCGGCCACCTGCCCCCGCAGGCCGGCTCCGTCTCCGGGATCTGCTACAGCCCCGACGGCCGGCGGATCGCGGTGAATTACACCGGCGGCGACCCGACGACGTCGACGCTCCGGCTCCACGACGCGGCGACCTTGCAGCCGATCGGCAGCCCGCGGGAATTCCCCCGCCACGCGCTCCGCCTGGCCTTCTCGGAAGACTCCCGGACGCTGGCCGTCTGCGAGGTCCCGAACGCCGCCGGGGCAACCCACCGGACGACGTTCTGGGCCGCGGCGGACGCCCTCGCCCCGCTCGACCCGGCCCCGCCGGGCGGCGAGCTTCGTTGCTTCGCCGCCTCGCCCGACCGGCGGGTGTTCGTTACCTCGTCGGACGACGGCCGCGTGACCCTCCGCGAGGCCTCCACCGCCGGCCGATCCGCAGCCTCGACCCGGCCCGCGAGGAAATCCACGAGCTGGGCTTCGCGCCCGACGGTCGCTCGCTGATCGTCCAGCACGGCGACGGCCTCGACTTCTTCGACCGGCGACGGGCCGGATTCGCGGGACCATTCCCGGCCCGGAGCCCGGCCGGCCGCTCCACCTATCCGACGACACGCAGGGCTTGAGGGGCCCGCCGATCGCCGGCGACGGGGCCTATCGGCTGATCGACTTCGACGGCCCGGGCGGCGCCGGGCCGCACGCCCGGGCCCTGGAAGGGATCTATTTGGATGAGCAGGTGCTGTTCCGTTCCTCGGCCGACGGCCGATGGCTGGCCGGCGGGGGCGTGCTGGGGCGTCCCTTCGTCTGGGATGCCGCGACCGGGCGCAAGCGGGCCGAACTCGGGGCGGATGCGAAGTACGTCCACGTCCTGGAATTCATCGACGGGGGCGCGTCGCTGATCGCGAGCGACGTGGGGTCGCTGAGGATCTGGCACCTCGACAGGCCGCCCGGCCCGCCCGCCGAGCTGGAGGGGCACCGGGGCGAGGCCTGGGATTCCCTGTTCACGCCCGACGGCAAGCTCCTGATCACCGCCGGGGACGACCACGCCATCCGGATCTGGGATCCGGATTCCGGCGAGGAACTCGCGACCCTGCTGGGCCACGGGGTCCTCGTCACGTCGATCGCGATCAGCCCCGACGGCCGGACGCTGGCCAGCGGCGGCTTCGACGATACGGTGAGGCTCTGGGACCTGACAACCCGCCGGCCGTTGGCGGTGCTCCGCGGGCATACCCACGATGTCCTCCGCGTGGCCTTCTCGGTCGACGGCCGGACCCTGGCCTCCACCGGCAAGGACGGGACGGTACGCACCTGGGACGTCGCCGAACGCCGCGCGATCGCCACCTTCCCCGGGAGGAACGTCGTGATCACGCCCTGGCGTTCCACCCCGATGGCCGGGGCGCCTGGTCTGGGCCGATAACCAGGGCACGCTCACCGTCCAGGACCTTCGTGGCTCCTGCAAGGCGACGGTGATCCCGGGCCGGTTACCGGTCCTGGACATCGCCTTCTCGCCCGACGGCTCGATGCTGGCGGTCGCCGACGAACGCGGCTACCTGTCGATCTACGACACCGAGAGCTGGCGCGCCGTCGCCTGTACATGAAAAAGGGTCGCACGACTCTGATCTTCGGGAGATCGGTTCTCGCCCGACGGCCGGACCCTGGCCGCGGCCTGCGACGACGCCAAGGTCCGCCTGCAGGACCCCGCCACCGGCCAGTTCACCCCTGCTCCTGGAAGGCCACGCGCGGCGGGTCAACACGGTCAGCTTCCGGCCCGACGGCTCGTTGCTGGCCTCCGCCAGCCACGACGGCAAGATCCGACTCTGGCACGCCGCGAACTCCCCGGCCCTGAAGTCCCACCCGCCCGGGCCGAATTCCTCGCGACCCGATTGACCATCGACCCCTGCTTGGCTACTTTGTGATCGCAAAGCCGGAGTCCGAAACGGGGAGGTGGCGCGATGGGGCGATGGTTCCAGGATCTCGACCGCCGCTGCCAGGCGACGCGTGGAGGTCCTGCGCGGCGGCGCGCCGGATGCCGGCGGGCGGCCTGATCGCGGTATCGATCGCCCTGGCGGCCCTTTACGGGGCGTGCATGGGGTGCTTCTCGCTGTTCCGGGAGGGGGGCGGCCACGGCTGGCAAGCGGTGGCGTCGGCGTTGAAGATGCCGGCGCTTTTCTACCTGACGCTGCTGGGTGACGTTCCCGTCGCTGTACGTGTCGAATGCCCTGGTGGGATCGCGGCTGGGGCCCTCGGCGTTGCTGCGGTTGGTGGTGGCATCGATCGCGGTGATGGTGGCGGTGCTGGCGTCGCTCGGGCCGATCGTGGCGTTCTTCTCGGTGATGACGACGAGCTATCGATTCATCCTGCTCCTGAACGTCGCCGCCTGCCCTTCGGGCGGCCTGGGGCTGAGCTTCCTGCTCCAGACGCTGCACCATCCGCGTGGCCGCCGAGGATCGACGCGGATGCCGCCGATCGAGGTCCAACCGATCGACGCGGAGCCGGCCGACCCGGCGAAGCTGGAGGCGGGCCAACCCGCCCCGGCGCGATCGGAGCCGCTGCCGGGCCGGGCGATCCCGGGGAAGGTCCGGCTGATCTTCCGTTGCTGGGTCCTGCTGTTCGGGGTGGTCGGCGCGCAGATGGCCTGGGTCCTCCGGCCGTTCGTGGGGGATCCGGCCCGGCCGTTCACCTGGTTCCGGCCCCGGCAGTCGAACTTCTTCGAGGCGGTCTGGCACTCGTTCCTGAACCTCTGGGGCTGAGCCGACCTTGGCGGCGAAATCGTGGCTCTCCGCGCCCGATGACGTCCTCCGCGGCGACCCCTGGACGACCCCGATCCGGGGGCGATCGGCCCGCTGATCGCGATGGCGGTCGCGGGCGGATCGGCCTACGGGGCCCTGATGGGCACGTTCGGCGGATTCGCGGGGGGCCGCGCCTGGCAGGTGCTCGGCTCGGCCCTGAAGGTGCCGATGCTCCTGGGCGTGACGCTGCTGTTGAGCCTGCCCAGCTTCTTCGTGCTGAACACCCTGGCCGGCCTCCGGGCCGACTTCGGCCGGGTGCTCCGGGGCGTATTCGCCTCGCAGGCGGGGCTGGCGATCGTCTGGATGGGCTGCGCCGATCACGCTGTTCTGGTACGCCTCCACGAAGCGACTATCGCCCGGCGATCCTGTTCAGGGGCGATGTTCGCGGTGGCCAGCCTCGGCGCGCAGGCGATCCTCCGACGAGCCTATCGGCCGCTGATCGCCCGCGACGGCCGACATCGGTCGATGCTCCGGGCGTGGCTGGCTCATCTTCGTGGGGATCGAGATGGGTTGGGTGCTCCGGCCGTTCGTGGGAACCCCGAACAACCCGTCGAACTGTTCCGGGCCGACAGCCTGGGCAATGCCTATGTGGAGGTGGCCCGCCTGGCCTATCAGACCCTCGTGACGCCCGCCCCCGGGCGTTGAATCCTGGGGCGGGCGCCGGCAGCCCATAGGAATGCACATCATGGGCGAGTAGCTTATCCCGCGGGCCCCGCCAGAAGGCGGCCGGCACCGGCCCGGTCGCCTGCGGGCCGCATGCCGATCGGGCCGCGGCCGGGCGGGGCGGATTCGCAGGAGAAGGACGCTTTGATTCGTCGAGGCCACGATCCAGCACCGGGAGGACCCCTCGTCCATTCGTTGCGATTGGCCCTGATCGGCCTGGCGGCATTCCTCGGGGTCTACGGGCTCACGCGATGGCGGGCGGGAGAGGCCGGCGGTCCGCCGGCGAGGCCCCCGAACCCGAAATGACCGCCCCCGGCCGCCGCCGCGTCGGGCATGGTCTGGATCCGCCGGGGGAATTCCGGGATAGGGGAGCGACGCCCCGGACGCCTGGCCGGAAGAGGGCCCCGCGCATCGCGTCTACGTCCATGGGTTCTGGATGGACGAGCACGAGGTCACCAACCGGGAGTTCGGGCAATTCGTCGAGGCGACCGGCTACGCGACGACCGCCGAACGGCCGCCCGATGTCGCGGCGATCCTGGCGCAATCGCCGCCAGGTACCCCGCCGCCCCCGGGGAAGATGCTCGTGCCGGGCTCCTGGTCTTCACGCCGACCGACGGCCCCGTGCCGCTCGACGACTACAGCCGCTGGTGGAAATGGACCCCCGGGGCGAACTGGAGGCACCCGGAAGGTCCCGGCAGCACGATCGAGGGCCGGGCCGACCACCCGGTCGTGCACGTCTCGTGGGACGACGCCACGGCCTACGCGCGATGGGCCGGCAAGCGCCTGCCGACCGAGGCCGAGTGGGAGCGGGCCGCGCGCGGGGGCCTCGAAGGCAAGCCCTATGTCTGGGGCGACCAGCCCCCTTCCGATGCGGCAATCTTCGCCAACATCTGGCAGGGGCACTTCCCCGATCGGAACGACGCCCTCGACGGCTATGCCCGGACCGCGCCGGTGATGTCGTTCCGGCCCAACGGCTACGGCCTGTACGACATGGCGGGCAACGCCTGGGAATGGTGCGCCGACTGGTATCGCCGCGACCTGTACCGGGAGCGCCAGGGGAAAGGCGTGAGCCGCAACCCCGAAGGGCCCGCGGACGGCATCGACCCGGCACGGCCTTACTTGCCCCAGCGGAGCCAGCGGGGGGGATCGTTCCTCTGCAACGACAGCTACTGCTCGCGCTACCGGCCCAGCGCCCGTCACGGTTGCACGCCCGATACCGGCATGTCGCACGTCGGCTTCCGCTGCGCGAAGTCGACCGGTCCCGGGGTTGCCCCTTCCCCATGATTGCTGCCAGCCCCCCGGCGACCCCGGGGGATGGCGTTCACCACGATCCCGATCCCAGCGAACCCAGGACCCCTTCCCGCATCCCCCTTCGGAGCGATTCCCCATGAAGAGTGCGTCGCTACAAACCCTGCTCATCCTCGGCCTCGGCTCGGGGCTGGGATATGTCGCGGCGACCGGCCGCATCGACACCCCACGACCCGCGATGGCGGCGAGCGAACCGGTATCCGGAGCCCCGGGAGCGGCCTGCCCGCCGGGCAAGGCTTGTTGCGCCGAGGCGGCGAACCGGAACGCCCTCCTCGCGATGGCCACGACAGCCGTGGTCGCCCCGACTACCCCGGCCCCGATGCCGCCGGCTACGCAGGGCGGCAAGAAGCCCAACATCATCGTGATCTGGGGCGACGACATCGGCCAGTCGAACATCAGCGCCTATTCGATGGGCCTGATGGGCTACCGCACGCCCAACATCGACCGGATCGCCAAGGAGGGGATGCTTTTCACCGACTACTACGCCGAACAGAGCTGCACGGCCGGGCGGGCCTCGTTCATCACCGGCCAGCACGGGCTCCGCACCGGCCTGACCAAGGTCGGCCTCCCCGGCTCGCCGCTGGGGCTGCAGAAGCAGGACCCGACGATCGCCGAGTTGCTCAAGCCGTACGGTTACGCCACCGGCCAGTTCGGCAAGAACCACCTGGGCGACCGCAACGAGTTCCTCCCCACCGTCCACGGCTTCGACGAGTTCTTCGGCAACCTCTACCACCTCAACGCCGAGGAAGAGCCCGAACTCCGCGACTATCCCAAGGACCCCGCGTTCCGCCAGAAATACGGGCCCCGCGGCGTGCTCGACTGCAAGGCCACGGACACGGACGACCCCACGATCGACCCGCGATTCGGCCGGGTCGGCAAGCAGGCGATCAAGGACACCGGGCCGCTGACCAGGAAGCGGATGGAGACGATCGACGACGACACCGCCGCGCGGGCCGTCGACTTCATGGAACGCCAGGCCAAGGCCGGCAAGCCGATGTTCCTCTGGGTGAACTTCACCCACATGCACTTCCGGACGCACGTGAAGCCCGAGAGCCTGGGCCAGTCGGGCCGCTGGCAGAGCGAGTACCACGACGCGATGATCGACCACGACAAGAACGTGGGCACGGTCCTCGACGCCATCAAGCGGCTCGGCCTGGAGGACGACACGTTCGTCATGTATGCCACCGACAACGGCCCGCACATGAACTCGTGGCCCGACGGGGCCATGACCCCGTTCCGCAACGAGAAGAACTCGAACTGGGAGGGCGCCTACCGCGTACCCTGCATGGTCCGCTGGCCGGGCAAGATCAAGCCGGGCTCGGTCTCGAACCAGCTCGTCGCCCACCTCGACTGGCTGCCCACGTTCCTGGCGATCGCCGGCGATTCGGGGGTGAAGGACAAGCTCCTCAAGGGCCACACCGTCGGCGACACGACCTACAAGGTGCACCTCGACGGCGACAACCTCGTCCCTTATCTGACCGGCCAGGCCGACAAGAGCCCCCGCGAGTCGTTCATTTACTGCAACGACGACCAGCAGGTCACCGGCCTCCGCTACGACAACTGGAAGCTGGTCTTCATGGAGCAACGCGCCCGAGGCACCCTGCAGGTTTGGGCCGAGCCGTTCACGACCCTGCGCGTGCCCAAGATCTTCAACCTCCGCACCGACCCCTACGAGCGGGCCGACATCACGTCGAACACCTACTACGACTGGCTGATCGACCACGTCTACCTGCTCGTCCCGGCCCAGGACTACGTGGGCCAGTTCCTGTTGACCTTCAAGGACTACCCGCAACGCCAGAAGGCGGCGAGCTTCAACCTCGACGAGGTCCTGCAGAAGCTCAAGGATGCGCCGTCGAAGTAGCCCGTTCGCCTGATGCCTTGACGGGACGGCGGCCGAGGAACGAACTCCCGGCCGCCGCCTTTCTTCCCGAACGAGGGGACTTCCCGATGCGGCCCGACTTCAGAACTCGGATCGGTTTGACCGCCGTCCTGCTGTCAGCCTGCGCGTTCCCCGTTCGAGGTTCGGAGGATCCGCTGCCCTCCTGGAATGACGGGGCTTCCCGCAAGGCGATCCTGGCGTTCGTCGCCCGTGTGACGGACGAGGCTTCCCCCGACTTCGTCCCGGCCCCCGACCGGATCGCGGCCTTCGACAACGACGGCACCCTCTGGTGCGAACAGCCGATGTACGTCCAGGCGGTCTTCGTCCGCGACCGGATCCGCGCGATGGCGGCATCCCACCCCGAGTGGAAGCAACAGCAGCCCTTCCAGGCCGTGCTCGAAGGGAATCGCCAGGCCCTGGCCGACCTGGGGGAGAAGGGACTCGTCGAACTCGTCACCGCCACCCACGCCGGGATGACGGCCGACGAGTTTTCCTCGCTCGTCCGCGACTGGATCGCGACGGCCCGGCATCCTCGGTTCGACCGGCCCTACACGAAGTGCATCTACCAGCCGATGCTCGAGCTGCTCGCCTACCTTCGGGCCAACGGCTTCAAGACCTACATCGTCACCGGCGGTGGCGTCGAGTTCGTACGCGCCTGGTCCGGGCCGGTGTATGGCATCCCGCCGGAGCAGGTCGTCGGCAGCACGGTCCGCACGCGCTACGAACTGAGGGGCGAAACGCCGGTACTCATGCGGCTGCCCGAGGTCGATTTCATCGACGACAAGGCCGGCAAGCCGGTCGGCATCGGCAAGTTCCTGGGCAAGCGACCGATCGCGGCCTTCGGCAACTCCGACGGCGACTACGAGATGCTCCGCTATGTGACCGCCGGCGAAGGCGCCCGGTTCGGCCTCATCGTCCACCACACCGACGCCGACCGCGAATACGCCTACGACCGCGAATCGCCCGTCGGCCGCCTGGTCCGAGCCCTGGATGAGGCTCCGGCCCGCGGCTGGACCGTCGTCGATATGAAGCGGGATTGGCGGGCCATCTTCCCCCCCGAGAAGTGAATATTCCGGGGGTCGGGAAGCGATCGGCCGCGATTACCCTAAACAGAAGCGAGGATGACGGGGCTCGAACCCGCAACCTCCGGCGTGACAGGCCGGTGCTCTAACCAATTGAGCTACATCCCCAGGTCTTCGGCTGCTTGCAGTTCCGTCGAATCCTCGAGTCGTCGTTGAACCCGCGTTCGCGTGGGTGACTGCCAAGCGTTCTTGCCGGCGACGAGGGTGATTCTATCGGGGGACTTGGCGGGATTCAAGGGCTCCGGGTGTCCTGCTTCCGGGGAATTGGCCGGAAAGCCCGTGGTGGGCGGTTCGCCCGCGCCGCCAGGATCGGATCTCGGCCCTTTGGGGGGGCCTGAGACGTCGATTCGCGGCACCTTGTGGGGTATGCCGATGGTAGGAACGACCCGACGGTTCGGGCTGGGGGATTTGCTTATCCTGATCTTCGCCCTCGCGGCGGGGATGCAGGAGGCCCGGAACCTGTGGCGGATGCAGGTCGAGTGGCAGTTGCGGATCGAAGGGCCCGGATCCTACTGGTCGTCCGTGACCCCGCCATGGCTGAAGGTGGTGGCGATCCTGACCTCGATCGCGATCCCGATGACCCTGGCTTGCCTGGTTTTCCGGCTCCGACGGCCCCGCCCTCCCCGGCGACGACTCTGGGTGCAGCCCGGGGCGGCGGCGATGCTGGCCTGTGCCCTGTTGTTCGCCGCCCGGGGGGTTGAGGTGGCCGGGGAGATCGGCCGGAGCTCGATCAAATCAGTCCCGCCGGCGCGGGTCCGCATCGAAGATTCGACTTACTTGCTCCACGCCTGCCGACCGCTCGGATTACGGGTGGGCGTCATTCCCCTGGCGTACAACGGGAGGGTTTGGTCCTTCGACGCCATCTGCCTGGGCATTCAGTTCGCGGAGTTCTCGGCACCTTGCGGCTTGACGGTGGCGGCGGTCTGGCTCGTCCTGGCCCTCTCGGGCCGCTGGCGGCCGGAGCCGTCCTGGATCGACCGGCTGGGCCGCCTGGTGGGCGCGGCCTGGATCGCCTGCGCGATCGCATATTCCCTGCCCCTGTGATTGTCCGAGGCGGCCGTCTCCGAAGTCACCCCTCGGATGATCACTTGCCCGCTTGGACCACACTCCTTATGAGCGATTATGCGCCGGGATGATCAGGATCCGCATCGCGGGGGGGCGACTCGCCCTCATGAAACCAGCGGGCCACGAGGACGTCGGTCGAGGAATGGGCGATGATCGAGCCGGCGATGCAAAGGGCCACCAGGTGGAACATCCGGTCGGCCTGCGGCCAGTATGGGCTGCCCTCCTCGGCCCCCTTCAGGATCAGCAGCCCGAAGACGACCGAGGCGAAGCCCTTGGGGCCGAACCAGGCGGCCGCGGCCCTCTCTCGGAAGCCCAGGGGGCTGCGGATGAGCGATAGGGTCAGGGCCAACGGTCGCACGGCGACGAGGGCGAGCAGGGCAAAGAGATAGCCGGACCAGGGGATTTCGCCGAGGAATTTCGGCGAGATGAGGGCGCCGAAGACGAGCAGCGCGGCGAGCTTGAGCAATTCCGAGAGCAACTCGCCGAACTCGTGGAAGGCCCTGCGGACCTCGGGGCCGACCGTGGCGACGGTGATGCCGGCCGCGAAGGCGGCGAGGAACTCGTTGGCATGGGTGATCGAGGAAAGGCTCAGGACGAGCAGGCCGATGGCGAAGGCGTTGAGCGGGCGGTAGGCCTGGTGGGCGGAGAAGAAGCGGCTCTGCTCGAGCCGGATGGCCGCCCAGGGGACGGCGACCCCGATGGCGACCCCGAGGCCGATTTCGAGCAGGATGGACCACGGGTTGAATTCCTGGGATCGTGTGACCGCGAGCATCGCGACCACGATCGGCAGGGCTAGGCCATCGTTGAGGCCGCTTTCGACGTTGAGGAGTTGGCGGAGCCGGCCGGGGACCTCCTTGCGGCCCACGATGGCGGCCGCGAAGACCGGATCGGTGGGGCTCAACACGGCCCCCACAAGGAACGACTCGGCCCAGGGCAGGCCGACGACCCAGCGGGCGAGCAAGGCCGTACCCAGGAGCGTCAGCGGCAACCCGAAGAGGAGGGCCCGCCCCGGCAAATGCCAGGCCGAGGCGAGGTCGCGGAGGCCGACCTTCATGCCGTCGGAGAAGAGGACGCTGAATAACGCGAGTTCGGCGAAACTCGCGACGACCGGGTCATCCGGGCGCAGCGGCACGATCCCGAGGACGCCTTCGCCGACGACGAAGCCGGCCAGGAGGAACAGGACGGCGGTCGAGAGCACGCTCCGGTCGGCCAGTTCCGAGATCAGGACCGCCACGAGGAGCGTGATCGAGAATGCGAGCAAGGCCGTCATGGGCGGCGTCCCGGGCGGGTCCACGCGGGGACCATGGGTAGGATTGGGGCTGCGATCAAGATCATCCCTCGCCGCGGGCCGGGCGATTTCGCTCGCCCTGGGGCGGGCCTCCGCACCGACGGTGCAGGCGAGGCGAATCGGAAGGGTCGTCGCGGGCGAAGACGGGCCATCCTAACACGTCCCGGCGGATGCGGCCCCGCCGACGGCCCGACGCGACGAATTCCGCGACCCCCGGCCGACACGGGTTCGGGGCGCCGTGTTTGACGTGCTCCCGGCCGTATCCTACGTTGAGGATCAGGGTGGACAGATCCACGGACTTGTTGCGTATGGATGCCTTTGCCCGCAACCAGGCATGGCCGATCCCATGAAACGACCTCGCTCCGACCGAGCCTTCCGACCCAGCCTCGACGGCCGACTCGAGCCGCGCCTCGCCCTGAGCGGCGTGGGCGTGCAGGCCGCCTACAGGACGATCCCGCTCTCGGGGACGATCCGCGGAACCTTCACCGTCGTCACGCTGGCGACGGAGATCGCCAACGCGCCGACCGTCGCGGGGTTCCACGCCAACGGCTCGTTGAAGCCTATCGGCACGGCCGTCGGTAAGGGATCGATCAACTACGCGGGGGATCGCCGGGGCGAGCCGCCGATCGTGGGCGAGCTGGTCTTCACCACCCGGAAGGGGGACCTGGCGGTGCACGTCCAGGGGACGGCCTCGGCCCTGGTGCCGGGGGCCACCACGAAGCTGAAGTACTACCCCGTCGGCGGCACCCGGGCGTATCACTTCGTCACCGGCAAGGGCACCGTGGCGATCACCCTCGCCTCGACGCCCTCCGGCCTCGACTATGCGGCGACCTTGAAGTTTACGCCGGGGAAGTGATTGGCCTCGTCGGGGGCTGAGATGGCCCTTCAAGGCCGGGCGATCCCGGGGCAGGCGGACCGAGGCGAGGCCGATCAGGTCGTGGCCGACGGTGCTTCTCCGTCGGCGAGATCCCGGAGCCCGCGATGGAGCCGGCCGAGGGTGGCGATCCGCTCCAGGACGTCCATCACCACGAGGTTGGCGCCCGTCTCGTAGCCGCCGAGTGCCAGCGGGATGAGGAACCCATAGCACTCGCCCGGCCCCAGATCCAGGCCCAGGCCGATGCGGTCGTCGACCTCCGACGTCCTCAGCCAGCGCTCGGCGTTCCCGTCCCGGCCGAGGGCCTCCAGGAACTGGGAGTGGTCATCGACCAGGGGGAGGAGCTCCCCGGCGTCGAGGCGGAGCAGGGCGATCGAGCCGTCCTCCAGGACCAGGAATGGTTCGCCGAATCGGTTGGCGAACCAGACCTTGAACCGGGGCGGGATCAACCAGGACCATTCCGACAGGCCGACGCCCCAATCGCAGGAGTCGGCTTGCAGCAGGTAATCGACGAGGGCCATGGGGGACATCCGTCGGGTGGAAGCAAGGCGGGAGGGCTCAGTTCCCGCCGGGGATCTTGCCGAGTTTCTGCAGGCAGCGGCCGGCCAGGTCCCGCGCGTAGTAACTGGCCTCGCGATCCTCCCGGTTCGCCAGGGGATCCCCCTTCTGCATGCGGATGACGGCCTGGACTTGGTCGTAGCACGCCTGGTACTCGCCGCGGGCGTAGAGTCGGACGGCCTTCTCCCAGAGGGCCGAGAGCGGGCCGGGGTCGGGCTTGACTCCCGCCTTGGCCAGGAACTCCCTGGCGACGTTGATCGGGATGGCCAGCTTCAGGGCGCCCGGCCCTTCCCTCGCGGCGCCCACGTTGATGGCGACCACCCGGCCCCGCGAGTCGAGCACGGGCCCCCCGCTGTCCCCGTGGTCGATGGGGACCGTCATTTCCAGGATGTCCCAACCGCCCTTCATGCGCTTGGTCTGGCTGACCTGGCCGCCCCGGGCACTGACCTTGTAGAAGGCCTCGGGATCCATCGCCGCCGCGTTGAAGGCGATGTCCGGCATCCCCAGGGCCTGCAGGCGATCCTGGGGCAGGAGGTCCTCGGAATTCCCCAGGGGCAGGCAGATCAGGCGGTCATCCTGGATCTCGCGCAGCCAGGCTTCGAGCGTGCCGGCGGGTAGCGGGTTTTCCCGGTTCTTTTGCGCGAGCCGGGCCTGCTCTTCGGCGGCGAAGGTGACCTTGAGCACGGCGATATCCTTGCCGGGCAGCGGCTCCCCCATCGCCAGCACGGTGGCGGGGACGGAGATCTCCCTCGGCCTCGCGGCGACGGCGTCCAGCACGCTCCGGCGACGGAGTAGCGAGGCCGCGTCCGCCAGGGGCGCCTTGTAGTCCAGCACGACGCGGTGCGATCGGATCTTCGCCGCGACGACCTCGACCTTGCGGGAATACCAACCGAAGATGCCCGCCCGGACCTTCTCGAAGTCGGCCTGCCCCAATTTCGGCCTCCCCAGGGCCCCCTCGAAACGGAGTAAGTCGGCGTCGATCGACTCCAGGATTAGAGTCCAGTATTCCGGCGACGATCGCTCCACGCTATCGGCCACCACGTGCGCGTTCGTCAGCAGGATGCCCTCATGGCTGACGGCGACGGCGCTGCCCCGGGTCTTCAAGGCGTTCGGGAACGCGGCACGGGCCCGCTCCGCGGGAACGACGAGGTACTTGTCCGGCGCCGACCCCAGGAGGATCCAGGCGCCGGTCGGCGTCGGTCGCCGCCGCGCCGCCATCGGCCCGGCCGAGGTCCGCGCCGGATGGCCGGGAGGTTCAGCGTGACCCGACCTGGGGTATTCCGCCTCCAGGTCGATGATGGCGGTCACGAGGAAGACGGAAGGTTGGGCCCGCAGGACGACCATCCCTTCGGGGAACGGGTCGTCCGCGGCCGGCGTCAGGTGGATTGCGCCGGCGAGCAGGGCCGGCCCCAGGTAATACCAGATCGCCATCGGTGCAGCCCCCTTCTCGGGTAATGCCGGCGTATGGGCCTCGGCCCCCGACAATCATCCGGCGGATCCGGGGAAATCCGCAGCAGTTTACTTCCCGAACGGATGGATCAAGGCTCTTTGAATGAGAAATGATGTCCTGGTTCTGCCAATCTTGCCCGGGCTATCGGGCGGAGATCGGCGTCAGCCCGTGGCGAAGTCGCAGAGGCCCTCGACGTACGCCTTGCCCCCGTCGTTGCCCCCGCCGTCGTGCTGGGCCACGTCCTTGAGCTGCTGGCCGCGCCTGCGGTCGACCGCCAGGAAGGAGCAGGGCAAGTCGGGGAGGCGGGTGAGGTCGCCCCAGAGCTTCTCGAACTGGGCGACCGGGAAGACGTCCTCCTGGGCGAATCCCCAGCGTCGCTTCACGTCCTTGATCGTCACATACGTCGGTACATACGAGGCCAGGTTGCGGACCGCCGAGGCGATCGCCTCGGCCCGATCCGACGAGGCGAGGTCGTCCCGCGTTAATCCCAGGTATTGGAGCAATCCGTCGATGTCGACCCAGGTCGTCAGGGTGTTGTAGTAGCGGAGCAGGAACTCGGTCTCCTCCCTCGGCTGGGCGAGTCCTTCCAGGAGGCGGGGCCGCCCGTTGACCTTCGCCAGCCCCCCGCCGCGGTCCTCGATCCGGCGGGCGATGACCTCGAAGCCGAGCGTCGATCCCGACTCGATCGCCCGGCCCAGGATGCCCGGGTCGAGCGAGGCGCCCAGGGTGTCGATGTTGTGGACCATCAGCCAGCGGAGGTTCGGGTACGCGTCGAGCAGCCGGGAGAGCACGCCGTTGCGCAGCAGCGTCGGCACCTCGTAGAAGTGGCCCGGCGGGTTGAACCTCTGGAGCGGGACGTTGTCGGTGTAGTCGGAGCCCTCGCCTTGACCCCTCGCCCAGCCCAGGATGGCCCGTCGCGAGGCCTCGCGGACCTTCTGCTTGTTCTCGTCGAGCGCCTCGTGCGCCTGCTCCTCCCAGAGGAACGTCAGGTCGCGGGCCATCGGCACCAATCGCTGACCGATCGACATGCCGCGGGAGAGGAAAACGGGGCCGTCGTGGCCGAAGTTGCGGGTCCGCTCCAGGTGGCGGGCGATGGCGCGGTGGGTCAGGTAGCTGGTCGTGACCACGTGGGGGATCGGCACGCCGGCCTCGCGGATCGCGCGGCGGGTCTTGGCCAGGTGGATCTCCAGGAAGCTGCGGTGCCGGCCGGCCATCGTCACGAACGGGTTGATCGCCTTGACGACCCCCGCGCCGGTGGTCCATCGGCTGCCGACGCCGGCCGCCAGCGAGACCACCGCCACCTCGCCCCGGCGGAGGGCCTCCAGGCCCCGTTCCACCGCCGCCCACGGGGGCGGCTCGACGGCCTGGATCAGGTCGGAGTCGGCCACGTCGCGGATGTCGGTATCGACCGGCAAGCGGTTCCGGGACAGGCCGATCCGCCCTCGCTGGAGGTCCTCCCGCAACTGCTCGTGCTGGACCGGGTCGAAGCCGTTCTCCTCGCGGATCCGGTCGGCCAGGCGGTCCCAGTTCGAGCGGTCGCCGTCGGCCGAGGCGTTGGGCACCGGGAAGAGGGCGTTGACCATCGTCCGCAGGAGCCGGTGCACCTCGCCCGGGTCGTCGCACCGGGAGGCGAAATGGTCGAGGTCGGCCTTGCGCTCGTCCGAGGCGGCCCCGGGGCCGTCGGCGATCATCCTCGAAACTTGCAGGCCGTAATAGCGGGGGGGCATCAGGGCGTCGGCCCCCGATCTCAGGGCGGCCCAGGTGCCGCGGGGGTTGATGGCGAAGTCGTAGACGACCGGCTCCATCGCGAACGGCAGGGCGTCGTCGAGCTCTGGCCTTCTTCATGATGTCGAGGACTTCGCCCCGAAGGCGTCGCGGGGCGTTGGGGGTCGACGAAGAACCCCATGCCGCCGCCGGAGGTACCGCCGAGCATCAGGAAGCCCCAGAAATCGGGGCCCAGCGCCTGCGGCCAGGGCGATGATCGACTCGGTGAACCGGTTCGACACCCAGGGGATGATCCCTTCAGCGGCCCCTCCCAGTTCGCCGTCGAGGGCACCGATCTCGCACGTTCCCCCGCACGGCCCGGACGATCTTCTCGAAGATCTCCAGGGTTCGGCCCCGCGCTGCCCATTCGTCGCGGCCGCGGAGCAGGTACTTCTCGGTGACCATGTTCAGGATCGGCCCCACGCTGGAGGCCATCCCGCCGTGGACCAGCACGAGCGGACGGGCCAACGCCGCGTCGAAGTCGGGCGAGACCAGGCCGGATCGCTCGTCCCACGCGGACCTCGTGCCGCGGTAGCAGTCGGTCTCGGCTCACGCCCGATTCGGGGTCGCCCTCGCCGGCCAAAGCCCCTTGATGAGCTTCAGGCCTGGGAAGATCCTGCCCGAATCCTGCCAGCCGCCGCCTGACCCGCCCAGCCATTCGCCCAGGATGAAGCGCGGGCCACCACCACGGGGGCTTCCTCGGGGTCGAGGCCGCCTTCCAGGTTGCGGGCCTGGCCGGTGGCCCGCATCAGCATGGCGATCAGGGACGCGAGCAGGCTTGTTGAGACAGCCAGCCGCGAGCCCTTGGGGATGTCGTTGACCTTGCTGACGACCTCCAGGCCGTGCCCCGGCCGGACGATCCTCGCCAGATCTCGGGCAGGCTGGTCCCGTTGCCGTCGAAATCGACGGCGGGATCAGGCCCGAGGCGATCACGCCGGCCTTCACCAGGCCCAGGTAGTCGTTGCCGAAGTTGAACAGTTCTTCCAGCGTATCGACGTCCTGGGTCGCCCCCAGGTCGATGCTGGTCAGCCGCAGCCGGGCTCGGCGATGACGCGGCAATAGCACCTCGATCGCGCCTCGGCTCGGCGTCTCGGCCGTGGACGGCCAGGTCGACCGAGATGTTCGACGCGGCCCCTTCGGGGTAGTCCATGCCCAGGAATAATATGTCCGACCAGGCCGAATGCGACAGGTCGAGCCGGACCGGGGTCCGCTCGACCAGCACCGGGAATGGCCCGGAATCGCCCGAGCGTTCGAGCAACCGGGGGTGGAGCCGCAGCGGCAACTCGTCGGGGTGGCCGACGCGGAACATCCACCGATTGCCCCGGCACGACCGGACCGACCGCCGGACCTGGTCGGCGAGCGTCTGGTAGGTGATCTGCTCGTAGGCCTGGGCCAATGCGCTGAGGATCGCCCCTCGCGGCCCGTCGGCCTTCAAGCGGGCGCGGAAGGCGGCGATCGCCTGCTCGAATCGTCGGTGGAGCAGGTCCTCGACCCCCTCGAACGGGATCAGGCCGGTGGCCGGGATGTCGGGGGCGTCGGCCAGGGCGTAGCGGTGGATCGCGTGCAGGAACATCGACGCGCGGACCCGCTCGTAGAGGTTCTCCGACCCGCGGCGGAACCGCTCGAGCTGCTCGCAGGCGTCGAGCAGGTCGGCCGTGGGGGCCCCTTCGATCAGGCCGCGGAGCGGCCGGTCGCGGGTCCCGGCGTCCTGGGCGGTGATGGCGTCGATCAGGGAGCGGGCCAGCGGGTTCATGATGCGGGGCCTTCGCCGGTGCCGGCGTGCCCTTGCTCGATGCGGACGACCGCTTCCAGCAGGGTGGTCAGCATCCGGTCGCGGTCGGCGCCCGCCAGCGCCAGGGCGATCTGGGCCTCGATCGGCCCGAACTTCACCCCCAGGTTGTACCGCGAGCCCCGCGTCTCCAGGGCCAGGTACTTCTCGCGGCGGGCGAGCTGGTTCAGGGCGGTCGAGAGCTGGATCACGCCCAGTTCCCGGCGGTCGTCGCGGACCAGGTCGCCCAGCATGTCGAACACGGCGGGGGTCAGCACGTGCATGCCGAAGAAGCAGAGGTAATGCCCGGCGCGGAGGCCGGGGACCTGCAGCCGGAGCTCGGCCAGGGTCGGGTTGGGCTTCTCGATCACCTCGTCGATCGCATAGACGTCGGGCCGATCGGCGAGCCGCCGGGCGGCGACGGTGCCGTACTGGTGGATCAGGTGTTCCCGGGTCGCCTGGACGGCCGACGCGGAGCACTGCTCGGCCTCGGCCAGGTCGAGCAACTGCCGGGCGCATCGGCGTTGTTCGGCCGAGACGTAGAGGTGGTCGCCCAGCAGCAGGAGGATGGGCTGGTCGTCGGCGAACTCGCGGGCCGACCAGACGGCGTGGCCGTAGCCGAGCGGCTCCTCCTGCACGCAGAACCGCAGGCGGGCCTCGAAGTCGGCGAACCGATCCTCGTCGGCCCTGTCGCCGAGCGAACGGAGGTAGGCGGCCTGGGCCTGGAAATGGCGCCGATAGCCGGTCTCGTCGCCCGGGGCGCAGACGACGGCGATCTCCTCGATGCCGCTGTCGAATGCCTCCTCGGCGATGATCTGGAGGATCGGCTTGGCCAGGCCGTCGCGATCGACGACCGGGAGCAGCGACCGCTGGACGGTATCGGCCCCCAGGAACTGCCGGACCCCTCGCCCCGCCGCCGTGATGACCGCCTCGGTGATCTGCACAAGAAACCCCCAAACCCCGGTCCTACCCGGATAGCGAGCTCATAACGCCAACCGCCGGCCGACAACCCCTCGCGCCGGCCGGGCCGTCACCGGGACGGGGGTGTGCCGTGGCCGTCGGCGTCCTTCCCGGCCTCCAGGCCCTCGGTCGGCAGCGAGGCCAGGAGCCGCGATGTAGCTCGCCACCTCCTTGAACGGCTTGGCCACGTCGCGCAGGGCGTATTCGGCGACGATCCGGTTCTTCGACTTGCACAGGATGATGCCGATCGACGGCCGGTCGTCCGGGTGGCGGAGCAGGTCGTCCACCGCCGACAGGTAGAAGTGCATCTTGCCGGCGTATTCCGGCCGGAACGAGGTCGTCTTCAGCTCGATCACCACGAAACAGCGGAGTTTCAGGTGGTAGAAGAGCAGGTCGATGGAGAAATCCTCGCCGCCGACCTCCGTGGCACCTGGCCGACGAAGGCGAAGCCCGCCTCAGCTCAGCTGATCAGGAACCGTTGGATGTGACCCAGCAGCCCCTTCTGCAAGGCCCGCTCCTCGGCGTCCTCGGCGAGCGCCAGGAACTCGAAGTTATACGGATCCTTGAGCAACTCGCCGGCCAAATCGGAACGCTCCGGCGGCAGGCTTCGTGAGAAGCCCGGCCTTTCCCCTGCCGGGCGTACAGGTCGTCTTCGATCCAGTGGACCAGGACGTAGCGGCTCCAGCCGTTTTCGATCGTTTTCCGAACATACCACTCGCGTTCGGCGGGGTCTTTCAACTTATCGATGAGGACGCAGTTGTGGAACCATGGAATTAGTGCAGCAAGCTGCTGCACAATTGCCTCGTCGGGCCAGGCTTCGCCGAAAGCCCGCAGCTCTGGAGGCCGCGCGGCGAGAGCCCGGTCTCCCGGGGAAGGCGAGGCGGAGGTCGGCCGCCAGGCGGTCGATGACCTTCGTCCCCCAGCCTTCCTGCCTCCTGGCGGCCGAGGATCTCGCGGCCGATGTGCCAGTAGAGCAGCACCAACTCGCGGTTGACGGCCAGGGACGCACGCAGGCGGGCGGCCTGGATCCGCTCCTTGATCTGCACCAGCAACTCGGCGTAGTCGCCCGGCAACGTGTTGGAGGCTTCCTTCCCCTTCGCCCGGACCGGCTCCGTCGCCTTCGGTCGCTTCTTCGCCATCGGATCTCCACCGGATCATCCGGCCTCAATACCGGATCAAATCAGCAACTCCTCGACCAAAGCCATTCGCATCCCGGCCCACATCGCCGTCGGCCAGGAACTCGCGGACTTCCTGGCGGTAGGCTCAATCCGGGCGGCATCTCGGCACGGCACATTGCACTTAAAATCCTTTGTACTCAAAGAACATCCAATGAAGAACGGGCCACATCCAGGCGATGAAAGCCAACAGAAAAGCGATATAGGGCATGAGAACGAGCCAGTGCCAAATGCTAAAATTCAGGCTTCCGCGCGATGGCGAACGCACTTCGTGGCGGGATGATCCGGGCCGCGACTGCGAGAGGTCCTCTCCATCCGCCGCCTCTTTGCCGCCGCTATCCTCCGGCCACGACTTGTCCCCAACTCGCCGAGGTTTGTTCAGGGCATCGCCTCCCGGTCGGGATTCTTCGCGGCCCTCGGCAACTTTGGCGTCCGCCCGGCGGCGGGGCGGTGATGAACCGGCCCCGCCGGCCTTCCTGCGATCGCTCAGGAATCGCGATCCTCGATCGTCCCCCGGAGGGCCTTCATGGCCTCCTCGGTCTCCTCGGCGTCCAGCTCCGACCACTGGCCGAAGAGCAGGACGGTGTGGCGGGGGGTGCGGAAGCTGCGGATCGTGCAGGCGTTGGTCATGTCGAAGCTGAAGAACGAGACGTCGTGGCCGACGGCGTCGTGGCCGTTGATCGACTCGCGGGCGGGGGCCGATTCCAGGCCGGGGTACTCGTCGCGCATGGCGTCGAGCGCCTCCTCGGCGAGGTCGGCGGGCGCCGGGCCGTCCTCGTCGAGCCGGATCAGGGCGAACGCCATGCCGCTGGGCGCGTGCAGCGCCACGGTGGTCACGGGGCCGTCCCGGTCCTCCTCCAGGTTCCAGGTCGGCGGGTATTCGAACCGGATGCCGTGCTCGTGGTAGACCCCTAACATGGCGCGAAGCTCCGAACTCGAGGCGACTGTCGATAACATTCCGGGACGGTAGCCATCGGGTCCGGGGCGCCCGATCCCGGCCAGCTTAACGCGGCGCGAGCCTCCTGGTACAGTGGCCCGATCGGCAAAACGGCCCGGGAAACCGGCGCCCCCGCGAACCCCGGCGACCTCCCCACCATGCGCGTCCTGTCGGGCATCCAGCCCTCCGGCCCCCTGCACATCGGCAACTACCTGGGCGCGATCCGCCAGTACCTGGCCCTCCAGCGCGAGCACGACGCCTACTACTTCGTCGCCGACTACCACGCGCTGACCAGCGTCCGCGACGCCGCGAAGCTCCGCGAGTATTCCAACGATGTAATCGTCACCCTGCTGGCGCTGGGGATTGACCCCGACCGGGCGACGCTGTTCGTGCAGTCCGACGTCCCCGAGACGACCGAGCTGGCCTGGCTGCTGACCACCGTGACGCCGATGGGCTGGCTGGAGAAGTGCGTCAGCTACAAGGACAAGGTCCAGCAGGGCCTGCCGGCCGACCACGGCCTGTTCGCCTACCCGGTGCTGCAGGCGGCCGACATCCTGCTGTACGACGCCGACCTGGTGCCCGTCGGCCAGGACCAGAAGCAACACCTGGAGATCACCCGGGACGTCGCCGAGCGGTTCAACCACGTCTACGGCGAGACGTTCAAGCTGCCCGAGCCTTATATCCTGCCGAGCGTCTCGGTGGTGGCGGGGATCGACGGCCGGAAGATGAGCAAGAGCTACGGCAACACGATCGACATCTTCGACGACCCCAAGACCTTGCTCAAGAAGTGCAAGCGGATGGTCACCGACAGCACGCCGGTCGAGGCCCCCAAGGATCCCGACAAGGACCAGCTCTACCAGCTCTTCAAGCTGTTCGCCCCGGCCGACGAGGCGGCGGAAGTCGAACGCCGGTACCGCGAGGGCGGGATCGGCTACGGCGAGGTGAAGGTCGGCCTGGCCAACCACCTGGCGGCCCACTTCGCCGGGGCCCGCGACCGCCGGGCCGACTGGCTCGCCCATCCCGAACGGGTCGCCGAGGTCCGCCGCGCCGGGGCCGAGAAGGCCCGCAAGACCGCCCGGATCGTGCTCGACCGGGCCCGGTCGGCGTGCGGCGTCGGCTGAGGGCGAAATCCCGCGCCTTCGAGGGCGATCGGTTCGCGGGCGGCCGGCGGCGATCAGCCCGCCCCCTGTCCCCGGCCCGCTCGGAAAAGGCCGGGCCGGGAGCTCGCGGCCCCCGGAAAGCGGGCCCCGCCCTGCGTCCCGGGCCGCTCGGAAAATGGCCCGCCCGGCGGGCGGGCCCAAGCCGTTCACAGGTGCCCCGCGTAACACCCCCTCGCGGGCGCGTCGTGCCGGGGTCGTTCCGTCGGGCACCGCCCTGGATGGGGTCGGGGCCGATCGGGGGCGCCCGGGCTGTCCCCGGTCGCTCGCGGGGCCGGACTTGAGACAATCCGGCCGAAATCCGCCCGGTCGGGGTTTACAGGCCGGCGGGGGTCTAGTAACCTCCCCGCCAGTTCGCCAGCAGCCGAGGCTTCCTGCCCGGGGATGGCGACCTTACCGACATTTGGCCGGCATGGAGGCCGTGACCATGAGTCCTCACCCTGAGACCCGTCCCCACGTCGAGCGTCGCGGGCTTGCCCGCAACGGATCGGCCGGGGGCCGCGCTTCCTCGCTACCGTCGGTAGAGCCACCTTCCACGCGCCCGCAACGAGCGATCCCCGAGGCTTCCCCGAGTCCCTTCGGTTCGGGAAGTGGGGTAGCCTCACGCTGGGCCGGCCTCGGCATGTTGGGCCGGTTGGGCCCGCAGTTGCCCGGGGTTGACGAGAAGAGCGTGACCCTCACAGATCAGGAGGACAGGATGAAGAGTCATCGTGGGTGGGCCGCCCTCCGCACGGCCCTGACCGTCGTGGCCCTCGGGGCCGCCGCCCCGGCCCTGGCCAGTTCGTCGAGCACCGATACGAAGACGACCGGCGCGGCCGGGCTGCAGAACGTCTTCACGTACAGCACCTCCGGCCAGATCGACCCGACCACGGGCGTCACCGGCGCCAACGTCATCTCCTACGACAGCGTGCCGCTCCAGAAGACGGCCAGCTCCGTCAACTCGTTCGTCACGCCGACCTCGTTCAGCCTCGGCGGTTTCCGCGTGGGCGCCCTGCCCGACGGGCAGATGACCACCTACGCCGACACCCCCTTCTCGATCACCCTCACCCCGCAGACGATCAACGGCGACTCCGTCGGCCCGATGGATAGCCCGGTCGTCCTCAGCGGCGTGCTCAACGGCACGGTCTCCGGCGGCGGCCAGTCGGACGTGATCGCCACGTTCAAGCCGACCGGCAACTCGACCGACCCGACCGCCCAGTTCTTCACCACGAACACCGAGAACGGCAAGTTCGCCAACACCCTGCGGATCCTGAGCGACAAGGTCGCCCTGGTCCCCTCGACCTCCTACGGCGGCTTCTCCAGCGTCCAGGGCCAGGTGCTCAGCACCGGCAGCCCGATCCCCGAGCCGACCACGATCGCCCTGTTCGTGACGGCCGCCGCCGGCCTGGGCCTCCGCCGCCGGATCCGCCGCAACGCCGCCTGACCGGCGCCGGCGCGATCCGACCGCAACCCTTGGAAATCCCGACGCCCCCCCGGCCCGATCCTTTCGGCCGGGGGGGCGTCCCCCGTTGCGCCCCGCCTTGCCAGCGACCGGGCCCCCGCCGCATGATGGTAGGAGGGGATGCCGCCCGAACCGGGCACCCGGGGGATGCCGCCCGATGAAGCTGGGGCCCGTCGAGCTGATGGCCGAGGCGCGAGCCGGCCGGATGGATGCGCTGGGGGAGCTCTGCGACCTCTACCGCAACTACCTCCGCATGGTCGTCCGCACCGGCCTGGGCCCGAAGCTCCGCGAGCGCGTCGAGCTGTCCGACGTCGTCCAGGAGGCGCTGGTCGAGGTCGTCCGCCAGTTCCCCCAGTTCACCGGCCAGAACGAGGCCGCCCTGGTGGGCTGGCTCCGGCGCCTGGTCGGCCAGAAGCTCGCCGACCTCGCCCGCTACCACCACCGGGTCAAGCGGGGCGCCGGCGACGCCGCCGTGCCGCTCGACGCGGCCTGGGACCTGCCCGGCGGCGATTCCCAGCAGGCGGGCGGCCGCCTGCTCGACGTCCTGGCCCTGTCGCAGACCAGCCCCAGCGAGGCCGCCAGCCGCCGCGAGTTGATCGTCCTGCTGGCCGACGCCCTGGGCGCCCTGCCCGAGGCCGAGGCCGAGGTCCTCTGGCTCTACCACGCCGACGGCCTCTCGTTCGAGGCGATCGGCGACCGCCTGGCCCTCAGCCGCAAGGTCGTCCGCGGGATCTGGGCCCGCGGCCTCAAGAGCCTTCGGCGGACCCTCGACGCCCCGGCGGGCGGCCACATCCACCTCGACGGGCCGCCCGGCCCGCCCTCGATGGGGGACACCGGATGACCGTCCCTTCCGCCGCCGAGGCCGGGCCGGCCGACCGCGACGAACGCCTGGGCGAGGCGATCGAGGAATACCTCGCCCTGGCCGAGGGGGGATCGCCCCCCGACCCCGACGAGTTCGTCGCCCGATACCCCGACCTGGGCGACGACCTGGCCGAGGCCCTCGAAGGCCTGGCCCTGGTCCGCGGCCTGGTCGGACGGCCGGGAGGGCAGGGGGCCCGCCTGGAGGCCGGCCGCCGGATCGCCGGCTATCGGATCGTCCGCGAGCTGGGCCGCGGCGGCATGGGCGTCGTCTACGAGGCGGTTCACGTCGACCTCGACCGGCCCGTCGCCCTGAAGATCCTCGGCTCGCACGCCGCCCCCGACTCGGCCGGCCGTCGGCGGTTCCTCAACGAGGCCAAGACCGCCGCCGGCCTGCACCATACCCACATCGTCCCCGTCTTCGACGTCGGCCAGGTCGGCGGCCTCTGCTACTACGCGATGCAGCGGATTGAGGGCGCCGGCCTGGACCGAGTCCTGAAGCGGCTCCGGCACGACCGGTCCACCGCCAGCGAATCGCCCAGCGGCTCGAAGCTGCGGGGCCGGTCCTGGTCGGGCCTCCTCCGGGCCTCGCAGGCGACCGCCCACCGCGACGACCCCTCCGCCCCGGGCGCGATGTCGCTCTCGGCCTCGGCCAGCCTCGACGAGCTGTCGGCCTCCGGCGGCGTCACCCTCCGCGGCACCCCGATCGAATCGGCCGCACCCCGGGCCGCCGGCTACGTCCCGCCCCGGGGCTCGGCCTATTTCCGGTGGGTGGCCGAGGTCGGACGGCAGGCGGCCCAGGCCCTGGGCTACGCCCATGCCCGGGGCATCATCCACCGCGACATCAAGCCCTCCAACCTGCTGGTCGACCGATCGGGCACCACCTGGGTGGCCGACTTCGGCCTGGCCCGCCGCAAGGAAGACCCCGACCTGACCCACGCCGGCGGCCGCGTCGGCACCCCCCGCTACATGAGCCCCGAGCAGGCCGACGGCCGCCCGCTCGACCCCCGGACCGACATCTATAGCCTGGGCGCCACCCTCTACGAGCTGCTGACCCTGCGACCGCCGTTCGACGGCCGGACCGCCGGCGAACTCGCCCGCCAGATCGCCGAACGCGAGCCCGCCCCGCCCCGCCTGGCCGATTCCCGGATCCCCCACGACCTGGAGACGATCGTCCTGAAGGCGATGGCCAAGCGGCCCGACGACCGCTACGAATCGGCCCAGGAGGTGGCCGAGGACCTGATGCGGTTCCTCCGGCTCGAGCCGGTGAAGGCCCGCCGGATCAGCGTCGCCGGCCGGGCCTGGCGGCTGGCCCGCCGGTACCCGGCCACCACCGCCATCACCGCCGCCGCGACCGCCGTCGTCCTGGCGGTCGTCGGCTGGTCCTACGCCCGGATCATCGCCGAACGCGACCTGGCCCAGGCCGCCGAGCAGGCCAAGGAGATCCAGCGGCGGGACGCCGAAACCGCCCGCGCCCAGCTCCAGCAGGCCCTGGGCCGACGCTACCTCAGCGACGCCGCCCTCGTCCGCCTGTCGTCCCTGCCCGATCGACGCGAACGCGGCCTGTCCCTGCTCCGCGAGGCCCTCGCGGTCGAGTCCGACCCCAACTTCCGCCGCGAGGCCCGCAACGAGGCCCTCGAACTGCTCGCCCTCCGCCAGGTCGGCGCCCGGCGCGAGCTGCTCACGTCGCGGGTCAACGGCATGGCGATGGCCGCCGACGGCTCCTGGCTGGCCACCCTGTCCGAGGACGGCACCGACTACCGCCTGTGGGACGCCGCCGGCCAGTCCCTGATCCGGGCCGAATCGCTCGACGACCTCCTGGAGGACGACCCGGCCGCGCCGACCCAGCCGCCCCGGCGGTCGCCCTGGCTGCCGTCGAGGATCGCCGCGGTGGGCCGGTCGGTCGCCGTCCTCTGGCCCGGCGGCAAGGGGATCCGCCTGTTCCCGCCCGACGCCGACGGCCCGTTCCGCGACATCCCCCTGCCCGAAGGGCACGTCGCCTGGTCGATCCACGGCTCGCCGGAGGGCTCCCGCCTGGTCACGATCGAGCGGCCCCGCGGCCGCGAGGACGCCCGATGGCGGGCCGTGCTCTGGGACCCCGAACGCATTGCCGCGCCGCTGGCCGTCCTGGGCGAGAACGACCCGCCGTCGGCCCCGGCCGAGCGGCCCGCCGAGCCCCCCCGCGGCCAGTTCGACGGCCCGCCGCTGATCGCCTTCGGCCCCGACGGCAAGGCGATGGCCACCACCACCGGCCGGGCCGGCGAGGCGTCGGTCGTCACCCTCCGGTCGGCCGCCGACGGCACCCCGCTGCTGAACAAGGACAGAAAGCCCCGCCAGGTCGATACCCGCGACAACCTGATGGCCATCGCGCTGGGGCCTTCCGGCCTGCTGGCGACCGGCAGCAGCGGCGGCCTGATGCTGTGGAACTCGCACGACCTGGTCTCCGTCACCCGCCTGCAGACCCACCTCAACCCGATCCGCCTGCTCCGGTTCGACCGGTCCGGCATGCTGGCCGCCGCCGGGTTCAACCAGGGCGTCGAGCTCTGGGACCCGACCGAGGGCGTGCTGATCACCCTGCTGACGACCCCCGAACGGGTCGACGACCTGGCCTTCGCCGATACCTCGGCCGCGGCCGCCCACGACCGCCTGCTGGCCGTCGCCTCGGGCACGACCACCAGCGTCTGGACCGCCTCCGAGCCGATCGGCGCCCGGCGGTTCACCGGCTTCGACCAGGCCCCCGCCTCGCTGGCGTTCGCCCCCGACGGCCGGATGGTCATGGCCCCCCGCCAGCAGAAGCCGCAGCCGCTGCGGATCTGGGACCCCTCCGCCTTCGCCCTGACCGACCGCGAACTCGACGGCCTGATCGCCACCTACGCCGCCTTCACCGACGGCGGCCGGCTGCTCGCCTCGTGGTCCGGGGGCGGCGGACTCGGCCTGATCATCTGCGACCCGCCCGACTTCGCGCCCAACGGATTCCTGCCCCTGCGCACCTCGTTCCTGGAAGGCAGGCGTCCCCCCTTCCTGATCCTCAGCCAGGCCGCCGACCGCCGGTCGATCGCCATCCTCCACGGGCCCGACGTGATGATCTGGGCCGACGACGGCGGCCGGGGCCGATGGACCAACCTCCGCCTGCCCCCCGAGCCGGAACGCGATCGCGAGCGGGATCGGGATCGGGAAGGCGACGGCGAGGCCGACCGGCCCCGGCCCCGCCCCGGCCTGATGTGGTGGCGGGCGGCCCTCTCGTCCGACCTCCGCCGCCTGTACCTCCTCCGCAGCGACAACCAGGCCCGCGCCTTCGCCCTGGATTTGGACGGCGAGGAAGCCCGCGCCGAGCCGCTCGCCTGGGGCCTGCCCGGCGACGCCACCCAGATGGCCCTGAGCCCCGACGGCCGGGCCCTGATCCTGGGCTTCCGCAACGGCCAGGCCGCCCGGTTCGACACCCGCTTCGGAGCCGAGACCGCCCGGATGGCCCTGATCGACGACGCCGAGGGCAACGGCATCACCGCCATGCAGTTCTCGCCCGACGGCCTCCTGGCGGCGGCCACCCGCCAGGGCGAGTTGCAGCTCTGGTCGTGCGACCTGTCGACGCCCCGGATGCGGCTCCAACTGCCCGGCCACCAGGGGCCCATCACCACCCTCGCCTTCGACGCCGACGGCCGCCGCCTGGCCAGCGGCGGCGAGGACCGATCGGTGCTCGTCTGGGACATCCGGGCGGTCAAGGAAGAACTCGAAAGCCTCGGCCTGGGCTGGTGATCGGCCGATCCTTGGAATCCCTGCGATCGTCGCAATCGGCGCCATCGGAAGTTCGGTTGGCCCCCCCCGTCCCCCCCGGGGCACGAAACCGATCGAACACCGGTACCTCCCCCGGCCGTTTCGATGCCGCGGCGTTACGGACCCGACTCATCCGGCCTCGCGACGGCCCGGGTCGCGGTCGGGTTGGATCGATGGCGTCGATTTTCGGGGCACGGATCGGACCCCCCTACGGACGTCGAACGCCCGGGCCCTCCGTTCCTGGCTTCCCGACCGGGATCGCGGTCAGCGGTTCCGCCGGCGGGCCGCCCTGGCCGCCTTCCGCTCGGCCCGGATCCGGTCCTTCTCGCGGCGGTCGGCCTTGCGGTCCTCGGCCCGCTGGCGATGGGCCTCCCGGAGCTGTTCCGCGTTGGGCCGGGGGCGAGGCTCGGCCGCCTCGTTGGCGACCGTCGGGGCCGGTTCCGGCGCGCGGGGCGGCGCCGGCCGCAGGTCGGTGAAGACCCTCTTGAGCCGCGGGTAAGGGTCGGGGTGCGACGCCGCCGGGGCGGGGGGAGGCTCCGGCGCCTCGTCCTCGACCGGCCTGTAGAAGACCGGCTGATAGCCCCCCTCGGGGCCCTCGGCCTCGGCCCGGCCGGGCTTCGGCGGGGGCGTGGCGATCGTTCCGTCGGGGTTGTAGGCATCCAGCCCCCGAGCGATCCGTCGGCGTTCCAGCTCGGCCAGGCAATCGCGGTTCAGATTGAGGGCCCGATGCTCATAACGGGTGAGCCGTCGGAACACCGGATCATCCAGGTAATGTTCTTGCGCGACCGCCATGCCGCGGAGGATCGGATCGAGCTCGCGATACGGCCCGTCGACCAGCCCCCGGAGCTTGCGGACCTGGGCCTCGGCGACGGCCCGGCGCTCCTCAAGGCAGCCCGAGGCGAGCCGGTCGGGATCCTGCTGCCGGGTCACGAGGTCGCGGCCGAGCAGGTCATAGGCCATCGACGCATCTTCGTCGTTCCACTTGCCGACGGCATCCAGGCATTTCACCAGGTAGACCCAGCGTTCCAGCAGCCACATCGCCCCGTGCAACGTCCGGCCCAGCTCGGGGGCGACGACGTCGGGCCGCTTCGGCAGCCGCGAGCCCAGCGCGGCGACCTCGGCGATCCGGTCGTTCTCCCACGTGACCTCGGCGTGATACGACCGGACCTTCAGGTAGACCAGCTTCTCGGCGATCGCCTCGCGATGCTGGACATACCCCAGCGCGGCCAGGCCGCACAGGGCCGTATCGTCGTCGGTCTGCGGCTGATGGTGGGCGACATAGAAAGTCATCCGCTCATCGACATCCGCCCGGAACGAATCGGGCACATTGCGGACGACCCGCCCGGAAAGCCCATGCGTGGTGGCGTTCCGGCTCGAAGCCGCCTTGCCGAAAGCGGTCTTGGGCCCGCCCCCCTGGCCCTGGCGGGAAACCTTCGGGGGAGGTTCGTCGTTCGGCGGATCGTTGGGGATCGTCATCGGTGCGGCCCTGGTCGATGGGTGTGGGGGAGGATCTCCTGGGGGCTATCGGCAGGCGAAATGGGGCGAGATGAGTGCTATGCCGAAAATGGATCAAGATGGTTTGAAATTCCGGTTCTGCGGGCCCAGGGCCGCGGGCACGGACCCCGATCCGGCCGCTCGAAGTATGAATGGATCAAGCGTGGCTCCTGCCCGAGTCGGCCCATCGCCGGGTGGAATCCCGGGTGCAACCGGGCCGGATCCGGCCGGGGCGGGTTCCGCAACGCTCGGCAAGAAAACGCATTGCGCCATCAGTTCGTGCCATCCCGGGAGGGCCCCTCGTGGAAGACCACTCCCAACTGGGATTGGCGAAATCCCCGACTCTGTCATAGTTCGCATCACAGCCGCTTTCATCCCCGGACATCCAGGACCAACGCGGGAACGGTATCGCATGAAGAACTCGATCAAAATGCCGGTGGCTTCGATCGCCCTGGGCGCGATCTCGGCGGTGGTCGCCCTCGGGTTCAGCCGATCTGCGACCATCCCCGAGGTGCTCGAAGCCAGGGGCTTCGTGGTCAAGGACCGACAAGGCAACAAGAGGATCGAAATATCCTGCAACGATAAAAATGAAAGTGTCATGAATTTCCTGGATAAAAATGGAAAAGAGTTCGTGAAGATCGGCATAAATGATGCGGAGCAATCTTTCGTGTCGTTCACGCACAAGGACAAGATCTCCATGACCATCGGATGCAACGCGTCGGGCGATCCTGTCATCGCGATGTTTGACGCCGACAACAACGGAAGGCTGGTGCTCCAGACGCCAACCGATGGGGAGCCTCACATTTTGTTGCTCGATAAGCATGGGTTCATCAAGAATGATATCCAGGCGAAGTGAAGGGGGCCCCCTGGAAGCGGGCCCGCGGCCGTTCACGGCCTCGGCCGGCCATGAGCCGGGCCGATCGGGCCGGCACGGATGGGGCGGGCGTCGGTCGGGGACCGGTCGCGGATGACGGCGGGACCGACCGGCTCGCCGACCATCCGATCGAGGGCGCCGGCCCCGCGCGGGGCGGCGATCCGGAAGGCGGTGGCCCCGGGCGTCACGGCCACCCCCATCCAGGCCCTTTCTAGCCCTCGCGCCGGCCATCGGCACGGTGTGATGGCTTTCGGGGGGGCTGAAGGAGCCCATCGGCTCCGTCCGAATGACTTCAACCCCGCCCGGCGGCGTGGTTTCCTCCACGATGAGCTACCTACGCGACATGCGGGCGCTCGAGGGCGGCGAGGTGGCCGTCGGTTGGCTTCATCCGGACCACCCGTTCCCGCAGGCGGACCCGGCACCGGCTTTCCTCGCCAAGCTCAAGGACTATGCTGGGCGGGCCAGCGCTAGTGCGCGGGCTTTGAGCCTCGGCGCGGCCGGCGGATACCATACCTGGGAATTTTGCGGGCAGGCCTACGGGACCACCAACTTCGGGGTGCCCGCCGGCGAGCGGCTGTACTGCTCGCCGGAAATGATCGCGCACGACGTCGATCGGCATCGCTATGCACCACCCGCAGAGCTCGTGGCGGCGCTCATGGCCAGCCCGCTGCCGGGTACCCGCGAGTACGTGGATGCGGTCGCCCCCTTCGTCGGGCGCCAGCGGGCCCTGCGCATGGTCGATGCCACGTCCGTCCCGCTGGAGCGGCATGTCGCGATCGTGTTGTACGAGTGCCTGACCCGGCTTGCCGACGCGACAGAATTCGAGGCGGAAGGGCGTGCCGAACGGGTGGCGGTGTGGACGATGCTGGGCGAACTGGGGTCGATCCTTGCGGAGCCGTTCGACCCGAGGTATGAAGACTTGCTGGAGCGGGCTCGACGGCCCACCAGGAACTCCGGGAAAGAAGAGGCCGACCGGGACGGATAGCCGAACCAGGCGCAGCCGCGGACGGCGGGGCAAGCCACTTCTCGCGGGTTCATGGCTCCCCGAGCCCCCGCAGCCGCCGAGTTGTTCCTTGCGGCGTGAGGAGGGCGGCGGGTGGCGGGAGCATTCACGGACGCCGAGGTGGTCGCCGCACTGGCCTGCGCCGGGGTGCCGGCCGAACTGCACCCGGAGTTCGTCGCCTTCCAGCGGGAGCACGGCGGCCGGGACGACGCCTTCGGGCTGAACGCCGTCCGGTGGGGCATCTTGCACCGGGCCCCGCGATGGCTGGAGGCCGGGCGGGTCGAGGCCGAGCTGGACGACTCGCGGCCGGGCGTCTGGCACGTCCACTGTGCCGATGTGCATCCGTCCGACACCATGACCATCGACCAGGCCGGGCGGATGTACTGGTGCTGGGGGGTGCGTTATCATCACTACCGCGACTACTTCGCCGGGCGGCCGCCCCTCGACTGGTCGCTGGCCGACACCTGAACCCCGGACGCCGAACCAGGCGATGCCGTGCGTAGGGGGCGTCATCGACGCAGCGAAGGGCTGGATATCGGCTTGGATCAAGAGGTGCCTGGATGATGCACCCTACTAAGCGAGTGGCCGTGGTTTTCCTGCATTTTCGCCCCGGCAGGGGCGGCGGTTGAGAGGCCGGGGCGCCAGCCCCGGCAGCCGACCGGCCGAGGAAAAGAATGGAGTCCCGGGGGGACGACAGTTCGCCGGCGCAAGCGGGCTGCCGCCCCTTCGGGGCTTGGTATCCAAATATAAGGGCCTTTCAATCCCGGGGTTTGCACCCCGGGCTATCGACCGCAGCCCCTCCGGGGCCCCGAAACACGGAAAGTCGGGAGGAACCCTGTCCGCCCGCTTAGACCACCAACGCCAAAATCGTGCGTCTTGTAGGGCCCGCTCTCGCGGACCTCCGGGACTTCGGAGGTCCGCGAGAGCGGGCTCTAAATTCGGGGACGTACGCACCCGTTTGGTCCTGGTGGTCCACTACGGACTGCCCTCGAACACGACGAGGTCGGGGCGTTCGGCGTCGAGCAAGTCGCGGAGGGCGTCCGGGCGGGTAGGGACGATGGCGAAGCGGGTATCGGCGGTAACGGGGTCGTCGGTGCAGGCGACGCCCTTGAACTGGCCGAGGTCGAGGCCGAGAATGGTCGTCGTCCGCGTGGCGGCTTCGGGTGGGTCTTGGGATGTCTGGAAAACCTCGAGGCGACCTTGAGGGGGCCATGCGGCTTGCATGGAATCCTGGGGCGGCAGGGCGTATGCGCTGGACGGGCGAGCCGCGTGAGTTCTTGATCGACCTGGCGGGGGTCGCCACGCGCGAGCAGTTCCAGCGCGAGATGGCCCGCCACTTCGACGTCCCCGACGACCACCGGGAGTTGTGGGGCTCGCTGGCCCGCGCGATCCTGTACCAGACCGGCCCTTACCGCATCCGGTTCGGGGGGTGGCCCGGGTTCGAGCAGCAAATGCCCCGGTATGCCCGGCGACTGCGCCGGCTCATCGAGGGCCATCAATCCGCCCACGGCGAGGAACGGTTGGCCGCCGAGTTCGACGGACAATTCGTTGCAGCGGACCCCGGCCACGCGGCATGATGTTGCTGCACCACTCGGAGTGGGACGGGTCCGCAGAACCCGGGTGTTGGGCGGCAGGAGGGCCTGCGGATGGATGAGCAGGGATTGCACGCGGCCATCCTGGCGATGATCCCACGGGCGGAGGGTAAGCCGGCGATCCATGGGGGTGGCAGCGACGGCACGGTGTACGTCTGCCGGCGGCCGGGCGCGTTGCGGTTGGCCGCGGACGAAGCTTGCTCCTACGGCGAGTGCGACTGGGCGGATCCGCCGGAGGCGCGGCCGGATGAGCTGACCGACGGGATGGCCATCAGCCACCCCGACTGCCTGACGGTCGGGCCGGGCGGGATCCACGACTCCTCCTTCGACTGGTACTTCGTGTACGACCCACCGCGGGTGGCGCGGTCGCTGGCCGGGGACCACGGCTGGGTGTCGGGGTTCCTGGCCGCCCCCGACACGCCAGGCGCGGGACCGGGCGCCGCAGCAGGTCCCGCCTCGTAGGCTGCTCCCAGGGCTCAGGCTCCTGCGTCGGGGCTGCTGAGCTGGGCCGACCAGGTAGCCGCCCGGCCCTCCAGCGTCGCGGCCGGTTCTTCTCGCGGTCCGTTGCCTCCCGGCCCTCGTCGCTTCGCGCCGTCGGTCCCGTCCGACTCTCCGAGGTCACGGCCCGGTGGTTCGACCCCGGTGCCTGCCTCGAGCGGCCGATGCGGCCCACCGCCCAGTCTTAACGAGAGCCCTGGAATCCCGAGCGAGACACAGTCATGACGACCATTGCCGACCACGATGCCTACATCGCCGCGGCGCCCGAGGCCTTCCGACCTTCGCTGAAATTGTTGCGCGAGCAACTGGCCCGCGCCTTGCCGGAAGCCGAGGAGATGATGGCTTACAACATGCCGGGGTTCCGGATCGGCGGCTCGATCGTCGCAAGCTATGCGGCGTTCAGCAAGCAGTGCGGGCTGTATCTCCTGGCAGGCGCCATCTCCGCACATGCCGAAGAAATCGCGGCCGCCGGCCTCAAGGCGACCAAAACGGGCATTACATTCTCCCCCCGCAAACCGATCCCGGACGACCTCGTCCAACGGCTGGCGCGGGCGTCGCGAAAGGATGCCGGAGTCTGACGGCCTCGGGGGGCCCTTCGGATTTTCAGGGCTTCCGGAGCCGTGCCGGGGCGGGGATCGGAAGCCTTCGCGGATTCCGGGGGTGTGCATGCATGGCCATTTTGGCAAAGGTGGCATGCCGGGTGGGCTGTCTGCTACGGATGACCGGGCCGACTACCGGATCGGCCTGCCGCCCGATCGCCCTCGGGATCGGCCTTATCGGAAGGATCGGCGGAATCGTTCCAGTCGGCGGGGCCGGCCGGCCGATACCCTGCGAATGGCCGCCGGCTCGTCGTGGGAGCCGCGGCCTCCCTTCAGCAAGGACTGGCGATGGGTCGGGATGCCCGCCGGGTGGTGATCTCGGGCTGGGCCATGGCGTTTGCCTGCCTCCTGGCGGCGGTCGGCACCCCCGGCGCCGGTGCGCAGGAGCCGGCCGCGAGGCCCGTCGAGCTGCCGCCGTTGCCCGACGAGTTGCCGCCCCTCCCCGTCGAGCTGCCGCCGCTGCCCGATGCTCCGGTGGCGACGGGCGATCGGGCCGCGTTCGATGACCTGTTCGACCCCGGCTATGATGCCGGCCAGGAGTCGCCCGCCGGCTCGACGACCCCGCCGCCGGTGCCCGACCCTTACGCCAACGGCCCCCGGATCAGCCGGTTCCTGCTGGGGGATGCGTTCGGCCTGCACCCAACGGAACTGACCCCCGGGGTGTCGGTGTTCGTCTCGAACACCCAGTTCGGCCAAGGGGTCGCCTCCGGCGGGTTCGATCGCCAGGGCCGGTGGGGCTCGAAGTTCGACATGCTGGCCCACGTCGATAGCGCCGGGCTGGGCCTCTGGCGGGGCGGGGCGATCGACCTGTTCGCCGAGTCGCGCCTGGGTCAGTCGGTCGAGCCGCTGGTGCGGTCTTACTCGCCCTCGAACCTGGCGATGCACTTCCCCGTGCCGAACGCCCAGCTCACGGCGATCACCGGTCTGAAGTTCACCCAGGCCCTGGGCGACAACGCCGGCGTCTTCTTGGGCAAGCTGAACGCGCTCAACGGCGACCGCGAGAAGTTCCTGAACTATCCGCTCACCTCGAGGTTCTGGAACGCCGCGTTCAACTTCAACCTGGCGCTCGATCGCTACCCGTATTCGGCCCCGGGCGCGGGGTTCTACTACGCGATGGGCCTGGGGCCGGTCCTGTCGGTGATGGTGCTCGACTCGCACAGCTCGCCCCGGACCAGCGGGTTCGAGAACCTCGGGAGCAACGGCGTATTCGTGTACGCCGAAGCCAAGGTGCCGACGAGGCTGTTCGGCCTGCCGGGCCGCCAGGTGCTGGGGGCCCTCTACGGCAACGGCAAGTTCGCCGACCTCGACCCGACCTCGTTCCTCGACCTGCCCGCCGGGGTGGCGTCGCCCCGGCAGACGGGCACCTGGACGCTGCTCTGGCACGCCGAGCAGCGGCTGTACGTCGACCCCGACAACCCCGCGCGGGGGCTGGGGATCTACCGGCAGATCGGCCTGTCCGACGGCAACCCGAACCCGATCCGCTGGTTCTTCAGCGTGGCTCTGGTGGGCAACAGCCCGCTGCTCAACCGGCCGGGCGACACCTGGGGCGTCGGCTACTACCAGATCCAGCTCGGCTCGGCGGCGAAGTCGCTCGCCCCCGGCCTCCGCAACGAGCCGGGCTTCGAGTTCTTCTACAACGCCCGGATCCGGCCGGGCGTCCACCTGACCCCCGACCTGCAATGGGTCCGCCCCGGCCTGGGCCCCTACCCCTCGGCGCTGGTGCTGGGGCTGCGGTTGAAGGTCGACTTCTGAACCGATCGGCCACGCCGGGGTCCTCTTCGCAGGCGGTGCATCCCGCCGGCTGGCGGTACCGGCGGATCGGCCGCCGGTGCGTGGGAGGATTTCCCACGGAAGGGAGTCGGGAGGTCCCTTGAACTCCCCGGGGCCGCCCCATACCGTGGACGGGAGAATGCCCCACGGCGAGGGACCGGGACCGCATGGGACACGTCATCCTCAGCCTCGTCTTCGGCGTCGGTTTCGGCCCCGGCGACGGCCGACCGGCCCCTTCCGACGAGGCCGTCCGGGCGTCGGCCGAGAAGGCGATCCCCCTGCTGGTCAAGGGGATCGAGGGCTACGCGGAGAAGCGGGACTGCTTCTCGTGCCACCACCAGGCGGTGCCGGTGTTCGCCCTCGCGACGGCGAGGAGCCGGGGCCTCGAAGTCCCGGAAGATACCGTCGAGGACGCGGTCGCGCTCACGGACGCCGACCTTCGCGAGGCGATCGAGAGCTACCGGAAGGGGAACGGCCAGGGGGGCGGCGTCCATCGTGCCGGCTACGCCCTGTTCACGCTGGAAGTCGGCGGCGCGAAGCCGGACGACCTGACCGACGCCGTCGCCGACTACCTGCTGCGCAAGGACGAGGATCGGGGCCACTGGCGGAGTTCGTCGGATCGGCCCCCGTCGGAGGCCAGCGAATTCTCGGCGACCTATTTCGCCCTGCGATCCCTCAAGGCCTACGGCAGGGACGGGCGGGAACAAAAGGCCGCCGCCCGGGCCGAGAAGGCCCGCCGATGGCTGGAGACGGCCGCCCCCCGCGACACCGAGGACCGCGTGTTCCGCCTCCTGGCGATGTCGGCCGCGGGATCGCCCGAGGATTCGATTCGCGAGGCGGCCGACGACCTGCTCAAGACCCGGAATGCGGACGGCGGCTGGTCCCAGCTGGAGGGAGGAACTTCCGACGCCTATGCGACGGCGACGGCTCTGGTCGCCCTGCACCTGGCCGGGGGCCTGGCGACGGACGATCCCGCCTACCGGCAGGGCCTGGGCTTTTTGATCTCTTCCCAGCTCGGGGACGGTTCCTGGCATGTGGCGTCGCGGAGCAAGCCGTTCCAGCCCTACTTCGAGAGCGGCTTCCCGCACGGCAAGGACCAGTTCCTGTCGATGGCGGCCTCCGCGTGGGCGGTCTCGGCCCTGTGCCTGGCGCTCCCGGCGAAGTGACGGCGGCGTTCGGGCGATTCCAGGGCACCCGATTGCACTCCGGGCTCGTCCCAACTACAATTGTAAGGTGTAGGTGCTGCCCGTCTAACTGGAGGGGAGGTCGCACGATGCAAGCGGTCGTGATGAGTTTGCTCGCCTTCGCGGCCGCCCCGGGGCCGTCCCAGGACACGCCCCGGTCGCGTTATGAGGCGTTAGTCAAGGAATTCGACGCGGCCCAGCAAGCCGCGTTCGAGGCGCTCAAGGCGGCAACGAACGACCAGGATCGCCTGAAGGCCGCCTACGCACGCCCCCAGCCCCACGAATTCGCCCCGCGCTTCTTCGACATCGCCGAGCGGAATCCCGAGGACCCGGTCGCCCTCGATGCGCTGTTCTGGGTCGCGTCGCGATGCGTCTTCGGGCCCCCCGCGGAGAAGGCGTTGGCGATGATCGCCCGCGACCACGGCCGGAGCGAGCGGATCCAGGACTTCTGCGGGCAATGCTCGCGCTACGGCGAGCCCTTCCCCCCTTACGAGGAGATGCTCCGGGTCGTCCTGAAGGACAGCCCCCACCGCGCGGTGAAGGGGGCGGCGTGCCTGGCGCTGGCGGATTACCTCAAGATGGCCCAGGAGACGACGGAGAGCCGGCTCGTCAAGATCGCGATGCACGGCGAGCAGTCCCTCGACCCGGCGAAGCTGGCGAATGTCCGGCGGATGCAGGCTCGGGGCCTCGAAGCGGTGGCGGCCGAGTCGGAAGCCCTGTTCCGGAAAGTCATCGACGAGTACGCCGACGTCCGGGTCGAGGGCAACTTCCCCCCGGAAGCGGCCGAGCTGGCGAAGGGCGAGCTGCACGTCCTCCGCGACCTCGGCATCGGGCGGGAGGCGCCCGACATCGTCGGCAAGGACATCCGCGGCCGGGCGATGAGGCTCGCCGATTCCCGAGGGAAGGTAGTCGTCCTCGAATTCGGCAGCCATCGCTCCTGCGGAGTCTGCCGCCAGATGTACCCCTACCTCCGCGCGATGGTCGACAGGTACCGTGAGAAGCCGTTCGCCCTGCTCGGCATCAGCGTCGAGGATGACGTTCAGGAACTCGTATCGCTGGCCGACAAGGGCGAGAACACCTGGCCGATCCTGTGGGACGGCGAGAACCTGGAGGGGCCGCTCGCGTCGCAGTGGATGATCCGGTCCATGCCGACGTTCTACGTGCTGGACGCGAAGGGCGTGATCCGCAACAAGGGGTTCATCCAGCCGAATGAGATCGAGGCCACAGTGGACATGCTCCTCAAGGAGATGGAGCGACCCAGGCCGTAGGGCAGCAGGATCGACCCGGCCGGCGGCGGCCCATGGATCGCGCCGGGGGCTTCCGCCATGCCGAGTTCTTCAGCAGCCCGCCGGACCCGGCGTGGTAGGCGGTCCGCACGCGCCAGGACCGCGCTCGCGGAGGCCCCCCCTCGTCCGGGCCGGTTGGCCCCCGGGCGGATCGTCTCTGACGCCGGGATCATGATGGGCCGGTCGTGGTGCGCCTTGCGACGCCCCCGATCCGCTGGGGAATGGATAGCGTCATGGTGATCGCAAATTCGTCGCCTTGAAACGGACGCACCCCGGGCAGGCCGGGGTGCGTCCGCGACGATCTCGGTTGCCGGGGTCAGGCGTGGAGCAGCATCGAGAACTTCGGGGCGAAGACGCTGACCACGAAGGTGCCGCCGCGGCGTCGGGCGGCGTCGCGGTGGGTGGTCGTCGATTCGACGGTGGTCAGGCTGACGACCTTGCCGTCGTTCGAGGCGCTGCCGAACGACTCCTTGGTGAAGTTCTGGGCGATGAACGCCGCGTTGGCGGTGAACAGGCCGAACTTGGTGTTGGCGTTGCCGGGGGCCCAGCCGTTGGCGTCGGTGCCCCACGGGTTGTACATCTTGAACGGCTGGGCGGCGCCCGAGGTGTAGCCGACCATCGCGTAGCAGTGGCTGCCCACGATGTACGAACTGGTCGGGGTGCTGGTGCAGAGCACCACGAGCTTGCCCGAGTTCCAGGCCGAGACGATGTCGTTCGTATTCGTGTTGTACTCGGCCGCCGGCCGCCCGGTGATGGCCGACAGCGCCCACGAGGGCCAGCCGCCGTTCAGGGCCGCGTAGCTGTTCTGGTTCGGGTTGCTGGTGGTGACGTAGCCCATCCCGTTGGCCATGGCGTAGGCCTTCTCGGCCAGGGCGACCCACAGCGACTTGGTGCCCAGGCCGTTGGTCACGCGGTCGTAGTAGCTGCCGCCGGAGGGGAGGCTGGCGTCGACCTGGATGAAGACCGGGAAGCCCTTGGTGTCGAACAGCCGCACCGTGTACATGCCCACGCTGGAGCCGTTGACGACGGTGGTGCCGTCGTACGTGAACATGCTGGTGATGAGCGACGGCTGCCGGAAGGCGGCCTCGGCCAGGCTCGACAGCAGCCAGCAGTCGCCGACGGCCCCCTGGGTCACGTCGAGGTACGATGGGGCGCCGCCGTTGTACAGCGACGTGCCCGCCGGCGGGGCCGAGTAGGCCGTGGCCGCGGCCGGGTTGGCCGGGATCGCCGGCTCGAGCTGGAACCGGTTCCAGCCGGTGTTGTTGTAGAAGTAGGCGTCCTGCACCGAGTTGTCGGCGCCGGCCCACCACAGCTCCATCGTGTTCGAGGCGCGGGCCACCGCCTTGATGCCGCCGGTGATCGAGGCGCTTCCGGCCGGCGCGAGCGTGAATCCCTTCCATCCGGCGCCGTCGTAGTAGTAGGCGTCCTGGACCGAGCCCTGCGGGCCGACCCAGAAGACCTCCATCGTGTTCGACGCCCGCGACACCGCCGTGATGCCGCCGGTGGTCGCCGCGCTGCCGTTGCCCGCCAGCGTGAATCCCTTCCATCCGGCGCCGTCGTAGTAATAAGCATCCTGCACCGAGCCCTGGGCGCCGACCCAGAAGACCTCCATCGTGTTGGAGGCGCGGGAGACGGCCTTGATGCCGCCCCGGGGCGAGGCGCTGCCGTTGCCGGCCAGCGTGAATCCCCTCCATCCGGCGCCGTCGTAGTAGTAGGCGTCCTGGACCGAGCCCTGCGGGCCGACCCAGAAGACCTCCATCGTGTTCGACGCCCGCGACACCGCCGTGATGCCGCCGGTGGTCGCCGCGCTGCCGTTGCCCGCCAGCGTGAACTGGCGCCTTCGGGCCGTCGTAGTAATAGGCATCCTGGACCGATCCTGCGGCGGTCCAGAAGACTTGCATCGTGTTGGAGGCGCGGGAGACGGCGGTGATGCCGCCGGTGGTCGAGGCGCTGCCGTTGCCCGCGAGCGTGAACTGGCGCCAGCCCTGGTTGTCGTAGTAGTAGGCGTCCTGGATCGAGCCCTGGGCGCCGACCCACCAGACTTCCATCGTGTTCGACGCCCGCGACACCGCCGTGATCCCGCCCGTGGTCGAGGCGCTGCCGGCCGGCGCGAGCTGGAACTGCCGCCACGGCTGGCCGTCGTAGAAGAAGGCATCCTGCACCGAGCCGTCCTTGGTGATCCACCACATCTCCATGGTGTTGGAGGCCCGCGACACGGCCGCGATGCTGTTGGAGTTGGCGGCGCTGGAGGCGATGAACGAGGGGATCGACCAGGTCGCGAGCAGGTCGCGGCGCTCCAACTGGGCCATCTCGGCCCCGAGGGAGGCGCGTCGGTTTCGGCGGGCGGGCACGGCCTCGCCTCGGGGCTTGCGGGCGGACGACGAACGGGCGGGGCGCATTCGAAGCATCGGACACTCCTCTTGGTGCGCATGGCGAGGCCATCTAGGCCGTCGGCGGGCCGCGCAACGCGACCCTGCAACCGCCGGCTTCCAGGAAAGCGCGGGGCATCCCGGCCTCTCAGGGGATGCCCGGCTCGGCGGCTAGCGGCCGGATCGGGGCCGCCTCGGTCGGTCGAGGTCGCGATCGGCCGCGTGGCCGACCGCCCCCGCGATGGGGATCAACCGGGCGGCGGCCGGCCCGAAATCGGCCCGCCCGCGATCGGATCGCTCCCGGCCGCGTCGCGGAGGGTTCATGGCGGTATCCGACTCTTCCCGGGGCGGATCGGCGACGGCATCGATGGGGGGCCGCCGTCGCGGGCTCAAAGTTGTGGGGGCCTCACATGGCCCGCATTCGCCCGCTTGTGCGGTGTTTTTACTCGCGATCCCGCGACCGCGTGACATCCGCCCTCGGCGATCGTACTAGAATCCCAATGCTTCAAATCGATGTTGCATGCAATCCATTGGCGTATGGGCCGTCGGGGGAGCAAATCCCCGACGGCCCCGGTGGCGGCTCTGGTTACCCGGCCGGGATCAACCCGCGATCACCGAGTTCCGCAGGATGCCCAGGCCGCCGATCTCGACCTCGGTGGTGTCGCCCGGCTTGAGGAACACCGGCGGCTTGCGGGCCATGCCCACGCCCGAGGGGGTGCCGGTGAAGATCAGGTCGCCCGGCTCCAGGGTGACGATCTTCGAGATGTAGGCGATCGTCTCGTCGATCTTGAAGATCAACTGGCTCGTGTTCGACTCCTGCATCGTCTGGCCGTTCAGCCTCAGCGAGATCGGCAGCGAGTGCGGGTCGGGCACCTCCGAGGCGTCCACCAGGAACGGGCCGACGGGGGCGAAGGTGTCGAACGTCTTGCCGGCCAGCCACTGCTTGCCCGGCTTGCCGAGCTGCCAGTCGCGGGCCGAGACGTCGTTGCCGCACATGTAGCCGCCGACGTATTCCAGGGCCCGTTCCTTCGGGATGTCCTTCCCCCGGTGGCCGATCACCACCACCAGCTCGGCCTCGTAGTCGACCTGCTGGCTGACCGCCGGCAGCACGATCACCCCCTTGTGGCCGTTCAGGGCCGAGGCGAACTTGCTGAACAGGACCGGCTCCTCGGGCGGCGTGGCGCCGCTCTCGATCGCGTGGTCGCGGTAGTTCAGGCCCAGGCAGATGATCTTGCCCGGGGCGGTGATCGGCGGCAGCAGCCGCGCGGTGTCCAGGTCGAATCCGACCGTCCCGGTGCGGACCGCCGCCGACGCCGCCTCGAGCCCGCCCCGGCCCAGCTTCAGCAGCGTCTTGAGGTCCGACGGCAGGCCCGGGTCGGCCGCGTTGATGTCCACGCAACGATCGACCGCGACGCCGCACGCCCGCGATCCCCGATCCGTCTGAACCGTGACCCAACGCATACCCGGCCCCTTCCCGAATCGACGAAACCTCGCGAAAACTCCACGGCGAGCCTACCGCGGACCGCCCCCCGGGGCAACCATGCGGCCCTTCCCTGACGAATGTCATTGATCCGGCGAGCGCCGGCCTGATAGACTCGCGATCGAGTCCGAATGGGATCGGAGTGGGGACGGGAGCTACGCCGATGGCCCGGGTTGCCGCGGGGACGCCGCCCCGATCGTGGGGATCTCGGCTGGTCCATGCCCTGATGTTGCCGGCCTACCTGGTCGAGCAGGCGAGGGGCCCGAAGCGGCTGGCCCTGCTGGCGCTCTACGCGATGGTCGCCCTGCCGATCGGCCTGCTGGCCTGGCGCGAGGCGCAGATCCTGGGCATCCCCGACATCGGCGACCCGTTCGACACGAAGCCCCTGCTGGAAAGGCGTGTCCGCGACGAGGACAACGCCTTCGTCCTGTACCGCGAGGCGGCGGCCCAGTTCAAGCCGCAGGCCCTGGCCTGGGGGGCGGGGCTGGCCACGCCGACGTCCCCGGCGGCCCGGCAGCAGGATTGGCTGGAGGCCAACGCCGAGGCGCTGGCGACCTGGAAGCGGGCGACCGGGCGGCCCGATGCGCTCGACACCGCCCCGGCCGACCTGCGGGCCAGCACGCCGACGATGACGGTCCAGCTGCTCCAGGAATTCGCCCGGCTGGCCTCGCTCGAAGCCCGTCGGCTCCGCGACGAGGGGGACATGGCCGGCGCCCTGGACCTGGACCTGGCGATCCTGCGATCGGCGAAGCACGCGGCCCTGGCCGGCCCGCTGGTGGCCCGATTCGCGGGCCTCAACATCCGCTCGATGGCCTGCCGCGACCTCGACGAATGGGCGGCCGAGCCGCGGGTCGACGCCGAACTGCTCCGCCGGGCCCTCGACGCGGCGTCGAGGGCCCGGGCCGACCAGGTGCCGATCTCGCACGCACTCCGGTACGATTACCTCGCCACGTTGAACTCGATGGCCGAGGTCGACCCGGCGTTGGAGGGCAAGGACTGGCACCAGAGCCCGCTACACCAGGCGTTCCCGGCGGCCACCCGCCTCTCCTGCTGGCTGCTCCACGAGCCCGAGCGGGGTCGCCGGGTTTATCGGCTCTGGATGGCCAACCTGCTGGCCTACTGCGACCGGCCCCGGGACGAGCGGCCGTCGCAGTCGACCGGCCGGTTCCCGTTCTATCTGCCCGAGGGCGACGCCGCCCCCGAGGCCCACCGGCTGGCCCCCGAGGAACTGGCCCGGCAGATCGAGGCCTCGCCCCTGGCCCGGATCTTCATCTCCTCGGCCCCCCAGATGATCGGCTACCTGGACCGCGAGGCGCTCCAGGAAGACGCGCTGGTCCTCACCCTGGCCGAGCGGCTCTACACGCTGGAACAGGGGCACCCGCCGAAGGTGATGGGTGACCTGCTCGGCAAGTACCTCGGCGCCCTGCCCGAGGGGAACTCGCCGACCGACCCGCCCTTCACGTCCACCGAACCGATCGCCGATGTCGCCCCGCGATGACCCGGAAATGAGGCCCGCCATGCCCGAACCCGCATCGCCGCCGAAGGGCGGGCGCCGCCCGCCGAGGTGGGCCAGGTGGGCCCTGGGGGCCCTGGCCGTGCCGCTGGCATTCGTCGGCCTGCCGGCCGCCTGGGAATACGGCAGCCTGGCGTCGATCCCCGACATCGGCGACCCGTTCGACGTCGCCGCGTTCCGCCGCGAATTCCCCAACGACGTGCCCCCCGAGCGCAACGCCTTCCACGCTTACCAGCTGGCCACGGCCACGCTCCAACCGGGCAAGTACCGGGTGTTCCGGGACATCCTCAAGAACGGCGAGAATACCCCCACGGAATGGCGGCTCGCCGGCCCCGAGCTGCGCGCCCGGGTCGCCGAGAACCGCGAGGCCCTGGATATCTGGAGGGAAGGCACCGGGCGCGACGAGGCGCTTTATCACCGCCTCGAAGAGATGACCACGGGCACCTTGCTGGACGTCACCCAGGAACTCCGCCACGCCTTCACCCCCCTGGCCCTGCTGGAGGGATCCCGGCTGGAAGAAGAGGGGGACATGGCCGGCGCCTGGGGTTGGTACCGGGCGCTCGTCCGTTGCAGCCGCCACAGCGGCCGGCACGGCTTCCTGATCGAGCGCCTCGTCGGCATCACCATCTATCGCCAGGCCACCGAGCGGATCGAACGCTGGGCGGCCGACCCCCGCGTCGACGCCGACCTGCTCCGCCGGGCGAAGCAGGACCTCGACGAGGCCGAGGCCCTCCGCACGCCGGACGAGGAGGTGTGGAAGCTCGAATGCATGATCGAGCTGGAGGCCACCCGCGACCCGAAGCAGTTCCGCGACCTGATCCAGTACAGCATCACCCAGCGGCAGGGGGGCGGCGCGCAGCCGACCACCGCTTTCGGCCGGATCCTGGCCGAGATGAACCCCTCGCAATGGCTCCGCCAGGCCCGGGTCGCCTCCGGCTCGGAGGCCGAACGGACCCGGCGCATCATGCAACTGGTCTGGGCCAACCGGCTGCCCGTGCTCTGCCGGCCGGCCGCCGATCGGCCCGCCCCGCTGATCGAGGACCCCTTGATTTACCCGGCCGACCCGGCCACCCCCGAGGCCGCGCGCAAGATCCCCCCCGAGGAACTCGCCCGGCGGATCCAGGCCCTGCCGATCAATATCTTCTCCCTCGAATGGTACCCCCGACAGATCCGGGCGATCGCGGAGGAGGAATCCGCCCGCAGGCGAGTCGGTGGCGAACTCGATCGCCAGATCCAGCTCCGCGAGTCGCCTTGAACCTGTCGGAAATCGGGCCTACCATGGATCTTGGGTTGCATGGCCCTTGGGCGACTGGGGACGGACACCATGAGACGCGCATTCCGGCCCGCCTTGACGGATCGTTTGGAAGATCGGTCGGTACCCGCGGGGGGGAGCCTCTCCCTGCCGGCCCGGGACGCCTTGCAGGTCGCGCAGGCGGTCCGCGACTTCCAGCGGACCTACGCGCAGGACGTGCAGACGATCCTGCTGAAGAACGGCACGACCCCCTCGGCCAACCGCGCCGCGTTCGACGCGGCGATCGGCCGGGAGCTCTCCGCCCTGGACACGAAGATCGACGGCATTATCGCCAACCTGCCGACCGCCTCGACGCTGGACGGCACGATCGGGGCCAGGCTGCTCACCGCCACGCCGGCCGCCAGCCCGGATAACAGCCTGCAGGGGCTGCTGGGGGCGATCACCACGCCGTCCGACACGAGCTTCCGGTCGCTCCGCGCGTTCACCCGCCAGGGGGCCCGCTGGATCGACCAGGTCGGCGACCAGGTGGTCCGGCTGGTCCGCACGGCGCCGGCGCCCGCCGGCACGATCGACGCGGCGACGCTGCGGGGCGACGTCCAGGCGGCCAATGCGGCCTTCCGCACCTTCTCGAAGGCGTACAACGACGCGGTCAAGGACGTGCTCCTGCCCGCCGGCGCGACCGACCCTTCGGCCAACCGCGCCGCGTTCGACGCCGCCGTGGCGACGGCCCTGCAGGGGCTCAATACCGGCCTGGCGTCGGCCGTGGCCAACCTGCCGACCGGCGTGACCGGCACGCTCAACACCACCCTGCGGGACGACGTGCTCCGGGGCGCGACGCCGGATAACAGCCTGCAAACCCGGCTCGCCTCGATCGCCACGCCGACCTCGACGCGGTTCTTCGGCACGGCGTCGTTCCGGTTCCAGTCGCTGCTGGCGATCGGCCGGGCCAACGCGAAGGTCGTCCAGGACATCACCGCGGCGGTGGCGTCCTACAACGCCTCGCTGTAGGCGGTATCCGATCGGCGGCGGCCGTCGCGGGGGATCGGGCCGGCCGGCCCGATTTCCCGGCGGCCGGATCATCCACGACGGCCCCCGGTCCTGGTATCATCTCCGGCCGTTGGAAAAGCGGCGGGGGAGGAGCCCCGCGGGAGTCGAGCGGACGGGGCCGGGCCGCAGCGATGGGCAAGGGCAGGCTGGAAGCGTTCAGCGACGGCGTGATCGCCATCCTGATCACGATCATGGTGCTGGAGATGAAGGTGCCGCACGGCGAGGGGTTCGAGGCCCTCGGTCCGGTGGTCCCCTATCTCCTCGCCTACGTGCTGAGCTTCGTCTACCTGGGGATCTACTGGAATAATCACCACCACATGCTGCACACCTGCCGCGAGGCGACCGGGGCGATGCTCTGGGCCAACCTGCACCTGCTGTTCTGGCTGTCGCTGGTGCCGTTCGTGACCGGCTGGATGGGCGTGAACCACTTCGCCACCACCCCGGTGATGGCCTACGGCCTCGTGCTGCTGATGGCGGCGGTCGCCTACACGATCCTGCAGGCCGTCATCATCGCCGCTCAGGGGCCCGACTCGGTCCTCAAGAAGGCGGTGAAGTCCGACTGGAAGGGGAAGGCATCGCTCCTGTCGTATGCGGCGGCGATCGGCGTGGCCTGGCGGTACCCGGTGGCCGCGATGGCCCTCTACGCGTTCGTGGCCCTGCTCTGGCTGATCCCCGACCGACGGATCGAACGGGCCCTGCGGCCCCCGGGATGAACCCCTTGAACCCGACGACGAAACCGAAGCGGAAGGCGCCCGGCGGGGTGCCCACCAACGACCTGGTCTTCTCGGCCTACCGCGGCACGAACGACGCGGTCTTCCCGCAGGTCCTGGGCCTGTACGTAGCGCCGGGAGCCTGGTCGCCGACGTCACCTTCGGCCGGGGCGTCTTCTGGAAGCGGATCCCGCCCGGCCGGTACGAGGTGCTCGGCACCGACCTGGGCACCGGCACCGACTGCCGGGAGTTGCCGTACGAGGACGGCTCGATCGACTGCGTGGTCTTCGACCCGCCCTACATGCACACGCCCGGCGGCTCGGCGCACGTCAACCACCAGAACTACGAGGGCTACTACCGGAACAACGCGGCCGGCAACGGCAACGGCGGCGGGTCGAAATATCACGAGGCGGTGCTCGAACTCTACGCCGACGCCGGCCGCGAGGCGCGCCGGGTCCTCCGCGACCAGGGGATCTACATCGTCAAGTGCCAGGACGAGGTCTGCGCCAACCGGCAGCGGCTGACGCACGTCGAGATCATCCAGGACCTCGCCACGGCCGGCTTCCTGGCCGAGGACCTGTTCGTGGTGATGCGGCTGAACAACCCCGGCGTGAGCCGGGTCCTGCGGCAGGTCCACGCCCGCAAGAATCACTCGTATTTCCTGGTGTTCCGCAAGTCGGACGTCCGCACGCGATGGAAGGGGATCGGGGGACGCCCGAAGGGCTGATCCGATCGGGGGCCGCGCTCAACGGTCGGTCCCGAACACGCGGTCGACCTCGTCCAGCACGGCGACCACCTCGTCGCGGGTCTTCGCCTCGCGGAGCTTGTCCAGCCAGTGGATCCCGGGGAAGACCTCCGGCCTCGGCCTGGCCGTGCCCCTGGCGCCGCCCGGCTCGCCGCCGACCGCGGCGCAGAGGAACTCGAGCACGCGGAGGTGGCGGCCGGCCTCGGCCGCCGGGGAGACCACGGCGATCAGGATGTCGACCTTCTGCTCGTCGAGGGCGCCATATTCGAGCCCCTTGCGGTCGATCGCGATCGTGCCGACCAGGCCCGGCACGCCGGCGTGCCTCGCGTGCGGGAAGGCCACGCCCCGGCCCAGGGCCGTGGTGGCGATCCCCTCCCTGGCCAGGATCGCCGAGGCCACGCCGTCGGCCACCGGCGTCGGCAGGGCGCCCGAATCGGCCAGGCTGGACACCACCTCCCGGATCGCGTCGGCCTTCGCGCTGGCCCGCAGGTCCGTGATGATCGCGTCCCGGACGACGAAGTCCCGGAACTTCATGGTGCCCACCCTTCCCGTTCGATTCGATCCGAGCCGGTCCGAAGTCCGGCCGCCCGGGCCCAATCTCGGGGGATCGGCGCGGGTGGCGGAATGATATTGTAACCGGTCCCGGCAAGCCTTGCCCGGCCTTTCGGGGGGCGATGGCCGCGACGGGAGGCCCCGAGCCCGGCTTGACCGGGACGGCGATTGGGCTTATGGTGCCGGGCCGGCTCGGGCCCGGGGATGGCATGGGGGGCTCTCGATGCGTCGGCGGGCCGTCTGCGTGCACCTGATGGCGACCCTGGCGGCTTCGCTCGCCGGCCCCGGCTGCGCCGCGTTCCGGTTCGGCCACGCGACGGCCACGCCCGAGCAGGTCGAGCGCCGGCACCAGCTCAGCACGCAGGCCCAGTCGGCGATCGACGCGAAGGACCTGGCCTCGGCCGAGGGGATCCTCCATCAACTGATCTCCGAGGCCCCGCGGCTGGCCGAGGCCCACCACCGGTTGGCCCGGGTCTACGCCGCATCCGACCGGATGGGCGAGGCCGAGGAGGCCGAGGCCCGCGCCCTGAAGATCGACCCCGATTACGTCGACGCCCTGGTCGGCCAGGGGGAGATCCGCCTCCGCACCGGACAGTATCGCGAGGCGCTCGAACCGCTCGACCTGGCCATCGACATCGACCCCAGGCGCGGCGGCGCCCACCTGGCCCGGGGCCAGGCGCTGGAGGCCGCCGGCCGGATCGACGAGGCCCTGGCCGCCTACTTCCGGGCCCTGGAGATCGACCCCAACTCGTCCACGGCGCTGCTCCGCGTGGCGACGATCCAGCTCGACCGCGACCAGGCCGACCAGGCGCTGGCCCGCCTGGCCCCGGTCCTGGAGCGGGCGCCCGACGACCCCGAGGCCCGATTCCAGCGGGGCCGCGCCTACCTGGCCTTGCAGCAGGTGCCCGAGGCGCTCGGGGACCTCGCCTTCGCCGCCGAGAAGCTGCCGGCCCGGTCCGACGTCTACTACCACCTGGCCCTGGCCTATCACGCCGACCGGAAGCAGGCCGACGCCCTCAAATCGGCCGAGAGGGCCCTGAAGCTCGCCCCCGAATCGCCCCTGGTCCGCGGCCTGACCGAGCGGCTCCGGCGCTGAAGATCAAGGGCGGCCGGGCGGGCCGTCGATCCCCAGGACGCTCAGGTCGACCGGCTCGTCGTCGCCGACGACCACCTTGCGGCCGACCTTCGGCATCAGGTCCCGGAGCGCGTCCCGGTAGAGCCTTCGCGCCGTAAGCTGGCGGTCGCGGCGGGCCTCCTCCAGCAGGGCCTCGAAGCGATCGGCCTTCGCCGACGCCGTGGAGACGGCCCGATCGGCCTTCGCGAGGGCGGCGGTCTCGCGGGCCGAGGCGGCGGCCCGGGCCTCGGATTCGAGCACGCGGGCCCTCGATTCGGCCTCGATCCGGGCGCGGTCGGCCCGGCTCCGCTCCGACTGGGCCGCGTCGAAATCGGCCTGGACCTCGCCGGGCGGGCGGAGGTACGTCAAACGGACGCCCAGGATCGCCAGGCCGAGCCGCTGGGCGTCGGCGTCGCTGCGGAGACGGGCCTCGGCCTCGGCCGAGACGGCGGCGCCGCCGGCCGCCAGGGCGTCGTCGATGGTCGATCGGGCGATCGAGGCGGCCAGGTCCGATTCGGCCAGCCGGGCCAGGATCGCCGGGGTGTCCCGGGCCGAGGTCAGGTAGGCGAGCGGGTCGTCGATCCGGTACTGGACCGCGGCCCTCGCCTGCACGAGGTTGCCGTCGGCCGTGAGGAACTCGCCGGAACCGGGGTCCTCGCCCAGGCCGGCCACGCCCGATCGGCCGACCTCGATCGTGCGGACCTCGTCCAGCCGGACCCGTTCCCGCGCATCGATCCCGTAAGGCGCCCCCCAGTGCGGCCCGGGGCCCCACGGTTCGGGCAGCGCCTTGCCGAACCGCCGGACCACCACCGACTCGCCCGGCTGGACCACCGTCCAGCCCGACAGGGCATACGCGGCCAACGCCAGCAGCCCGACCGCCGCGACGATCCGCCGCATCGTTCAGGGGCCCCCCGCGGCCGGGCCGGATTCGGAGGGCGTGCGCGGGGGCGGGGCCGCTTCGAGCAGGCCGGGCCCCGGACCGTGGGTCAGGAGCTGGAGCAGCGGGCTGGAGGCCGACAGGATCACGGTCGTCTTGTCGTCGAGCAGGGCCCGGTAGGTTTCCAGGGTGCGGACGAACTCGTAGAACCGCGGGTCCTTCGCATGGGCCTCGTTGAGCAGGCGGGTGGCCTCGGCGTCGCCGCGGCCCCGGATCCGCTCGGCGTCGGCGTCGGCCTCGGCCAGGATGGTGTCGCGGTCGCGTTCGGCGCGGCTGGTGATCTCCAGGTAGCGGGCCTCCCCCTCGGCCCGCAGCTCGGCGGCGACCCGCCTCCGCTCCGACCGGATCACCTCGAAGACCGACGGCCGGACCTCGACCGGGAAGTTGAACCGCCTGAGCCTCGCGTCGACCACCTCGATCCCCAGTTCTTCCAGCGCCGCCTTCGAGACCGCGTCGCGGACCTCGGCCATGATCGCGTCGAGTTGCCAGGCGGCCGCGTCGGTCGTGGCCATCGCGGACAGCTCCCGGCGGCCCACCGACGCGCTCAAGGAGGCCGAGACCCGTTCCGAAAGCCTCGCCTCGGCCGACGCGACCGAGCCGGCCGACCGGACGAACCGGAGCGGGTCGGCCACCCTCCAGGCGATGTACGGCGAGACGTCGATGTTCCGCTTGTCGGCCGTCAGGATCTCCCTCGAAGGGGCGTCGAGGACCCGAAGGCGGCGGTCCACCCGGATGGCCGACTGCCAGGGCCATCGCGTGTGCAGGCCCGCCTCGCCCGGCCCGTAGGCCCGGGCCACCCGGCCGAAGTCGGTGATCAGGACCGACTCGGCCTCGTCCACCGCCACCAGGCAGGAAAATCCGACCGCGGTGGCGGCCAGGACCAGCACGGCGAGGGCCGCGAAACGCCGGCGTTTCCGAGGGATCCGGGTCATCGGCCGTCGCTCCCGATCCAGGGTGGGGCGTTGGGCAGGATCAGCTGGCGACGCCCCGGGGCGCGGGCCGGGTCGAGGATCACCTTCGACCGCCCTTCGAGCGCACCGGCGATCGCGTCCTGGTAGAGCCGCCAGTCGGCCAGCGAGGGCCCGCCGGCCCGGCCCTGGCGCGCGTCGAGGAAGGCGGCCGCCTCGCCGCCGGCCCGGGCGATGGCCGAGTCGCGATCGGCCTCGGCGCGGGCCCTCGCGGCGGCGGCCAGCCCTTTCGCCGAGGCCAGCCGTTCGGCGAGGATCGCGCCGGCCTGGTTGATCCGGGTCCGCCGCTCCCCCTCGGCCTGCGAGACCTCGCGGAACGCCGACAGGACCGGCAACGGCGGGTGGACGTCCTGGAAGGCGATCGACACCACCGACAGGCCCAGGTCGCAGCCCTGGACCCTCTTGCGCAGGTCGTGCAACGCCGATTCCTCGGCCCCGCTCCGGCCGGACGCCAGCAGGTCGTCGAGCCTTGACCGTGCCACCGTGGCCCGGATGGCGGCCTCGGCCATCGAACGGAGCGCCCCCTTCGGGTCGGCCGACCCGAAGGCGTACCGGGCCAGCCGTTCGGGGTCGATCCGGTACTGCGCCGAAGCGGTCAGCTCGACGAGCTGGCCGTCGCCCGTCATCAGCAGGGCCTCGTCCTCCTCGATCGCGGTGGCGGCCCGATCGTGGCCCGATTGCCATCCGGCGGCCGCCGAGGAGACCGACCGGAAGCCGATCTCCAGGCCCTCGACCCGGGCGGGCTCGACCCGGCGGACCGACTCGATCGGCCGGGGCCACCGGGCGTGCAGGCCGGGCCCGAGCGTCGCCACCAGCCGGCCGCCCCGGACGACCAGGCCGACCTCGCCGGGCGCGATCGCATGGACGTTCGAGGCCAGCCCATAACCGACCAGCAGCAGGCCGGCGGCGGCCAGCAGGGGCCTGCGCCACGAGGCCAGGGCATCGACGACCGGCCCGGGATCGAGGGCCTCGTCGAGCCGCCCGATGGACCGCCGGATCGCGGGGAAGGGGGGCAGGTCGGCCCAGTTGCCGAACGCAAGCAGCCGCATCGCGTTGAGCAGGACCAGCAGCGAGCCGGCCTGGTGCAGGATCGCCGCCGGCACCGGCGCGAGCCATCCCAGGGCCGCGGCGGCCATCGCCAGGGCGTTCAGGCCGAACGCGAAGACGAGGATGTTCTGGCGGATGATGCCGACGGTGGCCCTGGAGAGCTTCACCAGGTCGGGCAAGACCCGGAGCGGGTCGCCCATCAGGACGAAGTCGCCCGCCTCGGCGGCGAGGTCGGCGCCGGGACCGGCGATCGCCAGGCCGGCCGAGGCCTCGGCCAGCGCGGGCGCATCGTTGATGCCATCGCCGACCATCGCCACCCGCCGGCCTTCGCGCTGGCGATCGCGGATCCACCCCGCCTTGTCGGCCGGCAGCAGTTCGGCGTGGACCTCGGGCAGATTCAGGCCCTTCCCGACCCGGGTCGCGGCGCCGGGGCGGTCGCCGGTGAGGATGGCGATCTCGCCGATCCTGAGTCGGCCCAGGTCCCGGACCACCCCCCGGGCCTCGGGCCGGACGCGATCGCTCGCGCCGATCAGGCCGACGACCCGGCCGTCGATCGCCACGAGCAGGGCCGTCTCGCCCCGGCCGTCGAGTTCTTCGAGGGCGCGGTCGACCTCCTCGACGATCGTCAGGCCGCGTTCGGACATCAACCGGCGGTTGCCGACCAGGATGGTCGATTCCTTCCCTTGCCAGTCGACGACGCCCGCCACGCCCGCGCCCGGCAGGGCCTCGATGTCGCGGGCCTCGACCCGCTCCAGTGCCCGGCCTGCGGCGGCCTCGCGGACCAGGGCGGCGAGCGGGTGGCGGCTGGACGCCTCGGCGGCGGCGGCCAGTCGGAGGATGTCGCCTTCGCCGAAGCCTTCCGACAGCGGCCGGACGCCGGCGAGCTCGGGTTGGCCGAACGTGAGCGTGCCGGTCTTGTCGAACGCGAACGTATCGCAACCGGCGAGCCGTTCGATGGCCTCGCCCCCCCGGGCGATCACGCCGTGCCGGGCCATCCAGGCGAGGCCCGCCAGCACGGCCGCCGGCGTCGCCAGGACCAGGGCGCAGGGGCAGGCGACCACCAGGATCGCCACGGCGCGGGACCACGGGTCGGCCCATCCCAGCAGGTAGCCGGCGACCAGCGTGAGGATCGCCGCGGCCTCGACCGCCGGCAGGAAATAGCCGGCGAGCCGGTCGGCGGTCCGGTGGATCGGCGCCTTGCGGAGCTGCGCCTCCGCGACCAGGCGGAGGACCTGCCCGATGGTGGTATCGCCGCCGACCCGCTCGGCGACGACCTCCAGCCGGCCGAACTGGTTGATCGTGCCGGCCAACACGCGGTCGCCCGGGGCGGCGTCGATCGGCAGCGATTCGCCCGTCAACGAGGACGGGTCGATCGTCGATCGGCCCGAGAGCACCGTGCCGTCGACCGGCAACCGCTCGCCGGCGCCGACGATCACGACCTCGCCGATACGGACGTCGGCCGCGGGGATGGACTGTTCGGCGCCGTCGCGTCGGACGGTCGCCGTGGCGGGGGCGCGGTCGAACAGGCGGCCGATGTTGCGGAAGGCCCGCTCGGCGACGATCGCCTCGAGCGCCTCGCCGACCATCGCGATGAACACGACCTCGGCCGCCACGAACGGCTCGCCCAGCACCAGGGCCGCGACGCACGCCTGCGCCAGCGCGAAATCGGCGCCGATCCGGCCCCGAGCCAGGGCCTCGACGGCGCCGTAGACGATCCGGGCGCCGCCGATCACCGCGGCGATCCAGGCCCAGGAGACGCCCAGCGGCCTGCGGAAGGCCTGCAAGCCCGGCAGGCCGGCGACCAGTTCGGCGGCCAGCAGCAGGCCCAGCGCGATCGTCAGCGCGTACAAGGGCCGGTGGTCGTGGCCCGGCCGGCCCCGATCGCGGTGGTGATCCGGGCCGCCGGCGGGCCGGAGGTCTTCGGGGTGGTACTCGCGATGCATGCCGGGTCGCCTCGCGGCCCCTTGGCCCTGGCTGGAAACGTAGGCGGGACTTCACCGTAAGGCCGCCGGCCGCGCGGTGTCAAGCGGGGCAAGCCGCGCGCGGACTCGTATGCTAGGCTGTGGTGTGGTCCCCGATGGTCGGCGAGGGATGGGCCCCATGAACGGACTTGGCAAGCGCCTCGCGATCCTGGCCTGCTCGCTGCTGGTGCCCTCGGCCGCGTCGGCGGATCCCGGGCGCTACCTGGGGGCCGACGGCCGGGGGCCCACGTTCGGCCGGAATGATCCTCTCGTCGTCACTTATTATTTTTACTGGTACGATGCGCCCGGCGATTATCACGTCCGGCTGAACGGGTCGGACATGCTGACCGACCACCCCGACGACTCCATCCCGGCGCCGATGGGGAAGGGGGGATGGCGCCGCCGGCCGCCGGCCCGTTACAGCGACGACCCCGCCTTCTCGTACCGGGATCCCGCCTGGCAGGCCCGCGAGATGGCCAGGATGGCCGGCGCGGGGATCGACGTGGCCTTGCCGGTCTACTGGGGCGGCGACCCCCGCCGGCCGGCCGAGGCCGAGTGGTCGAACCGGGGCCTGGAGGTGCTCGACGGGGCACTCGAGGGGCTCGAACGGTCGGGCGTGCCGGCGCCCCGGATCGGCCTGTTCTACGACACGACGACCCTGGCGGCGACCCCCGGCACCCGGGCCGTCGACCTCGCCACCGACGCCGGCCGCGACCAGTTCTACGGCACGATCCGCGACTTCTACTCGAGGATCGACCCGAGGCGCTGGGCCCGGCTCGACGGCGGGGCGATCGTCTGGCTGTTCGATTCGGGCCGGCCCGGCCGGATCGACCCGCGGATCTTCGAGATCGCCCGACAGCGGTTCGCGGCCGACTTCGGCGGCGCCCGCCTGGCCTTCGTCGGCGACCCCGGGTGGAAAAAGGCCGGCGCCCGGACCGACCGGACCACCGCCTGGTGGGGCCTGAAGGCGACCGCCGACGGCCTGCAGGATGCCACCGACGTGGTGACAGTCGCGCCCGGGTTTTCCTACCCCCCCGCGGGGCGGTTCGTCGACCGGCGGGGCGGCCGGACCTATCGGTCGGCCTGGGAGTCGGCCCTGCGTTCGGGCAAGCGGATCGTGGCCGTGGAGACCTGGAACGAGTTCTTCGAGGCCACCGAGGTGACGCCCAGCTTCGAGCACGGATGGCTCTACTGGCGGTTGACCCGGCAGTATGCGGCGGGCCACCATAGGAGTGTCACTCGGCCCCGTGCCGGATGATCGGCGATCGACGCGGATCGCCGACGCCGGGTGAGGGTGACGGGCGCCGATGCACCAACACCCCGACCAACGCGGGGGCCCCATGTTCGAATGCACCGAAGTGACGATCGCGGAATTCCTGCGGGGGACCGGCCGCGTCCCGGCATCGGCCGATGTCCGGTGCCGCGAGCTGGGCGGCGGCGTGTCCAACGCGGTCTTCCTCGTCGAGCCCCAGGGCCTGCCCGCCTTCGTGCTGAAGCAGTCGAGGGCCCAGTTGCGGACCGAACTCGCCTGGTTCAGCCGCCTCGACCGCGTCCGCAACGAGGTCGAGGCGATCCGCCTGCTGGACGCCGCCCTGCCGCCGGGCGTCGTGCCGGCCTTGCTGTTCGAGGACCGCGAGCATCACCTGTTCGCGATGAGCTGCGCCCCGGCCGACTCCGAGCCCTGGAAGGGGCGGCTGCTCCGCGGCGAGGCCGACATCGGCCGCGCCGTCGAGGCCGGCCGGATCCTGGGCCGGATGCACGCGATCCCGGCCGATTCGCCGGCGCTGCTGGCCCCGCCGCTGGCCGACCGGACGGTGTTCGACCAGCTGCGGATTGACCCCTATTATCGGCAGCTGGCGCGGGTCCACTTCGACCTCCGGGGCCGGCTCGACGCCCTGACCGGGGGCCTCGCCGACCCGGCCGAGCGGACCTTCGTGCACGCCGATTACAGCCCCAAGAACATGCTGGCCCACGCCGGCGGCTTCACGGTCGTCGACTTCGAGACGGCCCACGCGGGCGACCCCGCCTTCGACATCGGCTTCTTCCTCAGCCACCTGATCCTCAAGGCGTTCCGCGCCGCCCGGCTCGGCCAGGAGACGGCCGAGGCCCTCGCGCGGATCGACTCCTTCTGGGAGGGCTACCTCGGGCAGGCCGGCGGCCGGATCGACGACGACCGGGCCCGGCGGGGCGCGGCCCACGCCGCCGCCTGCTGCCTGGCCCGGGTCGACGGCAAGAGCCCGGTTGACTATCGGGCGCAGCTCGACGAGGATGCCGTGCGCCGGTTCGCCCGCGAGGCACTGCACGACGAGGCCCTCGACTGGCCGTCGCTCCGCGAACGGGTCGGTCGCTGCGCGCAAACGGCCTGAATCCTCGATCGATCGGATTGGCCGGGAGGATCGGCACCATGGCCACGCTCCGACGCCTGCTCGCCCGGGAGGTGCTCGATTCCCGCGGCCGCCCCACCGTGGAGGTCGAGGCCTGGGGCTCCGACGGCTCGAAGGGCCGCGCCACCGTCCCCTCGGGCGCCAGCACGGGCCGCCACGAGGCGCTCGAGTTGCGCGACGGCGACCCCTCGCGGTTCGCCGGCAAAGGGGTCCTTCACGCCTGCCGGAACGTCCGCGAGGCGATCCAGCCCGAGCTGCTCGACCGCGACCTCCAGGACCAGGCGGGCATCGACGCGGCCATGATCGCCCTCGACGGCATGCCCAACAAGGGCAAGCTCGGGGCCAACGCGATCCTGGGCGCCTCGATGGCGATCGCGCACGCCGCCGCCGCATCCCGGGGCGAGCCGCTGTTCGAGTACCTGCACCGGCTCCGCTCGGGCCGGCCCGAACCGGGCGACCCGCCCGCGAGGCCCGCCTGCCTGCCGATGCCGATGGTCAACCTGATCTCGGGCGGGCTGCACGCCGGCCGCAAACTCGACCTGCAAGACTTCCTGATGATCCCGGTCGGGGCCCGGTCGTACTCGGAAGCCCTGGCGATGACCGCCGACGTGTACCGATCGCTCGGCGAAGTCCTCCGAGGTCATGGCGAGGAGGGGGACCTCGTCGGCGACGAGGGGGGCTACGGGCCGGCGCTCTCGGGCAACCGCGAGGCGCTCGATCGCTTGATGGAGGCGTTCCGCCGGGCCGGGCTGGAGCCGGGGCGCGATGTTGCCATCGCGATCGACGTCGCCTCGACCCATTTCTTCGAACCATCCACGGGCCTGTACACCTTGAAGGCCGAAGGGGGCGGGCCGATCGAATCGGGTCGGATAGTCGACCTCCTGGAATCCTGGACCCGCGATTACCCCATCGTTTCCATCGAGGACGGCCTGGCCGAGGACGATTTCGAGGGCTGGGCGACCTTGACGAATCGCCAGGGCAAGTCGGCCCAGCTCATCGGCGACGACCTCTTCGCCACGCAGGTGGGTCGGCTCCGCGACGGCATCGAGCGCGGGATCGCCAACGCCATCCTGATCAAGCTGAACCAGGTCGGCACGCTCACCGAGACGTTCGAGGCGCTGTCGATGGCCCGACGCCACGGCTATCGCACGGTCGTCTCGGCCCGGTCGGGCGAGACCGAGGACACGACGATCGCCGACCTGGCGGTCGCCTCGTCGGCCGGTCAGATCAAGATCGGATCGATCGTGCGTTCGGAACGCCTGGCCAAGTACAATCAACTGCTCCGCATCGAGGAAGCCCTGGGCGGCCCCGACCTGGCGCCGTTCGCCGGCTTCCGCCCGCCCGGATGAACTCGCCAGGAGAGGTTCGCATGGACGTGTCAAAGAAGAAGTGGAAGCCCCGATTCACCCTGGGCCGGATGATGGCCGTGGTGGCGATCCTGGCCCTGCTCCTGGGGGCGTTCGAGGCGGGCCGGCGTTGGGAGCGGGAGTCCGGGACTCCGTTCGTGGGGGTGACACAAGTGAGCGTCCGCTATCTGGACGATGACGTGATCTATATCCCGCCGACGACGGAGCAGGAGACGCCATGAACGGGCCCGGGACGATCGGCCGACGCGCCCTGATCCGCGCCGGCTCGCTGGGCCTGATGGGCCTGGGCCTCCCCGGCCTGCTCCGGGCCCGCGCCCTCGCGCCAACCTCGGCGGACCCGAGGGCCCGATCGGTCCTGTACCTCTTCCTGTCGGGCGGGGCTTCGCAGCTCGAAACCTTCGACCTCAAGCCCGACGCCCCGGCGGAAGTCCGCGGCGAGTTCAAGCCGATCCCCACGAACGTGCCCGGGATCGACATTTGCGAGCATCTGCCGATGCTCGCCTCGCGGGCCGATCGCTTGCGCTGGTCCGGTCGTTCTCGCACGCGAGCAACGACCACTCGCTGGGCCACCACATCATGCTGACCGGCCACGAGGACATGCCGGTCGGCTTCGACCCCAACCGGCCGACCGGCAACGACTGGCCCAGCATCGCCTCGCTGGTGCAGTACGCCCGGCCCACCGCGAGGGGGGACGACGGCCTGCCGGGCTCGGCGGTGCTGCCGCACCTGCTCGTCCACCGGACCGGCCGCGTGATCCCCGGCCAGATGGCCGGCCGGCTCGACCGCCGCCACGAGCCCTGGATGCTGAGCATGGCGCCCGATTGCGCCGGCGGCTACGGCGCCTGCCCGAACTGCTTCCATTTCGAGAACCTCGCGTTCCAGCACAACGGGCCCGACGCCTTCAACCCGCCCGGCCGCGACCTGCCCGAAGGGCTCACGCTCGACCGCCTCGGCCACCGCGCCGACCTGCTCAGGCGGGTGGACGAATCCCGCCGCGAAATCGACCGTCTCGCCCTGGAAAACCCGGCCGATCGGTTCCGCACCCAGGCCCTGTCGATCCTGGCCTCGCCCCGCGCCGCCCAGGCGTTCGACCTCGACCGCGAGGATCCCAGGACCCTCGACCGATACGGCCGCCACCAGTTCGGCCGGTCCCTGGTAATGGCCCGGAGGCTGATCGAGGCGGGCGTGCACCTCGTCCAGGTGAACCTGGGTAACAATGAGACGTGGGACACGCATCAATCGCTGTTCCCGGTTTTGAAGGACAAGCTCCTGCCGCCGCTCGACCAATCGCTCTCGGCCCTGCTGGACGACCTGGAAACCCGCGGCCTGCTCGATGAGACCCTGATCGTGATGGGCGGCGAATTCGGCCGGACGCCGCGGATCTCGACGCTCCCCGGCGCCAAATATGCCGGCCGCGACCACTGGGGGGCCCTGCAAAGCCTCTTCGTCGCCGGCGCCGGCATCCCGGGCGGCACGGTTTTGGGGGCCTCCGACGCCCAGGGGGGGTATCCCAAAGGGAGGGCCTACCGGCCGTCGGACCTCTCGGCCACGATCCTCGACGCGCTCGGGATCGACCCGGCGTTCGAGTACCTCGACCGGCTGGGCCGCCCGTTCCCCGCCAGCCGGGGCACGCCGATCCGCGACGGGACGGCCTGACCCGGACCCATCAACTTCCGGGCCGTCGGCCGTCGCGGCACAATGGGGGGGCTCTTCGCCCGTCCCCGGAGGCCGGCCATGTCGTCCCCCGCCGATGCCCAGTTGTTGTTCGGATGGATCTCGCTGAGGAATGGGCTGATCGACGAGGCCAGGCTCGTCGACGCCTTCCGGGCGTGGACGCTGGACCGATCGAAGGGCCTGGCCGATCGCCTGGTCGAATCGGGCCTCCTCGACGAGGCCGGACGATCGACGGTCGAGGCCCTGGCCCGGGCCCAGGCCGAAGCGCACGCCGGCGCCGAAACGAGCCCGGGCGCGACGACGATCGAACGATCGACCCGGGGACTGCTCGCCTCGCCCGCCGGCGGCGACACCGCCTCGACCCTTTCGAACACCGGCCCCGGGCCGGCCGATCCCGACGCAACCCGCGTCCAGGCCGGCCATGCCGACGCCGGGGCCGGCCGGCCGGCCGATGGCCATCGCTTCCGCCTGCTCCGGCCTCACGCGAAGGGAGGGTTGGGGGTCGTCTATGTCGCCCTGGATTCGGAGCTGAACCGCGAGGTGGCCCTCAAGCAGATCCTGGAGAAGCACGCGGACGACCCGGCCAGCCGCGGCCGGTTCCTGGTCGAGGCCGAGATCACCGGCGGCCTGGAACATCCCGGGATCGTCCCGGTGTATGGCCTGGGCATCGACGGCGACGGCCGGCCGTATTACGCGATGCGGTTCATCCGCGGCGAGTCGCTCAGGGAGGCGATCGATGCCTTCCACCGGGGCGGGAAGTCCGGCGCCGAGCGCTCGCTGGCATTCCGGCAACTCCTGAGGAAGTTCACGGACGTCTGCAACGCGATCGAGTACGCCCATTCGCGGGGCGTCCTGCACCGCGACATCAAGCCGAGCAACGTGATCGTGGGCAAGCACGGCGAGACCCTGGTCGTCGACTGGGGGCTCGCCAAGGCGCTGGGCGAGTCGCCGGCCGACGGCGCCGAGGGGGCCCTGCTGCCGTCGTCCTCCGACGGGTCGTCGGAGACCCTGCCCGGCCAGGCGTTGGGCACCCCCGCTTACATGGGCCCCGAGCAGGCCCGGGGCGAGCTGGAGGGCCTGGGGCCGCGATCGGACGTCTACTCGCTGGGGGCGACGCTCTACTGCTTGGTTACCGGCGAGGCCCCCTTCCAGGGGGCGCCGGTGGTCGTCCTGAAGGCGGTCGAGCGGGGGGATTTCCGGCGGCCCCGCGAGCGGGACGCCTCGATCGACCCGGCCCTGGAGGCGATCGTCCTGAAGGCGATGGCGCGGGACCCGGCCGATCGGTACGCCTCGGCCCGGGCGCTCGCCGAGGACGTCGACCGATGGCTGGCCGACGAGCGGGTGGGGGCGTATCGCGAGCCGTGGACCCGGGGCCTGAACCGCTGGCTGACGCGGAACCGGACGGCGGTGACGGGCGTCGCCGCGGCGGGGCTGGTGGCGCTGGTCGGCCTGGGGATCGTCTCGGCCGTGCAGACCCGGGCCAAGCGCGCCCTGGACGTCGCCAACGGCCAGTTGAAGGAGTCCAACGGCGAGCTGACGGCCGCCAACGCGGAGCTGGAAATCCAGAGGGCCCGCGCCGAGGAGCGGGAAGGCCAGGCGATCGACGCCGTGAAGCGGTTCAAGGACGCCGTCTCGGACAACCCCGAGCTGAAGAACGAACCGGCGCTGAAGCCGCTCCGCACGGCGCTGCTCCGCGAGCCGCTGGCGTTCTTCGGCCGGCTCCGCGAGGGCCTCCAGGCCGACGCCGATACCCGGCCCGAATCGCTCGCCCGCCTGGCGGGCGTCATCCACGACTATGCCCACCTGGCCGACGAGATCGGCGAGGCCGGCGACGCCCTGAAGGCCCACGACGACGGCCTGGCGATCTGGGAACGCCTGGCCCGCGACCGGCCCGACTTCGCCGAATACCGCGACGAGCTGGCGCGGATCGAGAACTGCCGGGGCAACCTGCTGAAGCCCCTGGGGCGGGTCGATGAGGCCCTGGCCGCCTACATGCGGGCCATCGCCCTCCTCGAACGCCTGGCCGACGCCCAGCCGGCCGTCCCCCGGCACCGGCTCTTGCTGGCGGCGGGGCACAACAACGTCGGCACCCTGTACCGGGCCACCGGCCGGATCGGCGACGCCGAGGCCGCCTACCGCCGGGCCATCGACGCCTTCGATCGCCTCCTCGAGGACCACCCCGACCACGCCGAGACCCGCGCCGGCCTGGCCTCCGGCCTGTACAACCTCGGCATCCTGCTCCGCACCACCGGCCGCCCCGACGAGGCCCTGGCCTCCTTCCGTCGCAGCCTGGAACTCCGCGAACGCCTCGCCGAGGACGAGCCGGCCGTGGCCCGGCACCGGGCCGACCTGGCGGCCGTCCACAACAGCCTCGGCGTCCTGCTCCGGGCCCTGAAACGCCCCGACGAGGCCCTGGGATCGTACCTGCGGTCGATCGACATCCAGGAACGCCTGGCCCGGGACAACCCCTCGGCCACCCAGGTCCAGGCCAACCTGGCGACCAACCTCGGCAACCTCGGCAACCTGTACAGCAGCTCGGGACGCGTCGACGAAGCCGAGGCCGCCTACCGCCGGTCGATCGAGATCGCCGAACGCCTGGCCCGGGAACACCCGGAAGTGCCCGACCACCCCGCCATCCTGGCCGGCGCCTGGGAGAATTTCGCCCTGACCGACCTGGACGCCTCCCGCTTCGCCGAGGCCGCCGAGAAGCTCCGCGAGGCGATCGCCTGGCAGCGCAAGGCCCTGGCCGCCAACCCCGGGCATCCCCAGTACCGACCGGCCCTGGAGAAGCAGCTCGCCAGGCTGGCCCGCGCCGAACGCCTCCGGGGGCGCGAGGACGAGGCGGTCGCCGCCGAGCGCGACCTGGAGGATCTCCGGCTCGACGACCCGCGGGCCCGGGCCCTCGACGCCCGCCTGGAAGCCCTGGGGCGGGGCGAGGCCGCCCGGGACGACGGCGAACGGCTCGCGATGGCCCGGCGGGCCGCCGATACCCGGCGGTTCGCCCTCGCCGTCGGGCTCTGGGCCCAGGCCCTCGAGGCCGACCCCAAGGCCGCCGACGACCGCGACGCCTTGCACCGCTTCAACGCCGCCCGCGCCGCCGCCTCGGCCGCGGACGGCCGAGGGATCGACCCGCCCGGCGACGAGGCCGACAGGGCCCGGCTCCGCGGGCGGGCCCGCGACTGGCTGGCGGCCGAGCGGGCGGCCTGGGCCGGGATGCTGGAGGCGGCCCAACCGAGGGTCCGCAACGCCATCGCCGCGACCCTCCGGCGCTGGCAGACCGACCCCGACCTCGCCCCGGTCCGCGACCCCGAATCGCTCGCCAAGCTCCCCGACGCCGAGCGCCGGGCCTGGTCCGAACTCTGGGAAAGCGTCCGGGCCCTCCTGGAGCGGGCCTCCTCGCCCTGACGCCTTCGTCCTACGACTGCGCCAGGTCGACCCAGAGCGGCCCCGGCGGGGGCGGTTCGACCCGGGGCAGCAGGGCCACGATCCCCTCGGGGTCGTCCGAGAGCAGGATCAGTTCCAGGTGGTTGGGCCGGACGAACTTCTCGGTGATCGCGTGGTTGAGCATCCCCAGCAGCGGGTCGAAGTAGCCGTTTACGTTCAGGACGCCGATCGGCTTGTTGTGGATGCCGAGCGCCGCCCAGGTGAGCACCTCGAAGAACTCCTCGAACGTGCCGATCCCGCCGGGCAGCATCAGGAAGGCCGAGGCCCTCGTGGCCATCAGGGCCTTGCGCTCGTGCATCCCCGGGACGATCGCCAGCTCGGTCAGGCCGCCGTGGGCCAGTTCCTTGGCGGTGAGCGGCTCGGGGATCACCCCCAGGACCGGGGCGCCCGCTTCGAGGGCGGCGTCGGCCAGGTCGCCCATCAGGCCGATCCGGCCGCCGCCGTAGACGAGCCCCAGGCCGTCCCGGCCGATCGCGCGGCCGACCCGCCGGGCCGCTTCCCGGTAGGTATCGCCCAGGCCGGTCGAGGAACCGCAGAAAACGGCGATCGAGAAGGGCGCGTCGGCCATCGCGGGAAAGCTCCGGGGGGATGCGTCGCATCACGGCCCGCGCCCGGGTTCGGCGGTGAACGGGCCGGGGGCACTCGTGTATGATAGCGAAAGGTCGCCCTTTTCCCCCGGAGAGCCCCGCCGTGTCCGACGCGCCGTTCCAGACCGTGGCCCGCGTGGGCGAGATTCCCGAGGGGCAGGGGACCTACCTCGAGGTGGGCGACCGGATCATCGCCCTGTTCCACTGCGGCGGCCAGTACTACGCGATGGACGACGCCTGCCCGCACCAGGGGGCCCCCCTGAGCGACGGCGTCCTCGACGACAACGACCGGTCGGTCACCTGCACCTGGCACGGCTGGCGGTTCAGCCTGGAGGACGGCCGGCACCTGGAAGGCTCGAAATGCCGGGTGCCGACGTATCCCGTCCGCGTGGTCGACGGCGAGATCCAGGTGGCCGTCGGCTAGGCGGGATGGAGTCGGGCGTCGGGCCGAATCGGCGGCCGGATGATGCGCGACACCGCGAACCCCGAATTCCTGCCCGCCCCGAGGGCCCAGCTTTGAGGGGACGGTGGGCTTGCGTGAATCTGACCGGGCGCCACGCGAGAGATGGACCCATGGCAAGGTCGCGCGTCACCCATGAGGATCCGGCCGATGGGGGCCCCCCCGTCCGGCGCGATTCGGCCGTCGTCAACCTCGCGCTCGAGATCGCCCGGGAATTCGGGTTGCCGGCGGGATCGGTCTGGCTGCTGAAGCCGGACGGATCGAAGGCCGACTCGCATCAGCGCGTCGGCGATTGGCTCGACGCGTACAACGCCTGGGACCTGGGCTTGCTCGCAACCGTCCGGGCGATGATCTTGGAAATCGAGGGCAAGCCGTGCGTCCACATCGATGGGCGAGACCGGTCGGTATTCGTGTGCCGCCGTGTCCATGACCTCGATGTCAACGAAACCTCCGTCGCCGGGGAGTGCGATTGGGTGGATCCGGAAGCCGCCCGGCCCGACGAACTGACCGACGGGCTCGTGATCAGTTGCGATTGCCTCAAGATCGGCCCCGGCTGGTGGCTCGACACATACTTTGACTGGTATCTGGTCTTCGAAACCACGCGGGTCGCCATGTCGCTCGGCGGCGACCACTCCTGGGTGAACTCGTTCCTCGACGAGGTCCGGCCATCGCGCGGCTAACCCGGCGATGTACCGGCGGGCCGCACGCCATGCCCTGGGCCCGCGGCTCTTTCATCGGCCACGGGGGCCCGGCTTCCGCGGGATCGGGCCGTGGGGGCGAATGGCGGGAAAGGGACGAGCGCAGGGAACGGAGGCGGGCCCTGCCCCTCGCGTTGTCCCGTCGGCCTCAGGGCCGCGCCGAGGCGACCCGGTTGCTCCCGCCCTTCGCCGCATCGAGTCCGTCTTGCAGGAACCTGGTGAAGTTGGGCACCTCGATGAAGCCGCCCTTGCGGGCCACGACCTGCTCGTCGGGCGTCACGATCACGTACAGCGGCATCGTCTGCTCGCTGGTCATGTCGACTTCGCGGAGCGAGTTGGCCTCGGCGAGTTCCTCGCGCTGGGGCTGATTGATGCTGTCAATCGGCACGAAGTCGGTGTAGAGCTGGATCGTGACGAATTCGCGGAGCAGGGCCGCGACCTTGGGGTCGGGGATGACCGACTTCTCCATCAACCGGCAATTAGCGCAGTTCACGCCGGTGAAGTCGATGAGCACCGGCTTGCCGCTGGCCTTGGCCTCGGCGATCGCCGAGTCGTAGTCGAGGCCCCAGACGATCCCGCCGTGGACCAGCTTCTCCTCGCGGACGGCCACCTCGGGATCGGTCGAGGTCGCCTTCACGCGGCGGGCCGGGGCCTGGCCGGGGTTGCCGGTGGCGATCAGCGTGCCATTGCCAACGGGAATCCTGGCGGCGACCTCCTCGATGATCCGGTCGCTGGCGTCGAGCTTGTTCGAGTCGCCCGGCAGCAGGCCGACGACCAGGCGGTTGTAGATCTGGCTCTTGGGCGGGTAGCCGAACAGGGCGGGGGCCAGGTAGAGGCCCATCGCCAGGAACAGGGCGCCGCCGACCAGCCGGACCGGGCCGATCCCGGCCGATTCGTCGTCGTGGTCGGTGCGGAAGATCCCCAGCAGGTACAGGCCGCAGACCATCGCCAGCACGACCCACACCGCCAGCAGGACGGCCGAATCGATCCAGCAGCTCTCCGGCGTCGAGCCGAAGCCGATCTCGGCGGCGTTGAGGAACTTGAACGCGGCGCCGATCTCGACCAGGCCGCCGACGACCTTGATCGAGTTCATCCAGCCGCCGCTCTTGGGCATCTTCTTGATCAGGCCGGGCGCCAGCGCCAGCAGGAAGAACGGCAGGGCCAGCACCGTGGCGAACGTCGCCAGGCCGATCACCGGATACAGGTAATTGCCGCGGGCCGCCATCACCACCAGCGATCCGACCACCGGGAAGGTGCAGGTGAACGACGTGATCGTGAGCGTGAGCGCCATGAAGATCACGCCGACCAGGCCGCCGCGGCTCTCCCCCTTCGACGAGGCGTTGAGCATCCAGCTCGGCAGGCTGATCTCGAACAGGCCCAGCAGGCTCAGGCCGAACGCCACGAACAGCAGGCCGACCGCCAGGTTCAGCCAGGCGTTATTGGCCAGGCGGGTGAGGGCCGAGGCCCCGAAGAAGGCCGAGAAGACCAGGCCGACCAGCGTGAAGATGCCGATGATCGCCAGGCAGTAGGTGATCGCCAGGCCGGTCGTCTTCCCCTGCCCCTTCTGGCCCTGCTTCACGAAGAAGTTCACCGTAACCGGGATCATGGGCCAGACGCACGGCATCATCAAGGCGAACAAACCGCCGAGCGCCGACCAGACCAGGAACGGCACCAGGCCCTGCTCGATCCGCTCCTCCGCGCCCGCCTTGGACCCGGCCTGGGCCGTGTCCTGATCTTTCGTCTCGGCCGAAGTCGAGGCGACCGCCGGCATCGACTTGCTCGGCGCCTCGGGGGCCGCGGCCGCCACCGGCCGTTCCTTCTCGACATCCGCAGCCTCGGGGGCCGCCGCGACCGCCTCGCCGGCGATCGTCAGGACCGCTTCGGGCAGGTTGACGTTGGCCGGCGGCATGCAGTTCTGGTCGGTGCAGATCTGGAACTGGATCTGGCTTTTCAGGGGCACCTTGCCCGCCCGGGCGTCGGCCGGGATGCGGAGCGATCGCGTCCAGGTGACGGTGCCTTCGTGGAAGGCGACGAACGGCAGGTCGGGGAAGGCCTCCTCTCGCCGGAGGGTCGGCTCGGTCGATGGTTTCCAGTCGCCCAACGGCTCCAGGCCGCCCGTCCCGTAGAAATCGAACTGGGTCGAGAGCGGGCCGTCGGAGGCAGGCTGGGCCGAGTAGGCGTAGAGGTGCCAGCCCGGCTCGACCTGGGCGGTCACCTGGTATTCCACCGTCGACCCCGGCGCCGCCTCGGCCGGCACGACGGCCGTCTTGAGGGTGACCTCCCTGGGCCGGAGCTTCTCGGGGGTTTCCTTCTTCGACGGTTGCGGGTCGTCGGCGATCGGGGGCGTGACCAGGCCGGTCAGCAATCCGGGCAGGGCCGATCGGAGCGAGGCGCCGCCGCCGGCGATGGTCAGCTTGACGGCCGGCACGGTGACGTACGAGGGGGGCTTGCAGACGCTGTCGTTGCAGATCTGGAAGTAGATCTGGCTCTGCAATTCCTTCACGCCGGGCGGCGTTCCGGCGGGGATTTGCAGGGGGATGCTCCAGGAAGCCTCCGATTCGTAGAACTCGACGGCGTCGAGGTCGGGGAAGGCCGGCTCCTTCTTGCGGACCGGCGGCTTGGCGGGCTTCCAGGCGTCGGTGCCCGGCTTCAGGCCGCCCGCCTGGAAGAAATCGAACTGGGTGGCGCGAGGCCCCTCGGCCGGCTGGGCCTTGGCGAAGGCGTAGATGTGCCAGGGCTTCTCGACCTTCGCCGTGACGGTGTAGGTCACCGTCTCCCCCGGCTTCGCGGTCGCGGGCTCGACCGTCGCGGAAAGGACCACTTCCTTGGGCTTGAGCCGTTCCGACGTATCCTTGCGCTGCGGTTTGGCGTCCTGCGCCCGGGCCATGCCGCCGGCGATCGCCAGCAGGGCCACGGCGAGGGCCGCGGCCCGGGACAGGCCGGGCGAGTACCCCGGGAATGGGCTCGGTTTCCTCATCATCCATCCGCTCCGGGCTTTGGGGGTGATGCCGCCGATTCGCTTCGTTTCGGTTGCCCCCTATCGTAGTCGGCGCCGCCAGCCCCGGACAAGCCGGGGAGGCGTCCGCTTACGACTGCCAGGGACCGAATGCTAGAATCCGACCGATGTTTATGTACGAGGGGCGGTACGCTCGAACCGAATGGGAGGGCCTTCTGCATGCAACCACCGGCCGATATCGATTGGAGTGGACTGCTGTCCCGGGTCGATCGCCTCGAAGCCGAGAACGGCCGGATGAATGCGGCCCTCCGGCGGCACCGATGGGCGATGATCATCGCGGCAATCGTCCTCGGCTCCCTTTCGTCGATGGCCGGATGGTCCGCGATCAAGAAGCCCGATGTTGTGGAGGCGAGGCGGTTCAACGTGAGGGATAGCGACGGCGAAATCAGGGCTAGCCTCTACTACGATGCCGGGACGGATCCTCAGGAAGCGATCTTGGCCCTGTTCGACCAGGCGGGGAACTCTCGCATCATCCTGAGCGTGAACCAACAGGACATGCCATCGTTTTACATGTACGACAAGGAGAACGATCTTCGATTGGCAACGGCGCTCGAAGCGGACGGCTCGCCGGTCCAGATTTTCTTCCCCGAACCCGGCTCGGTGGAACCGAGGCCGGCCCTGAGCGTCGGCCGCCACATAGGCGGTGAATCCCTCGGCCTTCATTGGTTACGCGACGACAAGATTCGCTGTTTCCTGGGGATGAATGGCAAGGCCGATGCGGTCATGGAAATGTTCGATAGTCAAGGAACCTCGCGAATCTCGCTGGCGTCGACCGACGACGGGCAACATCGCGGGCTTTCTGTCCGCAACGATGCGGACGAATACTGCCTGTTCGGCCAGTTGGGCGACGGGTCCGTGGGGGTAGAGGCCAGCGATCATCTCCAGCAGGCGAGGCTTCTGCTGTACAAGTCCCTGGGTGGAAACCCCGCCCTGGCCTTCATCGACAGGGACGGTCAACCGATCCTCTTACTGCCCGGCGACTTGCCGTCCGACGAAGATCCATAATCGGTAAGCCGACCGGAATCGACCCGGGCCATCGGCCGACGTTCAGGGGACCATCACGACCAACTCGCGGGGCCCGTCCGGGCTCAGGGTCGCCGTCCTCGACGCCGGGCCGCCGCGCGCCTTAACGCCGACTCGGTAGGTGCCGTAGAAGCCGCGGAACGCGAATCGGCCCTCCTGGTCGGTGGTGCCCGACGCCCGGGTCATCCATTCGTCGCGGATTAGCTTGCGGAGCGCCTCGTAGGCCGGCTTGGGGCTCATGTCCTCGCGGAGCAGGCCGCCGCCCTTCTGCCAGGCGCCCTGGTCGCTGAGGTCCCACCAGGTGATCGCGTTCACCGCCGGGTGGGCGAAGCAGACCCGGTAGAATTTGGCCGCGTAATCGGCCTGGGCCGCCTCGTCCCAGGTCCCCTGGACGTGCGACCCCAGAATCGGCTGGCCGCCCGAGGTCGGCGTGAACTCGGTGATGTGCAGCCCCTTGCCCAGCTTCGCGTAGCGGTCGAGCACGTCCCGGACCCGTTCCAGCGGGAACCGCATGCCGACCGGCTCGTGCGCCTGGATGCCGACGCCGTCGAACGGCACGCCGTCGCGGATCGCCGCCTCGAGCAACCGGCGGAACGGCGGGTAGCCGTCGGCCAGCACCGCGTAGTCGTTGACGATGAGCTTCGCCGAGGGGTCGGCGGCGCGGGCCCATCGGTAGGGGTCGTCGATCCGGGGCAAGGGGTTGTGGGCCGGCTCGTTCACGACCTCGTAGAGGCCGATTTTCCCCTTGTATCGGCCCAGGATCGCCTCGACGCGGGCCTTCTGGGCCTCGAGCGGCGGGATGCCGTCGGACCAGGGCGGGATCCCGGCCTTGTCGCCCCAGAGCAGCGGATGGCCCTTCATGGCGATCCCCTGGCCCTGGCACCAGGCGACCACCTTGTCGGTGTACTGGTAGTCGGGCTTACCTTTTTCGCGCTCGTAGGAAGCCCAGTAGAAGCCGACGGTCGCGTACTGGAACAGGCCGGCGAACCGGTCCTTGTAGGCGGCGTTCTGGCCGGGCGTCTTGGCGCGGTCGAACAGGTAGATGTTGCCGCCGAACAGGAAATCCTGGCGGTACTGGACCAGGTCGACGCGGGCGCCCGAGACCGGCCGGCCGTCGGGGTGGACGACGCGGACCACGGCGTCGGCCTTGCGGTGTTTCTCGATCGCCGCCGTCGCCTCGTCGACGATTTCCCTTTCCCGGGCCTCACGGGCGGCCCGGAGTTCGGAGCCGTCGGTCAGGGCGATGGCCGGCGCCCCCGCGGGCGGGTCGATGGCGATCGATTCGACGTAGAGGTTGCGGTCCTCCAGGCCGACGCGGGCGTCGTTGCGGAACGCCACGGCCAGTTCGTGATGGCCCGGCGTCAGTTCGACCTCGAACCGGATAATCGCGAGGCTCGGCCGAATCGACGCGGGCCTCGGCCCGATCGAGGCCGTCGACCAGCAGGCCCATCTCGGGCCATTCGCCGACCGCCGGGCTGCCCCAGGCCCGGACGACGACCTGGTAGGCCCCCCCGGCCTCGCATCGGATCGGCTGGGCGATCCAGCCGTTGCTCCAGAGGTTCCAACCGCCCCCCTGAGCCGCCGCGCCGACCGTCTTCTCGAGGGCCTTCTCGGCCGGGATGACGGTGCGATCGTCCCCGGCCCAGGCCGGGGCGTGGAGCAGCAGGAGCAACCAAACGCCCGCGGAAGATGATGGAATCATCGGGACGGCCCTCGGGATGGCAAAGCCCGATTTTGACCCCGCCCCGGCGCCCGGGACAACCCCCGACCGGCCGGCTGTCGTGCCAGTCAAGACTTGCCGGGTCTCCCGGGCCTGCTCGGACGATGCCAGGTCGTCGTCCGCCTGCCCGGCGTCCCGTATTCGACGGGTCGGGCGTGCGGTCCGGCCCGCTCGTTTCCGCCTTGACGCCCCCGGCGTCCTGCCCTAGCATCCCGCCGATTATTGGCGGGGCGGTTCCCCCTGCGCCCGGAATCCGTCCGGGGCGACGCCCGCCGTTCCTCTCCCATCGTGGCCGATCCATGCGCATCCGAACCGCCTTGATCTCGACGGGCGTGCTGGCCCTGATGCTGACGGCGTCGGGGTGGGCGACCGCCCGATTGCGCAAGGGGCCGATGGTCTGGGACCATTTCGATATCGTCAAGCCGGGGCTGCTCTACCGGAGCGGCGAGCTCCAGCCGGGGCAGCTCCGCGAGGCGGTCGCGCGGTATCGGATCCGCACGGTGGTCAACCTGCAAATGCCCACCGAGGAGAGCGAGGCCGAACGCCGGCTCGCCCGCGAGCTGGGCGTCGATTTCCTCAACCTGCCGATGCCCGGCGACGGCTTCGGCCGGGAGGAGCAGTTCCGGCTGATCCTCGACGCCCTGGACGACCCCGAACGCCGGCCCGTCCTGGTCCACTGCGCCCGGGGCACCTGCCGGACCGGCGCCTCGGTGGCCCTGTACCGGTTCGAGCGGGACGGCTGGACGATCGAGGACGTGACGGCCGAGATGGTCCACCAGACCTATCGCGACGGATACCTGCCCGGCTACGTCTTCGCGATGGTCCGCAACCGGCCCTGGTCCGACCTCTACCAGACGGTCGCCGGCGACGACCGGAACCGGCCGTCGGCCGGCCCGGGTGCGGACGGCGAGGCGGGGAACGACCCGTTCGGCGGCGTGGCCGACCACCCGTCGGAGCCCTGATCCCCCGGCCCACTCACGATCGACACGATGGCCCCGACCGGCCGAGGTGTGGACACGACGCAGGAGGCGTCCGGCGATGCCGATTCCCGCGAATCCGAAGATGGCCCCCGAGGCCCGACGCTTGCGGCGATTCCGGGTGGATGCCCGGGAGATCGCGGCCCCGGGCGGCTTCCCGATCGCCTGCTGGCTGGCCTCCCTGGCCTGCGCCGCCGCGTTCGTGATGCTCGGCGGCGGCGCCCTCGAGCTGGACGCGGCCGAGGCCCGTCTGGGCCTGGCGATCGGCGAGCCGTTCGGGCCGCTGGGCCGCGCCTTCGGCGGCTGGGATTTCACGCTCTGGCCCGGCAAGGTGCTCGCCGGCAAGGCCTGGGCCGCGTCCGGGATCGACCGGATGGTGTCGTCCTCGTCCGCGTTCCCGGGCGCCGTCCGATGGCCGTCGGCCCTGGCGGCCCTGGGGATCGGCTTCATCGCGGCCCGCCGGCTGGCCCTGGCGATGGGCCCGAGGGCCGGCGCGATCGCCGCGGCCTGCCTGTTCGGCAGCCTGGGCCTGATCGACCGGAGCAATAGCCTGGGGATCGACCCGATGGCCGGCCTGGGGGTCGTCGCGGCGCTCGACCGGATCCTGGCCCGGGGGTCGGGCTGGATCGCCGGCCTGTGGGCGACCCTGGCGGTGTTGACGGGCGGCTGGCCGGCCCTGGCGGCGATCCTGCTGCCGGTCGTGGTCCTGGGCCGGTCGGGCTCGTCGCTGTCGTGGGGGCTGGTCGTGCCGCCGGTGGCGGCGCTGATCGGCTGGTCGATGTGGGCGCTCAAGGCGGCCACGCCCGAGGCCTGGGCGGCGGCGATGGCCTGGCCGCTCACCCGGAAGATCGCCTGGTGGCTGCCGGCGCAGGTGGCCGCGGCCGGCCTGCCCTGGGCGCCGTTCGCCATCCTGGCGGCCTGGCCGTCGGTCCGCGACGGGTGGGCGCCGGAGGCCCGGCGGACGCTCCAGGGCTGGACCACGGTGGCCGGCGCCTCGCTGATCGCCGGCACGTTCATCCCGGGCCTGGCCGACGCCATGCGGCTGCCGGCCCTGGTCGGGGTCCTGCTGCTGTCGGCCGCGTCGCTCGACCGGGCCTGGGCCGGGCTGGCCAACGCCTGGCCCCGGCGGACGTTCGGGCGCCTGGCGGTCGCGGCGTGCGTCGCCCTGGGCCGTCTCGACCGTCGCGGGGATCTACCTGGCGCGGCCCAGCCGTTCTACCGGGCGGCGGCGATCGGCCTGCTGGTCGCGGGGCAGGGGGCCGGCGTCCTGGCGGTGGCCGCGCTGTTCGAGCGGAAGCCGCCCCTGCTGATCTCGGCCGTGCTGATGGTGGCGATCGGCGTCAAGCTGGCGCATGCGGGGATTTACGGCCCCGAATGGGCCTACCGGTTCGGCCAGGGGCCCTGGGGCCGCGCCGTGGCCCAGTGGGTGCCGCCGAACTGGCCGATCTACACGGTCCACAACTGGCCGGCCGACTTCGCCCTGGCCGCCGAGCGGCCGTTCCGGCAGCTGGTCAACCCGAAGTCGCTGGGGTTCGAGCCGCAGGACCGCCCCCATTTCGTCCTGCTCGACCCGGGCGAGTTCGAGCACTGGGACCCGGACGCCCCGCCGCTGGTGGCGGTCCGCGAATTCCAGGGACCTCGCGGCGAAACCCGGGTGCTGGCCCGGACCCGCCCGGGCGCCTCGATCCAGCCGGCCCGCGGCACCTGGCGTGCCTCCTCGTCCGAGGCCGAGGAATAGGTGGAGGGGCTTGGCGGGGCGATCAGCCGGCCCGGGGCTTCCCCCGCCCTTCCTTCTCGTCGAGCCCGCTGATGCCGAACCTGCGGGCCAGCTCGACCTCGACCTCGCCCCAGTCGATCCCGCGGTGGCCCAGCAGGACGAGCGTGTGGAAGACCAGGTCGGCCGCCTCGCGGACCAGGTGGGCCCGGCCCTCGTCGCCCGGCTCGCCGGCCGCCTCCACCACCTCGGCCGCCTCCTCGGTGATCTTGGCCCCGATCTTCGGCAGGCCCGCCTCGTCCAGGGCCTTGACGTAGGAGCGGCTCCCCGGCGGCAACGCCCGTCGCCGGGCGATCACCGCCATCAGGGCGTCCAGGATCGACAGCGACGAAGGGTCGGGCACGGGCATGATCGTGGGGCTCCCCCGCGGATAATACCCCATTAGAGCCGAACGGCCGTGCCCCAGGGCAAGCCGTTCTTTTACGCCCGGGTACGCATTTTCCGTTCCGGTCGGCCGTGTTTACGCGGGCGGTTGCTCCCGGCCCGGCGTGGGGTAGACTTTCGGCGCGGACGGAGAGGCCCGGCGGCCGCCCCGGGCCAGGGACCGCGTCGCGGGTCGTCGTCGCCCAACCCGCCGAGGTGATCGTGGGGAGGCCGCGGGTTGGCCGGCTCGCCTGGCTGCTGATCTTCGGGCTGGCGTTGCCGGGCGGCTGCTCGCAACCCCGGGCCTATCGGCCCCTCGTCGCCTCGGCCCGGCCGAGGCCGCCCGCGGCCGGGCCGTCGATTGCCCCCTCGATGGCCCCGGGCCCCTCGCCGGGGCGGAGGCGGCCCTGATCGAGGGGGACCGGTCGCTCCCGGTGCCGGCGGCCTCCGCTCCTACGCGCGGGCGGCCGCGATGGCCCGCCCTGGCCGGCGGGCCCGGGGGCTGGGAGGGCGCCCGGGGCCTGCATAATCGGGCGGTGGCCTCCCTCCCGAGGAGGGCCAGGGCCGGCGACCGCCCGGGAGCCTGGCGAGAACGGCTCGCTTCGGCCGGGATCGTGCTGGCGACGGCCGATCCGGCCTGCTCGGCGATCGACCGGGTCCGGCCCGCCGACGAGTACGAGCTCGACGGCGTGGCGGCCCGTCGGGTCCGCGAGGGCTGGGGCCTGCCGCTGGTCGCCTTCCGGGACCTGCCGGGGGACGCCGACGATCGCGGCGGCGTCGATCGGTTCCTGCCCAACCAGCTCGCGACGCCCGCCACGGCCTGGATTCGGGCGGATCCGTCGGGGGCATTCGTCCTGGAACTGGGCGACCCCGGGAACGCGAGGCCGTCCCCGTCGAGGGCGTCGGGCCGTTGCCGATGGCGGCCGATTTCACCACCCCCTGATGGTGGTCCTCCAGCAACCGGCCTTGCTGGCGTTCGAGCCGCTCGGCGTGGTCCGCCCCGACGCGCTCCTGGCGAAGGACCGGCGTCGCGATGCTCGCCCCTACCGGCCGGGAAGATCCCGGTGCTGCTGGTCCATGGGCTCTGGTCCGAGCCGCAAACCTGGCTGTCGATGCTCGACGAGCTGGAGGCCGACCCGGCGATCCGGGGCCGTTACCAGTTCTGGGTGGCCTTCTACGCGACCGGCTGCGCCGCCGGTCGGCGCCTGGCGGATCCGGCAACCCGCTGGCCGGCCTCCGCGACGCCGTCGACCTGGCCCATGCCGACCCTTCGCTGGATCGGATGGTGGTGGTCTCGCACAGCATGGGCGCGGTGGTCGCCAAGCTGCTGGTGCAGGAGAGCGGCGACGAGGTCCGGCAATCGCTCCTTCGGGTCCCGCTCGACCGGCTCGACCTGGGCGACGAATCGCGGCGGTTCTTCGAGGAAGTCCTGTACTTCCGGCCCGATCCCGCGATCCGCAGGCTGGTCCTGATCGGCGCCCCGCACCGCGGCAGCTGCCCTGGCGGACGAGTTCGACGCCCGGTACGGGGCGATCCTGATCCGACGCCGGGGCCCGGGCCCCGACGAGATCCGCGAGTTGGTCCGCCGCAACGGCCGCGGCGTGCTCCAGGGCGGCCTGGGCCGGGCCCCGCTGAGCGGGGTCGGCAGCCTGTCGGCCGACCAGCCGATGCTCCTGGCATTCAACCGCCTGCCGTTCGGGCCGCGTCGAGCTCCATTCGATCATCGGCATCGACGAATCCCGCCTGGGGCGTCCGCTCGAATCGACCGACGACGGGATCGTCCCCTACCGGGCGCCCACCTCGACGGCGTGCCCGAGGCGTTCGTGATCGCCGAGCACCGCCAGTTGCCCAGGAACCCGGGCGTGATCGCCGAGGTCCGTCGGATCCTGGAACTCCACGCGGCCGGCTACAATGGCGGGCCATGAGCGACCCCACGATCGAGACCGAATTCGGCGTGCCGATCCCCGGGCGGATCCTGCCCGCTTCCCAAGGGCCCGGACCGCCCTGAAACGACTGCCCCCGCCGGGCCTGCTCGACTGGGCCGCCCTGTTCGGCCGAGGCCCCGATCGTGGTCGAACTCGGCTGCGGCAACGGCCGGTTCACGCTGCTTTCGGCCCTGCAGGTGCCCCGAATATGACCACTTCGCCAGCGACCTGCTCCCGGTCGTCATCCGATACGCGACCCGTCGGGCCAACCAGCGGGGCCTGCACAACGTCCGGTTCGCGGTCAAGGACGCCCAGACGATCGTCGGCTCGTACCTGGGCGAGGGGCCGCGCCGAGGTCCACCTCTACCACCCGCAGCCGTATCACGACCCCGGCAGGCCCACCTCCGGCTGATCCGCCCCCGGTTCCTGGCCGGCGTCCACCGGGCCCTGGCGCCTGGGCGGCCTGTTCGCGATCCAGACCGACAACCCGGATTACTGGGACTACATGCGGCAGGTCCTGCCGGTCTTCTTCGACTGGCACGAGCAACCCGGCCCCTGGCCCGACGCCCCCGAAGGGCGGAGCCGCCGCGAGATCCTGGCGAGGAGCCGCGGCCTCCGGATCTTCCGGGGCTGGGGCACGAAACTCCCCGACCTCGCCCGCGACGAGGCCCTCGCCCGGGCCGAATCCCTCCCCCAGCCGACCTTCCGATCGCGAGGGCCCTGGTGCGAGCTCGACGCCTGGGAAAGCCGCGAAGGATGAAGGGCCCGGGAACGCCGAAGGCCCCGGTTTCCCGGGGCCTTGCGGTTCGCGGCGATCGGCCAGCGGGTGCGAATCAGCGGCTGGCGATCGGCCGGAGGGCCATCGCATTGGCCTCGGGGGCGGGGCCGTTCATCGAAGCGGGCCGGAACCTGGCCAGCTCGTTGAACAGCTTCGAGTAGGCTTCGCGCTGGATCGGTTCTTCGGCCTTGCCGAACCGCAGATCGAAGTCCCTCATGAACTCCACCAGGTCGAGCAGCGACACCCCGTCCCGGTCGCGGAGCGTCCGGCGGAACGAGCTGAACCGGAGCGGGTCGGCCTCGATCACGCCGGCCTGGAAGCCCGGGGGCAGGGGGGCCCGGTCGACGTCCCGCAGGCAAACCGTCGGCTCGGTGGCCGATCGGATGAGCGGCAAGCAGAGCACCAGGTCGGCCGGCAGGCGGATCTCGACGAGGCGGAAGGAGGGCAAATCGACGCCGGGGGCGGTCAGGTTGCCCATCAGCAGGTTCAGCGAATCGCCCAGGTAGAGGTCGGACCGGTTGGGGGTCGTCATCTTGCGGGTCTCGATCGCGTCGCGGGCCAGCACGTTGCGCCGATTCTCCATCTGCCGGCGGAGCGTGGCATCATGCATGACGGTCCAGCGGATGAACCGGGCGTATTCGTTCTGCATGCCCAGCCGCTCGGAATGGATCCGGGCAGCCACCGCCTCGGAGACCAGGTACTCGCCGAGCCCCTGATAGTAGAAGCCTTCGCCCCGGAGGATGTCGCCGGGGGCGGTCGAGGCCCCGTACCACCCGCCGTAGCCGTAACCATAGCCGGGGTAGTAATACTGGGCCTGCGCGCCCAGGGCCGGGGCCAGGGCCGCGAAGCCGGTCAGCAGCAGGTTGCGGAGGAAGCGGGTCATGGTCAACTCCTTCGAGATCCGCCGGATCGCGGAATCAATGTGTGCGTGTGCCGGCGTGTGGCCGCCACTCGGGGGGCCAACCCGGGATTCCTCGGATTTCGTATGCGATGGGCCCGACTCTATATGCTTCGGGCGTTACACAAGTTCCCGCCATCCGCGGGGCCTTGTCGGGGGCGAGCGTCTCGGAATCAACCGTTGTCGTTTTCTCGCTCACCAGGAATACGCGTGGATCGCGATTCGTGACGGGCGAGTTGGCGGAAAACGCCGGAGGTCCGCGGACCTGCAGGGCGACGCGAGGTCCGAACGGACATCCCGCGCGTGATCCGTGAGGAGGAAGTCACCCGGAAGTCGGTCCGTCAATCCGTGTTCTTGCGGGGTGACCGATCAGGGGGAGGTAGCCGCCGGTGGCGACAGGTCTTCCTTGAGCTTCTCGCGCCATTCGGCCGCCTGCTCGGCCTTGCCCCAGGCCTCGTACAGCGCCACGATCCGCTCGGCCGCCTCGCGCAGCCTCAAGGCCCGGAACGGTGGTGGGATCGTGCCGGCCCGGGACTTCAAGCCCTCGCGACCCTCCAGCAGTGGCGGCTCGGCCTCGGCGTACTTCTCCTGACCCAGCAGGCTGCCGCCGAGCATCGACCGGGTGTTGGCCGTGCGCCAGTCGTCGGGGATCGCCTTCTCGCGCAGCTCCAGGCACTCGCGCAGCACCGGCTCGGCCTCAGCCCACCTTCGCTGGGCGAGCAGGTTCAATCCCAGTGACGCCAGGGCGTCGGCCAGGGTTGGGTTTCCGCCGGGCCCCTTCGCCCGGCTCCGATCGACGATCTGCCGAATCAGTGGCTCGGCATCCTCTGGGCGCCTGGCTTGCTCGTAGGCCAGGGCGAGGAGGACGCGTGAGTTCAGGGTGCTGGGGTGATCGGGGCCTTGTTTCGCCTCGTTGGCCCGGAGTTTCGCCTCGATCAGGGGGATCGCCGCGGCTGCGCGGCCCACCTTGAGGTAGGCCATGGCGAGGTAGTCGATCGTGCGGAGGGTGTTGGGATGGTCGGTGCCCAGCTTCGCCCGGGAAACCGTGAGTGTCGCCTCGAGCAGCGGGATTGCCTCGGCCGTGCGCCCGGCTTGATCGTAGGCATTGGCGAGGCTGACGCGCGAGATCTGGGTGTTGGGATGGTCGGGGCCCAGCTTCGCCTCGAAAGCCCCGAGTGTCGCCTCGAGCAGGGGGATCGCCTTGGCCGTGCGGCCGGCGTCGACGTAGGCATTGGCGAGGTTGCCGCGCGAGATCTGGGTGGCGGGGTGATCGGGTCCTAGTTTCGCCTCTCGGACCCGGAGGTTCGCCTCGTGCAAGGGGATCGCCTCGGCCGTGCGTCCGGCGGAGCGGTATTCCTCGGCGAGGTTGTTGCGCGAGATCTGGGTGTCGGGGTGATCGGGTCCCAACTTCGCCTCGAAAGCCCTCAGTGTCGCCTCGTACAGGGGGATCGCCTCGGCCGTGCGGCCGGCCTTGCCATAGGCCGCGGCGAGGTTGCTGAGGTAGACGAGTGTGTTGCGGTCGTCGGGGCCTAGTTTCGCCTCACTGGCCCGGAGGTTCAGCTCGAGCAGGGGGATCGCCTCGGCCGTGCGGCCGGCGTCGATGTAGGCCGCGGCGAGGTAGCCGCGCGATGTCAGGGTGTTGAGGTGGTCGGGGCCGAGCGTGCGGGCCACGCCGTCCACAGCACTCTCCATCATGGCCAGCCCTTCGGCATCAAGCTTCCCGACATGGTTCAGGATGTGGGCCAAATGGACGCGAGCCAGGTGGGCGAGGGGCTCGTCGCGAATGGTTTGGGCCTCCTCCAGCATGGCCCGACTCTGGGCCTCGGCCTTCTCCCATGAGGCCAGGCCGTGGTACGTCTGGGCGATCGCTAGACGCAGCGCCACCAGGATCTCGGGACGGTCGGCGAACCGCGTACCCACCTTGTCGGCGGCCCGGTCGAGGACTTCGAGCAGGGTGACCCGGTCCTCGACCGCGTTGTTGGCCGGCTCGGCCTGGGTGAGCAGGTCCTGGGTGAGGAATTCGTTGATCGCCGCGGCCTTGTCGGCCTCGTCGCGGGCCCTGGCCTCGGCCGCCTCGGCGCGGCGGCGGGCCAGGGCCTCGGCGTCGCGGGCTTCGGTGGCCGCGTCGCGCTGCTTCGCGGTGGCGGCTTCGGCGATCCTGGCCTTGTCCGCCTCGACGATCGCCTCGCCCCGGGCCCGGTTCGCCGCGATCGCCAGGGCGGTGCTCACGCCGGCCGCCGCCAGCAGCAGCAGAGCGAACGCCGAGGCCGTGGCCAGCGCCGCGCGATGCTTGCGGGCGAACTTCCGCAGCCGGTACGACCGGCTGGGCGGGCACGCCTCTACCGGGTCGCCGTCGAGGTATCGGCCGATGTCGCGGGCGAGCCCGCTGGCCGTCTCGTACCGCCGCGTGCGGTCCTTCTCCAGGGCCTTCATCACGATCCAGTCCAGGTCGCCGCGGACCAATCGCGTGAGCCTCATCGGATCGACGTCCCGCGTCGCCGCGATCGACGGCAGCCGGTCGCCCGAGCCCGACAGCCGGGTTGATGGCTTCGGCGGCTCCTCCTCCTGGATCCGCCGCAGGATCTCGGCGTAGCCGGCCTGGCGCAGCGAGGCGCGGTCCAGCGGCGTGGTGCCGGTCAGCAGCTCGTACAGCAGCACGCCCAGCGCATAGATATCCGATCGCGTGTCGATGTCCTGGCTGCCCAGGTCGGCCTGCTCGGGGCTCATGTATTCCAGCGTGCCGACGATCCCGCCGAACTGGGTGAACAGCGTCCGTTCGGTGAGCCGCTGGTCGATCGCCTTGGCCACGCCGAAGTCGATCACCTTGGGCGTCGGCCGGCCGTCGACCTTCGTCACCAGCACGTTCGACGGCTTGATGTCGCGGTGGATGATCCCCTTCTGGTGCGCGTGCTGCACCGCGGCGCACACCTGGGCGAACAGCTCCAGGCGGGCCCGCGGCGACAGCCGGGCCTGGTCGCAGTACGCGGTGATCGGCACGCCGTCGACCAGCTCCATGACGAAGAACGGCCGGCCCGAGTCGGTCTGGCCTGCGTCGAGCACCCGGGCGATGTTCGGGTGGTCCATCAGGGCCAATGCCTGGCGTTCGGCCCTCGAACCGGGCGATCACCTCAGCGCTATCCATCCCCGGCTTGATGATCTTCAGGGCCACCTGGCGGCGGACGTGGCCGCTCCTGCTCGGCCATGCAGACGGTGCCCATGCCCCCTCGCCGATCTGCTGCAGCAGCTTGTACGGGCCGATGACCGTGCCGGGGCCCTCGGAGATCGGCCGCGCGGATTGGCGGTGGGGGGGCGCCTCTCCGGTGCGGTCGGGGGCCGAGTCGGCGGTGGCGTCGGGGTCATGTTCGGCGGTGGCGTCGGGGCGGGCCCCGGGGAGCGCTGGCGAGGAAGCGGCCGGCCTGGGCGTCGGCCTCCAGCAGGGCATCGATGCGGGCCCTCAGCGGGGTGCCGCGGGGCGCGACCCGGTCGAGGTACGCCTCGCGTTCGGGGCCGGCGGGGCGGTCCAGGGCCTCGCCGAAGATGGCCTTGAAGTCGGGCTCGGCCGGTCCCATCGGCTCCTCCTCGGTTCGGGGCGGGCGGGGTCTCCGTCCCTCAATGCTCCATCCGGCGTCTCGGTGCGCGATGGTTCTCGACTTTTTCCGACGAGACGGTCGCCTTCAGGCCCCGTCGGCGCCGCGGAGCCGGTCGAAGAGCCAGGCGCGGGCGAACTTCCAATCGACGTCGGCCGTGCGCCGCGAGATGCCCAGGGCGTCGGCCGCCTGGTCCAGCGTCAGGCCGGCGTAGAGCCGCAATCGGACCAGCGAGGTGGCGCGGGGATCGACGCTGGCGAGGTGGACCAGGGCCTCGTCGAGGTCGAGCAGGTCGTCGGGAACCGCGTCGAACCGGGCCAGGGATTCGAGGTCCAGGTCGCGACGGGCCCGGCCGCCGCCGCGACGCAGCCGGCCCCGGTCGCGGGCCCGGTCGATGAGGACGCGACGCATCGCCTCGGCGGCCGCCGCGAAGAAATGGCCGCGTCCGTCCCAGGGCCGGGTCAGGGTCCTGGCCGACCAGCGTGCAACATGCCTCGTGCAACTGCGCCGCGGTCGCGTCGAGGGTCTGGCCGGGCCGCTCGCGGTCGAGCCGAACGGCGGCGAGTCGCCGGAGTTCGTCGTACACCAGGGGCAAAAGCCGATCGGCCGCGGCGGCATCGCCCCGGTCGATCTCGCCCAGGATCCGCGTGATCTCCGACATGGGGCTAGTTTAGGCCATGGAGATGATCACGACGAGGTACCTCCGGGGCAGCAGAGGCCTGCTTGCCGGATCGACGCGCCCTCTTCATCGGGGCCGAATCCAGGCCCGTGGCCGTCTACCATCGCCTTGCCCGGCGGATCAGGCCGGCGGAGAGGGCCAGGCCGAACAACCAGGCTCGGCGGGCCCGGCCGCTGAGACCGCCCCCGCATCGTCAAACAGCTTTCTGTGGTGGAGGTCCGCTGTAGCGGCAGGTCAGGTTAGGCAGCCCCGGTAGACGGATCTATCGCGTGGCGTCGATGAAGGTAGCCAAGCACTGCGATCACGCCCGTGCTTAGCATCAGGAGGCTAGCGGGCTCGGGCACCGAGGCCACCGTAAGCGACAGGTCGTCCAAGGCGAAGTCGTTGTAGAGTTGGGACGTCTGCTCGTCGAATATCTGGAAGGTCATCGTGCTCGAGGTGGCCGCGAAAGATACGGTGAATCGCTGCCAGACCGCGGGCACGGCCGAGATGTTCACCAGGCTTCCGATCTGCGATCCCCCAGAGGCGATCATCAGGGTGGCGGGCGGCGTCTCCGTCACGGCGTCTACCGAGGCCGCCCAACCGCTGAAATTGTAGATCGTCCCGACACTAAGACCCGAGACGGTCTCCTGCCAGAGGTATTGCGACGGATTTTGGGAACCGTCCACCAACAGCATGTTACCGTGGCCCGACGTGTGATCTCCGAATCCAGCGTACCAGTAAGGATTGACGTAGATCGGATTGATTGTCACCTGGTATTGACCGGGGTTCGAGCTTGCCGGATTCGATGCGGTACCGTTCAGGCGGGTGTATTGGGTCTGGAAGCCGACGTCGCCCTGTTCAAAGTCGCCGTTGACGAGCAAATCCGCGTGGGCCTTTGAGGATAACAAGACCAGGATGGCGAGAAACATGAGCATCAGGGCGGTCGTACGCATCGTCGAACTCCTCCGCAAGGGTGAAAGTTGTCCTGAATCCTCTGCCGCCTAACGACTGCTCGATCGCCCCGGGCTAGACGCCGTCGAGAAACTGGGCCCCTTGATAGGGGTTGAACCAGCGACTGTCCTGGATGTTGACCGAGCCCGAAAGGACAGTCCAGCCGGGGATGGCGGTGGTCCCCGGGTAGTACTCGTCCCCCCAGTTGTTCGGCAGGGGTGTCGGCTGCTCGAAGCCGCCGTTGACGATCAGGTCGAACCCCACGAGGCACTCCCGCGCCGGCCCGATCGCCAGGGCCAGGAGGAGGGATCGCGGGACCCGCCCGATACTCGCAACGACTTCATGGATGTGGACCTCAGTTAGCTCGTTGGTTCCGGGAAACGTGACCGATGCAGAATCGGTGCATCGATCTTGCGAACGCCCGAAGCACCCCGGTAAAGTCGCGGGGTCGCCGACGTCGGAGGTCGAATCCCCGACGGCCGAGGGCCCGCCGGGCGGGCGGGGCAAGGGCGGCGACGGGGCGGAACGATCCGCCCAGGAAGAGGTACGAGCGGCCTTAACGCGACGCCGGCCCGATTGATCGCGTCCGGCCCGCCACGCCCCGGGAGGAAGCCGATGCACCTCGACGACCCCGGGACGACCGATTCATCGCTCCTGGGCCGGCTGGGCAACTGGCGCGATCGGCGGGCCTGGGGCGACTTCGTCGGACTCTACGACCCGTGGATCCGGTCCTGCTGCCACCGGTTCCGGCTCGACGCCGAGTCGACCGACGAACTCTGCCAGGTCGTCTGGGTCGAACTGGCGGGACGCATGCGTTCCTTCACCTACGATCCGGGGAAGGCCTTCCGCGGCTGGCTCCGCCAGCTCTGCCGCTCCCGGGCCATCGACTGGCTCCGCAAGAAGGACCTGCACCCGGCCGGCTCGCTCGACGACCTGCCCGACGATCTCTTCGCGGGATGCAACCCGCCGGGCGAGGGCGAGGGCGAGGCGGAGCGGCCCGAATTGCTGCGGCGGGCCGAGGAGATCCAGGCGCGCGTCCGCCGCAAGGTCGACGAGCGGACCTGGCGGGTCTTCTGGGGCATCGCCATCGAGCGGCTCTCGGTGCGGGAAGCGGCCGACGCGGAAGGCTTGACCTATTACGCGGCGTTCGCCGCGCGGAAGCGGGTGGCGCGGATGCTCCGCGAGGAAGGGGCCCGATCCCTGGCCTCGGGCGAACCTTGATCGAGGGGGAGGGGTTCCCATGGAGATGGACGTCGCCCCGGGGGGTGGCAGCGACCGGCCTTGCCCCTCCCCCGAAGCCCTGAGGCGGCGGGCCGACTGGCCGGAAGTGGCCGAGGGCTTCCGTTCGATCGAGGCCCACGTCCAGGGATGCCCCCATTGCCAGGGGGTGATCGAGCGGATGGCCTCCGGCGACTCGTCCCGCACGGGGATCGCCGGCGGCCCGGGGCGGTGGGCCGACCTGCCGCCGGCCCTCCCGGGGTTCGTGTTCGAACGCGAGCTGGGCCGGGGCGGGATGGGCGTGGTCTTCTCGGCCTGGCAGCCGCAGCTCGCCCGGCGCGTGGCGGTCAAGGTTGTGGGCAAGGGAGTGGCCGAGGCGGCCGAGGATCGCCGCCGATGGCTGCGGGAGGCCCGCGCCGTCGGCCAGATCCGCCACCCCAACGTCGTCCGGCTCTACGAGGCCGGCGAGCACGACGGCTGCCTCTTCCTGGTGCTGGAGTTGGTCGACGGCGGCAGCCTGGCGGATCGCCTCCGCGGCCCCCTGCCGGCCCGCGAGGCCGCGCGGTTGATGGCGACGGTCGCGAGGGCCATCGACGAGGTCCACCGCCAGGGCGTTTTGCACCTCGACATCAAGCCGTCGAATATCCTCCTCGACGGGCCGCCGGATGGGGCCCCCGGGCGGGCCACGCCGATGCTCGCCGACTTCGGGATCGCCCGCCGCGGCCGCGCCGGCGGCGGCGATACCGCGTCGGGCCAACTCGGCATCCGGGGTACGCCCTCGTTCATGGCCCCCGAGCAGATCGCCGGCGACGGCGACGCGATCGGCCCGCGGTCCGACGTGTACGCCCTGGGCGCCACGCTCTACTGGCTCCTGACGGGCCGCCCCCCGTTCCAGGGCGCCTCGGCGATCGAGACGCTGGACCTGGTGCGAACCCAAGGACCCCGCCGATGCGGACGCTCGTACCCGGCTTGCCGAAGGACCTGGAAACGCTCGTCCAGTCCTGCCTGCGCGGAAGGAGCCGCATCGCCGCTACGCGACGGCCGGGCGCGCTGGCCGACGACCTGGAACGCTGGCTCGGCGGCTACCCTGATCCGCAGCGGTGGCCGACCCCGAAGGCGGAACGCCTGGGCCGTTGCCGCCGGAGGCCGGGGTTCGCGGCGATCCCGGGCCGTCCTCGCGTGCACGATCGTCGGCAGCTTCGCCGGCCTGGTCGCGGTTTCGCGCCAGGCCGAGGCCAACCGGATCCGGGCCGAGAACGCGCTGGCCCGGGCCCGAGCAGATGAAGAGGCCAGCGAGGGCCATCGACGATCTGCTGGGCATGGTGACGGCCTCGGTCGATTCGCCCCAGATGCTCGCGTCGGAGCGGCTGAGAAATCCGCCGAGGCGGCCCGCGACCTCGCCGAGAAACCCGGGAGGCCGAGGCACCGCGAGGAGCCTCGTGGCGATCTGCGGCCTGGAGCGGCAACTGGCCCGCGATTTCGAGTCCTACAACAACCTGCCGAGGCACGAGGGCTGCTCGAGGACGGCCTGACCTGCTCGAACGGCGGAGCGCGACGCGGGGGCCTCCGAGACCGACGCGCTCTACGCGGGCGTGCTCACCGACCTGGGGTGGATCGAGCACCTCCTGGTCCGCGAAGATCGGGCTGAGGTCTACCTGGTAACGCCGAGACCGTGCTGAAAGGGGCCTGGCCCGCGACCCGCCCGACCTGGAGGTGATCCTCGGGCTCGACAGGTCCGGCGGCATCGCGTCGATATCGTTTCCGGGCCGGATCGGCAAGCTCGCCGGCTTTCGATCCCGGAACCGCACCTGAGACGGCCCGGGGGTTGAAGGTGCGGGAGCAGGACGTGCCCAGGCGCTCCTGGCCGCCGTGGTCCGCATGAAAATCGCCCGCGACCCGGCCGCATACGACGGGCTGAGGGCCGCACTCCTGCGGTTCCCGACCCGGGGGCTCCCGCTCCGATCCCTACCAGGATGTTGTCGCGACGCTCATCGCGACGGGCCTCGACCCTTTCCCGTCCGATACGGACGACGCTGGCGTGTGCCGGGTCGGGGCAAGAGCCCTCGGATTACGGCCAGTGGTTGATTTCGAAGCTCGCCCTGGAATGCCGGTCGCTGCGGGCGATTACCTCCCACTCTCTTCGCCGCGATGGCCTCGCAGGCGACCGCGATCGCCGCCACGCGGGGTCAGCGTTGTGGTCGGAGAAACGGCATGGACGAAGCCCGACAAACCGCAGCCTGCCTGATCGCCTTCGGCCAGGGGCTTGTGGCCCGCGATCCTGGACGAGGCCATCTTCCACACGATCCTCAGCATGGCCCTCGACAGGAAGCCAAGAACGCCATGCAGATCGCGGACGACGACGTGGTGGAAGCCTCGCTGATGTGCCCTGGGCGAGGCCAGCCGGGCCCTCCGTTCCGCCCTGGCCGACTCCTACACCCGTTTTCGGTTCGCCAAGCTGCAGGACAAGCTCATCAACGTCAAGCGCTCGAACGCGCCACCCGACAACAGCCGACCACAGTCCCCTGAACAGGCCGGGCGCCCCCGATCGCGGCGGAAGTCGCGGGCGAGGTTGGCCAGGGTTGCGGGCCAGGATCCGCCTCAGCCAGGCCATCTGCTCCGCGGCCGTTCTGCCGCGGAACTGGTGCTCAAGCGCCGACGGCGTGCAACAGGACCTGCTGGGCCACGCCGGAGGGATCGACGCGGCCGCGCAGGGCCGGGTCGAGATGCAGCCGGGCCAGCAGCCGCACGTATGATCGGTAATCCCCCGGCTTGCTCGGCTGGGCCGTCCATCGGCGATCCCCCCGGTAGGAAGACACCGCCGGGACGATTTTCGGAGCGCGGCGGCCGGGATTAGAGGGGGCGGGCTCGGGGCAAGGGAAAAACCGCCCCCGGATCGGGGAGATCCGGGGCGTTTGGTGTAAGACCCGGCGATGACCGACTTTTCGCGCCGAAGGCACTATCATGGGCCTGGCGGGCTTGACGGCCGTGTTCGATGTAAACGGGTATGGCCCCGCCAGTATGGTCGCCGGGAAGTCGGCCGGCTGGGGTGTTTCGCCCAACCGGCCGCGATTCCTCGGGTCTTGCACGCAATCGCAAGGGGTGGCGTCATTTCCACGATCGATACGTCGGTGGACCCGGAACTTGGCAGGTCGCGATTCGATTCGATCGGGGGACGATGGTACCTGTCGCCGGGCGGCATCGCGGGGTGCGATGCGGCCCTGGGTCGGGGTGGTCAAGCTGCTCGGCTGTTGGGACCGGTCCGCTGCGGCGATCGCTCGCCGTGCACTTCCGGCCCATCGACCTGGTCGTCTTCCAGGAGCCTTCGACTTGCGTCTGGAAGCCTGGTCTGAGGGGCTTCGCGCTTAGATGCTTCTCAGCGCCATTCGGTCCCGACTCCGGCTACCCGCGGTGCCCCGAGCGGGACAGCTGGCACACCAGAGGTCGGTCCTCCCCAATCCTCTCGTACTAGGGGAGACGCTCCTCAAGCTTCCTACGCCCACGGCAGATAGGGACCGACCTGTCTCACGACGGTCTGAACCCAGCTCGCGTACCGCTTTCATTGGCGAACAGCCAAACCCTTGGGACCTTCTCCAGCCCCAGGATGCGATGAGCCGACATCGAGGTGCCAAACCCTCCCTGCCGCTGTGGACGCTCGGGGGAGATCAGCCTGTTATCCCCGGAGTACTCATCCGTTGAGCGACGGCCGTTCCATACCGGACCGCCGGATCACTAACGCCGACTTTCGTCCCTGCGTGCGCGGCCGATGAGCCTTGCAGCCGGGCACCCTGTACGTTTAGCTCGCGTTGCCCGATTGCCGACCGGGCCGAGGGTACCGCCGCTCCTCCGTTACCGTTTGGGAGGAGACCGCCCCAGTCAGCCGCTCCGATGAGCACGGTCCCGGCAATTGGGTGGCCGGTGAGACGAACACAATCTCAGGCTGGTATTTCACCGCTGGCTCCCCGACGGCTGCCGCCGGATCGTGCTTCCCAGCTATCCTACACAGAGACAATGTTCGCCCAGTGCCAACCTGCAGTAAAGGTTCACGGGGTCTTTCCGTCTGACCGCGGGTACGTGGCATCTTCACCACGGCTACAGTTTCACCGGGTCCCCGTGGAGACCGCGCCGCTCCAGTCGTTACGCCATTCATGCAGGTCGGAACTTACCCGACAAGGAACTTCGCTACCTTAGGACCGTCATAGTTACGGCCGCCGTTTATTGGGCTTCGGTCGGCAGCTTCCCTTTCGGCCACCGCCTCCCTTAACCTACCGACACCGAGCAGGCGTCAGACTCTATACATCCTCTTGCGAGTTGGCAGAGTCCTGTGTTTTTGATAAAACAGTCGCTAGAGCCGATTCCCTTCTGCGGCTCCTTGCGGGGAGCACCCCTTGTACCGAGTGGCCGGGGTCATTTTGCCGAGTTCCTTCACGAGGGTTCTCCCGAACGCCTTCGGATACTCGCCTAGCACACCTGTGTCGGATTGCGGTACGGGCCGATGGATCGTCCGAACCGGGTTTTTCGCGGCCGGATTGTCGGGGGACTTCCAGATCGGAATCGCCGTCGGCCTTGCGGCACGGGGGGCGATTCGTAGCCGCCCCGATCCCCGTTCAACCGGCGTCACCGGTCATCAACCTCACCATCGGGTGCGGGAACAAGTTAGCTCGCTGCCCATCGACTACGCCCGTCGGCCCGTCTTAGGTCCCGACTGACCCTGGGCGGATTGCCCTTCCCAGGAAACCTTGTGCTTTCGGCGGACGGGCTTCCCACCCGTCTTGTCGTTACTCGTTCCGGCATACGCACTGATCGCGCTCCACGGGTCCTCGCCGGTCCCGCTTCGCCGCACGATCGACGCTCTCCTACCATTCTTGCTGGGGTCCGCGACTGCGCGATGCTTGAGTCCCCGTCATTTTCGGGCGCGGGATGGCTCGACCGGTAAGCTGTTACGCACTTTTGAAATGATGGCTGCTTCTGGGCCAACATCCCGCCGTCACAGCGATCCCACTTCCTTGCCACTGAGCATCGTCTTGGGGCCTTGGTCGGCGTCCGGGTTGTTCCCCTCTCGTGCGCGAAGCTTATCCCCTATGCGCACTGACTCCCGGGATAGGCCGCATGGTATTCGGAGTTGGGTTTCGGCGGGTAGGCGGGAAGCTCCCCGACCGAATTCCGTCGCTCTACCCCCATGCGGTAGTGCCCCGAGGCTGGCCCTAAAGCCATTTCGGAGAGAACGAGCTATCTGCAGGTTTGATGAGACTTGTTCCTCCCCACGGGTCCTCCCCCCAGTTTTTCAACACTGGTGGGTTCGGTCCTCCACGACCGGTTAGGGTCGCTTCAACCTGCCCACATGGGTAGTCACCTTGCTTTCGCGTCTATGGCACTCGACGATCGCCCTGTTCAGACTCGGTTTCCCTGGGGGCTCCCCGCCTGAGGCGGTTAACCGGGCCGAGTACCATAACTCGCCGGATCATTATGCAAAGGCACGCGGTCAGGCCTTGATATAAAGCCCTCCCACCGCTCGAAGCGCGGGGTTTCAGGTTCAGTGTCCTCCCCTGGAAGGGGTTCTTCCCACCGTTCGGTCGCCCTACTGGGTTCGCTATCGGTCGTCATCCGGTATTTAGCCTTGGGAGAGGGTCCTCCCGGATTCAGGCCAAGCCACGTGCCCGACCCTACTCGTACCGGCTAGGGCCGCTTCCATCCGACTTACGGGCTATCACCCGCCTGGCGGCAAAGCTCAGCGCTTCAGTCGTCTTCCACGGTCCTACGTCGCCAGCCCCACGACCCCGTCGGGTGTCCCCGACGGTTTAGGCTGTTCCCCGTCTGCTCGCCGCTACTGAGGGAATCGCGGTTGCTTTCTCTCCTGCGGGTACTGAGATGTTTCAGTTCCCCGCGTTGTGGTGGAGATCCCGGGATCGGCCCCCGTTTGGCGGGTCCCCCGGGTTTTCGCAGCCTTCCGCGTCCACGCTTCCCGATGACGCCCAGGTATCCCCCCGCCCTTGGGGGCTTGACCACGCCGACCGAAAACTGCACCGCCTTTCGGGTAAACTCCGAAAGAGGCCGTTCCCGGCGACATGACCGTCCCCCCGCAACTCGGCTTTGCCGGCCGGCTGCGGGTCCGATCAAGACGTCTCGCGACGTCCGATCGCGCGTCATCCCTGCGGCCTCACGGCCGGAGGAATGACGTCTGCCGAAGGGTCCACGATAACTGTATCGTTTGTGGAGAATTTCGCCACATGCCCGGCTCCGCGTCGCAGCCCCAACCCCGAAGGGCAGGAGAGCCACGCGAAGCTTGACATTTGAGCTTGCTTTTGCGTGCAGACACCCGAATTGGAAAAGAGCGGACGGACTCCCGAAGGATCCGCCCTACCTGAGCGAGTCTGGCCGGCCAGGGGCTATCACCGTCCGACGACGGTGACGGCCCGCGCCCGGCGAGGGCGGGACATTCGATCGATCGCTTTCAACAACCTACCCGAGAGTTGCGTGACCCCGCAAGGGGGACGCCGCGGCATGCTCGTAGCCAAGGCGAGGCGAAGCCGATGACGGCCGGAGTCGCCGACAAGCAGCGAGCAACGGCCTGGGGCGTCAACATGGAAGAGAATCCGAAGAGACTCGACCACTCGGCCCCGATCATCCTTAGAAAGGAGGTGATCCAACCGCAGGTTCCCCTACGGTTACCTTGTTACGACTTAGTCCCCATCAGGAGTTTCACCTTCGGCGTCTGCCTTGCGCCGACGACTTCGGGTGCCCCCCCTTGGTGGCTTGACGGGCGGTGTGTACAAGGCTCAGGAACACATTCACCGCGGCACTGCTGATCCGCGATTACTAGCGATTCCGGCTTCCATGTGGTGGGCGGGTTGCAGCCCGCAATCCGAACTGGGGACCGGTTTCGGCGATTGGCTCCCCCTCGCGGGTTCGCGGCAACGCTCTGTCCGGCCCATTGTAGCACGTGTGCGGCCCCGGGCATAAGGGCCATGATGACTTGACGTCGTCCCTGCCTTCCTTCGGCTTGACGCCGGCGGTCTGGTTAGAGTGCCCAACTGAATGGTGGCAACCAACCACAGGGGTTTCGCTCGTTACGGGACTTAACCCAACACCTCACGGCACGAGCTGACGAGCCACAGCCATGCAGCACCTGTGCACGTTCCACCTTGCGGCGTCACCGACGTTTCCGCCGGCTAATCCGTGCATGTCGCCCCGGGATAAGGTTTTATGCGTAGCCTCGAATTAAGCCACATGCTCCACCGCTTGTGTGAGCCCCCGTCAATTCCTTTGAGTTTCAGCCTTGCGACCATACTCCCCCAGGCGGGGCACTTGACGGTTTCCCTGCGGCAGGGCCCATCGGCGAGCCCCCTACCCAGTGCCCATAGTTTACGGCCAGGACTACCGGGGTATCTAATCCCGTTCGCTCCCTGGCCTTCGCGTCTCAGCGTCAGGTGGGGTCCAGGAGCCTGCTTCGCCACGGGCGTTCCTTCCGATCTCAACGCATTTCACCGCTCCACCGGAAGTTCCGGCTCCCTACCCCCCTCCAGGTCGGTCGTATCAAGGCCACTTCCCGGTTGAGCCGGGGGATTTCAGCGGCCGACGTGCCGACCCGCCTACACGAGCGCTTTAAGCCCAGTGATTCCGAATAACGTTCGCACGGTTCGTCTTACCGCGGCTGCTGGCACGAACTTAGCCCGTGCTTCCTCCAGGGATCACTCAAGGCCGATTCTCCACCGGCCCTTGTTCCCCCTCGACAGGAGTTTACAACCCGAAGGCCTTCGTCCTCCACGCGGCGTCGCTCGGTCAGGCTTTCGCCCATTGCCGAAGATTTCGACTGCAGCCACCCGTAGGTGTCTGGGCAGTGTCTCAGTCCCAGTGTGCCGGGCCACGCTCGCACGCCCGGTAGGCGTCCCAGGCTTGCGGGCCGTTACCCTGCCAACAACCTGATACCACAACGGCCCGTCTCGAGGCGAATATCGCACCTTTGGTCGGATGGAGATGCCTCTCCTGACGTCGCTGGGTATTATCCGCAGTTTCCCGCGGTTATCCCCACCCTCGATGTTGGTTACCGTCGCCTACTCACCCTGCGCCTCGTCCCTTGCGGGACGACCGACTTGCATGCCTAATCCACGCCGCCAACGTTCATTCTGGAGCCAGGATCAACCCTTCGAAATGTCCGAGGTTGGCTCCGGCCCCGAAAGGCCCTTGCTCCCCAGTCCTCGATGGGTCGAGGAAAATTGGTCGCTGCGAAACCCGCCCCGCGTCCCCGGTCGTGCAGCACGATCCGAAAACCTGCGGACAAGCTCCCGCCGCCCCCCCTCGGGGGGCACGCTGCCCTCAAGCAAGCTTGTGCTGAATAGGCGATCGACCGAATTGTCAAAGAGCGAGCATGCCCACGCGTTTTCCTCGCTGTCGAAGCGAGCAAGCCGGAGTGATTTCCTTGCGGGAGATCCTCCGGCCATCTGCAAACCACTCGTATCGTGCCACCGTCCGGTGGCGTCCCGGATGCGTCCGAGCATGAGTGAGGCAGAGGAGACACGAAGCGTTTCGCGGTGAGGCGTTTTTTTTTGCTTCGTGTCGCGTCGGCAAGGTCAATAATAGCGATCGGCCAGGGGGAGTCAACACCCCGCCGGGAAATTCCTCAAGAAAAGAACACGGAAGCTTCCTGGTAGTAGTTCAGGTCGAGCCGTTGGGAGGCGGCCACGCCCGATTCCAGGCTCGTGGCGATGATCTGCGTCCCCTTCAGGGCGACCATCTTGCCGAAGTCCTTGCTGATCACGAGCTCGGCCGCACCCAGGCCCAGGCGGGTCGCCAGCACCCGGTCGTAGGGTGCTCGGCGGCCGCCCCGCTGGAGGTGGCCCAGGATCACGGGCGCGGGTCTCGAAGCCGGTATCCTTCTCGATCAGCTCGGCGACGGCGTTGCCCACGCCCCCCAGGCGGACGTTGCCGAACGCGTCCTTCAGGCTCCAGGTTCACGCTCCCCTTGTCGGGGAACTCGCTGCCTTCGGAGACGACGACGATGCCGTAGTTCTTCCCCTCGGCCCGGCGACGCCTTGCGGACCTCGCAGCACTTGGCGATGTCGATCGGCAGTTCGTGCACGAAGATGAAGTCGGCGGCCGCGGCGATGCCCGAGAACGTGGCGATCCAGCCGGCGTGCCGGCCCATCGTCTCGACGACCTGACCCGCCGGTGGCTCTCGCTCGTCGTGCGGAGGCGATCGCCTCGACGACGATGTTGACCGCCGTGTCGAACCCGAAGGTGAAGTCGGTACGTTCGATCACGACGATGGTCTTGGGCACGCCGACCATCGGCATCTGGAATTCCTTGTAGAGCTTGTTGGCGACGCCCAGGGTGTCGTCGCCGCCGATGGCCACCAGGGCATCGAGGCCCATCCTGTAGCGTTCTCGCGGACCAGCGGGACGTCTTCGTCGGCCTTCTTGAACGGGTTCGTCCGCGACGAGCCGAGGATGGTGCCGCCGATGCCGATGATGCCGTCCGTCTCGGCGACCAGCAGCGGGCGGCTGTTGCCGCGGACCAGGCCCTTCCATCCTTCGAGGATCCCGGTGCAGGTCCCCCCCGCATTGTGGACCCGCTGGACAACCGCCCGGATCACCGCATTGAGGCCGGGGCAATCGCCCCCGCCCGTGAGCAAGCCGACATTCATGGGTTCGCGATCCCATCCAGGATGAAGCGACCCGCCCCCCGGTTGACTTGTCGCGGGGCCGGCGGGCCGCGAGGTCCCCGGCACGAATCCGCCGGGGGGCCGTTTCCGTGCCCGATCGCTGCCACTCTAACGGGCGGCGGGGGGCCGTGCCAGGGTGGTCCCGGCCTCGCCGCCGGCCTACGGCCGGATCCCGACGGCCAGGAACCCGGTGAGCGAGCTGAAGAGGCGGCCCTCGCGGTCGGCGGCCCGCAAGCCCTCCGACCATCGCTCGGCGGCTTCCCGTCCGATGGTGCCCGCCTCGGCCAGCCGGCCGATCGTCGCGGACAGGCAATAGAGCCGATCGGCCGTGTCCAGGTCGCGGAGCACCAGGGTCCTGGGCGAGGCCTCGACCTCGCGGAGGCCCGCTTCCAGGAAGAGGGGGACCAGCCGACGGCCGATCCAGCCCGATGGGAATCGGTCGCACCAGGCGTTCGCCAGGGTGCGGGTCGTCGCCCGGTCGGGGGAGTCGATCGTCAAGGTTTCCCAGTCATTGTCGTACGCGACCAGCAAGCCCCCGGGGCGGAGCACCCGGGCCATCTCGCGAACGGCCGGGGCGGGGTCGGCGATGTGTTGCAGGACCCGATCGATCCGGCAGGCGTCGAAGCTGGCGTCGTCGAAGGGCAGGGCGGCGGCGTCGGCCACCTCAAACGTCAATCCCGCCAGGGAGCCATGCCGGGCCCGGGCCGCCTCGATCATCGCCCGGCTGCCGTCGATGCCGACGACCGATCCGCCGGGCGCCACCAGGGCCGCCATCGCCGCGGCGTCGTCCCCCAGGCCGCAGCCGACGTCCAGGAGCCGCCGGCCCGGCGAGGCGCCGATTCGTTCGAAGCTCTCGCGCTTGCACGCGTCGAAGAACGGGAGGGAGTGGATCAACTCCAGGCAGGCCGAGTAGGCCCCGAAGTCCGCCGCCCGGTCCACATGACGGAAGCCGGAGGCGAGGTCATCGTTCATCGACTCGGCTCCGCGATCCGGGCCCCGTGCCTCATCGGGCCCGGGCGGGATGATCGATCCCGCCGCGGGCCTCGTCGGATCCGCTCAGCTCGCGACCTGGGCCACGCCCTTGTTCGTGACGTTCGCCAGGTAATCGCCGCCGGCCTTGCCGTCCTTGTTGCCGTCGAGGGCCCGCCCCTGCGTGTCGACCACGCCGCGGATCCGCAGTTGCGTCCTCGCGGTGATCTTGAAGTTCCGGGGCGGCGTGAGCTTGACCGTCATCGAGGCCGCATCGTAGCCGGCCGCCAGCAGCCGCTTCACCGTTTGTCGCCGGGCCGGGCCGATCAGCAGGCTGTAGTTGGACACCTTCCCGGCGGAGTTGGCGTCGAGCGGCGAGCTGAAGGTCAGCGAGATCGACGTGACGACTCCCTTCCGATTGCGGGCGATCGAGGCCGAAGCGACGCGGGCGGGTGCCGAAGGGTTGGGATTGCCGGGGGCATTGCCCAGGGAGATCGTCCCGCTCGCGGAGGCGCTGGTGCCGTCGGGCGTCGTGACCTTCACGGTCAACGCGTAGGAACCCGCCGACGCGAAGCTCTTCGAGCCGACGATGTCGTACACGCCGCCGCCCCGCGGGGAGATCACGGCGGCGACCGGCGTGCCGTTGCCCCAGGCGATCGTGGCGTTCATGCCGGTCAGCGTGCTGCCGGGGTCGTTGTCCTGGAACGTGGCGATCACGCCCGAGACCGACAGCGGGCCGGTGATCGGCGGCTGCGCGGCGAGCGTCAGGGTGCTCGGGGCGTCGGCCACCGAGAAGCCGCCGCTGGCCGACACCTGGGCGCCGGTGGAGGTATCGGTGATCTTGGTGACGGCGGTGAACGTGCCGAATTTGGCGAAGGCCTTGCTGGGGGCGATCACGTCGAACGCGCCGTCGGCCCGCGCCACCACCGTGCCGGTGCCGGTCGTGCCGTCGCCCCAGGTGATCGCGGCGGTGAAGTTGCTGGCGGGGAGGTTCCCCAGGGCCGAGAACCGCGCGATGTTGAAGCCCGAGAACGCCGCCCCCTGGGTCGCCGACGTGCCGTAGCCCTCGGCCTGCATCTGCTGCGGGACGACCGTGATCGTGATGACGTGGGTGTCGAACAGGTTCGACGTGGTCCCCCGCGTGACGGCGTCGGTCTGCTTCACGCCGACCGACACCTTCACCTGCCCGGTGAACCCCGAGGTCGGCTTGAACACCAGCGAGTTGCCCTGGATCGTGGCCGTGGAATTGGCCGGCGAAGTGGTGATGGCGGCCGAGTAGGTGACCGGGTCGTTCTCCAGGTCGATCGACGTCAGCGGGAGCGTCAGCGTCGAGTTCATCAGGATCGTCTGGTTCGACACCGGCCCCAGGATCGGCGGGTCGTTGGTCGTATCCTTCACGGCGGTGGCGGTGAACGTCCTCGTGTCGCTGAACCCCTGCGTGTCGGTGGCCGTGACCGTGAAGTGCGTCGCCGCGTTCGACCCCGCCGGCGCCGACAGCATCAGCACGCCGTCCGCCGCGTCCGAGATCAGCGACGCCGAGGTGATCGTGATCGTGTTGTAAGGCCGGTTGTTGCCGGCGTTCCCGCCGTTGGGGGCGTTGTTGATCGCCAGCAGCACGTCATTGCCGCGGACGAGCTGGCCCCAGATCGTGTGGTTGAAGTCGAGCCCGCGCTGGGGCGTCACCGTCACGAAGAACTGCGACCCGTTGGTGTCCTTGCCCGAATTGGCCATCGCCAACTGGCCGCTGCCGCTGAAGATCGCCTGGGGGTTGAACTCGTCGTCGAAGCTGAAGCTCGGCCCGCCGGTGCCATCCCCCTTCGGGTCGCCCCCTGGATCACGAACCCTGGCACCACCCGGTGGATCGTCAGCCGTTGTGGTAGAACCCCTGATTCACCAGTGCTGATCCTGGCCACCGTCTTGGTGCCAGGTCGTCGAACAACTGGAACACCATGTCGCCGTAGTTGGCCACCGACATCTTCAGGTAGCTGTGGCCGCTGCGCACCGCCGCCGTCACCGGGCCGCCATCGGAGGTGACCGTGTAGGTCAGGCCGTTCCCCACGCTATCCGGACGCCGTCACCGGCACGAACAGCGTCTTCCCGGCCGGCACCGAGACGTCCGAGATCGAATCCAGGACCGGCGCCAGCAGGTACTTCGCCTCCAGGCCCTCAACCCCCGGCCGACGTCGCTTCCGCATCCGGATCATCACGCCTCGCCCCCCCGTCTATCCGCCAGCATTCGTCGGGTTAACCGGACAGCTTGTCTGCATCTTAGATTGCATGCATGCTTTCGGCAACCCCCTGGCCCGGGTGATTCGGGCCAGTTGCGCCGTCCATCATCGGCAGCTCCAGGGTCTTCGCCGATAACCGAGGAGCGGCAGCGCCGGCGCGGCGATGCCAGCAGCGGCACGGTGCGGTGCAGGGCGCCAGGTCATGCTCGTCCGTTCCACGTCCGCCTCGACCACCGGCCTGATCACCTGGTCTCGCGGGTCTTCATCTCGGCGCCCGTCCTCGAGCCGCCGGCGACCAGATCCGCCTGGAACGATCGACCAGGTAGAGGCGTAGATCTCGACGTCCGAGAAGCGGCCGACCACGACGGCGAACTCGAGGTCGAGGGTCGAGCAGGCGAACACGCGGTCGACGTCGTCGCTGTGCCGTCCGGGATCACCAGGCGGCCGGTGAGTTCTCGCCACCGATGAGGCGGATCTTCAGCGCCGGGTCGCCAGGGCGACAGTTCGGCTGGAGAGGAAGATCCCGCTCGAGGCGGAATGGGTTGTTCCAGGCCGTCGTCGGCGACGTCGTCGAGGTTGAACGCTGAGCGCTCGTCCAGCAGTCCTGGTGGCGCTCGCCGAGGCCTTGATACCAGGCGAGCACGTCCAGCGCCGACAATCGATCTTGCACGTCTCGCTTGTTGTTCGCTGAAGCGACTGTCGAGCAGACCAGGCGGGAGCCTGGCGCCACCGGAGGTGGCCCTCGGCGGCACGGCCGGGCTGCCGAATCGAGTGCTCGAGGCGTTCACCACCGCTGTCGGCGGCATGTCGACCTCGGCCGGGCGCTGCCGAGATCATCCGATGCTCGCCCTGGTCTCGACGGCGCCTGCTGATCGATGGCGACCTTCGGCGCCCACGGCATCGGCCTGATGCTCAGGCGGATCCGGCGATGGAGGCGACTGGGAAGGGAGTACCGCCTGTTCGAAGATGCGATCATTGTTGCGTCATCAATGGATGACGTACTGGGACCGGCTGGCCGACCATTGCGATGAGGAGCTGCGGAAGAAGCAAGAACTCCGGCTGATCGAGGCCCAGGCGGATACGTCCGACGAGGGGGCGCGTCAGCATCGCTACATGCAGTCGGCGATCCACACGGTGCTGCAGCTCAACAAGACGCTCGACGCCGAGCACGACCGCGAGTGGCGTCGCCGATGGAAGGAAGCGCGGGATGATCGGCGGGAGGTGGCTTCGTCGGAGGTGGTCGAGGCGCGGGCGGCCCACTCGAAGAAGAGGGCCTCGCTACCGAACGAACCCGGCGCGTCGCAGGTCCTTGAGGAGGAGACGGTTGCGATGGCTTCGGGTGGCATCCCCTCGTCCGCGTGGGCATCCGAGAGTCCGGAAGGGTTGGCCGTCTCGATCGAGCCCCAGGCCGTCGCATGCCCGGCAAGGACGAGGGGATGCCACCTGGGCTTTACCCCTTCATTACCGAACGAACCCGGCGCGTCGCAAGCATTTCCACGGAGAGGCTTGCGGGCGAAAGAAGGCCCCGGGTGGCATCCTCGTCCTCGTGGGCATGCGAGAGCCCGGAAGGGTTGGCCGTGGCCGATCGAGCCCCAGGGGCTGTCGCATGCCCACAAGGACGAGGGGATGCCACCCGGGGCTTTATCCCCTTTGCTACCGAACGAACCCGGCGCGTCGCAGGTCTTCTACAGGATTGCGATTGCGTCCGGCAGGGCCATCTCGGCCGACTCGTAATCGGGGCGAGAATTGCCCGGACGATGCTCTTTGACAATCCGCAAGACGCACCGCCACTTTGGGCGGGCTCGCCCTTCGCCCGCCTCGCCGTTGGGTTAGTTTGGGCGGGACGACCTGTCGAAAGCGAGGTGCCCCTTGAAGCGACGCGAATTCCTGGCCTCGGGCATGGGACTGACCGCCGGCTATTCGCTGGTGGTCCGGGCGCAGGGGGCGCCGGTTTCCCCGGAACCGCCGGTTGCGGGAGGATGTCCCGCGGCGTTCGATCGGATCGCCCCCAAATCGGTGCTCTACGATGCGAACGCCGAGCCGCACATGGCCCGGGTGGCGCTCGATTGCGACGTGTTCATCGCCGGCGGCGGCCTGGCCGGCGTGTGCGCGGCGGTCTCGGCGGCCCGCCATGGCTGCAAGGTGGTGCTGGCGCAGGACCGCTCCCGCCTGGGCGGGAACAGCTCCAGCGAGGTCAAGATGCACGTCGTCGGGGCCAATTCCCACAAGGGCTCGGCCCGGCTGGCGGGAAGGGGGCCTGCTGGAGGAGATCCGCCTCGACGACGCCGTGAACAACCCCCAGCGCTGCTGGGAATTGTGGGACCTGCTGCTCTACGACAAGTGCGTGAGCGAGCCCAACATCACGCTGCTGCTCGATTCGCCCCTGTTCGCGGTGTCGATGAAGGAAGGCCGGATCGATCGGGCCTACGTCCGGTCGGACAAGACCGAACACCTCTACTCGGTCGGCGCCAGGATCTACATGGATTGCACGGGCGATTCCCGCCTGGGTTTGGAGGCGGGCGCCGAGATGCGCTACGGCCGCGAGGCCCGCTCGGATTACAAGGAATCGCTGGCCCCGGAGGTGCCCGACAAGGAGACGCTGGGCAGCAGCATCCTGTTCACCTCGAAGAACTACGGCAAGCCGATGCCGTTCACGCCGCCGAAGTGGGCCCGGAAGGTCACGAAGGAGATGGTGGCCAAGCGGCCGACCGGCTCCTGGAATACGGCTACTGGTGGATCGAGTGGGCGGCGAGCTGAGCACGATCCGCGACAACGAGCGGATCCGGTTCGAGCTGCTGGCGATCGTGATGGGGGTCTGGGACTACATCAAGAACAGCGGCAACCACCCCGACAGCGCCCACTGGGCGCCTGGACTGGGTCGGCATGATGCCGGGCAAACGCGAGAGCCGCCGCCTGGTCGGCGACCACATGCTGAACCAGTACGACCTGATGGGCCTGGCTGACCTGTTCGACGACAGCGTGGCGATCGGCGGCTGGCCGATGGACGACCACCTGCCCGGCGGCTTCGACCGATCGACCTGCCGCCCGCCGTGCAGATCAAGACCGGGGAGGCCGAGCAACATCCCCCCGAGGTCGCTCTACAGCAAGAAATGTGCCCAACCTGATGATGGCGGGCCGGAACATCGCCGCGACGCACGTGGCGTTCACGTCCACGCGGGTGATGGCCACCTGCGCCGTGATCGGCCAGGCGGCCGGCACGGCGGCGGCCGCGCCTGCGTGAAGGCCGGCGTGCGCCCCCGCGAGCTGTCCTCCGACCGGTCGAAGGTGGTCGGGCTCCAGCAGGCCTGCTCCGCGACGACCAGACGATCCTACAAGGCGCGAAGAACGAGGACCTGGCCGACCTGCCGCGGTCGGCGAAGGCGACGGCGTCGGCCGAGGCCGGGGAGCCCGCATGGTCGAACGTCAACAACGGCTGGGTCCGCGCGATCCCGGGCAAGTTCACCAACCAGTGGGCCGCCCCGATGACCCCCGACGGCCCCTGGATCGAGCTGGCCTGGGACGAGCCCCGGCGATCGGCCGGATCCAGGTGATGCTGGACACCGGCTTCCAGCGGAGCCGGACGCTGACGTCGTCCGACGGGATCAAGGGGATCGTCCAAGCGCCCCAGCCGGAGACCCTGAAGGATTACGATCCGCTACCAGGGCGAGGACGGGGCCTGGTCGACCTGGCCCGGGTGTTGAACAACCACCGGCGGCTGAACCGCCTGGAATTCCCGCCGGTGAAGGGCGAAGGCGATCCGCCTGCGGGTGGCCCTGGCCAATCACGGCGACCCGCTGGCCTGCGTGTTCGAGATCCGGTGCATGGCCTGAGCGGGCGGCCCCGGTCACGCCAAGCGCGGCCGAGGTCGATGTCGCCGCGGGCCGCTTCGGGCCCCTTCAGGGCGATGGCCGCCGGGGCACGCCTGGGGGCCTCGTCGGGCCCGGGTGGCGATGCGGGCCGGCGGTGTGCGGGAATGGTCGGCATCGGACTGGGGCCGGCAGGCCCGGCCGTCCCAGAACCAGACGGCGTTGCGGCCGGCCACCTTGGCGGCGTAGAGGGCCTGGTCGGCGGCGGCGATCAGCTCGAGGGGTCCTCGGCCTCGGGTGTTGCAGGTGGAGGCGACGCCGATGCTGAGGTCACGCGGAGGGGGCGGCCGGTGGAATTCCAGGGCCGAGGGCCGCGGCCTGGGATCGGATCCGCTCGGCGGCGGCGATCGCCCCGGGCAGCCGGGCATCCAGGGCTGGCGATGACGAACTCCTCGCCGCCGTATCGGGCGGATGTCGGTCAGGCGGATCCCCGCGGAGGGTGGCGAAGTGCGAGGACCTCGTCGACGCCATGGCCGTACCGGTCGTTGATCTGCTTGAAGTGGTCGAGGTCGGCGACGATGGCGGCCAGGGGGCGGCCCGGCGCTCGCAGAAGCTCCAGGCCGACCGCAGCCAGTCGTCGAGGGCGAGCCGGTTGGCCAGGCCGGTGAGCCCGTCGATCGAGGCCTCGGCGTTCGAGCCGGTCCTGCATCCGCTTGGTCCGCAGGGCGACGCGGACGCGGGCCCTCAGCTCGACCGGGTCGACCGGCTTGACCAGGAAGTCGACGGGCGCCCAGGTCGAGCCTCGGCCCGGATCAGGACGTCGCTCTCGCCGAGATCAGGATGACGGGGATGGAGGCGGTGGGGGGGTCGGCCCGCGGGGCGGCGGATCGCCTCGAAGCCGTCCCAGCCGGGCAGCCGGTAGTCGAGCAGGATCAGGTCGGGCCGGGCCTCCGGGGCGAGGGCCACGCCGTTCTCGCCGTCCTCGGCATCCAGCAGATCGGCGCCCTCGGCCTCGGCGAGGTGGCGGACCGGGGCCCGTTCGAACCGGGAATCATCGATGATGAGGACGCGCTTAATGGGGGCGCCCCGCCGTTCGGCTGGAACATGGGGAATCGGCCCGGCTGAGGGTGAGGGCCCGTGCGGCCGGGCCGAGGACTCCGGGGGGCGCCCGCCCCCGGGCCGCCCCATGCAGGAAGCATAGGTCCGGGACGGCCGGCGTGGCCCGAATCCGGGCGTCTAAGGAATCGCCGGCCCGCACGTTGAGAAGGAAGGACCGGCCAGGCTCGGAACCCGGGAGGGACGCATGGCGGAACGATTGGCGCCGGACGAGCGGCATTGGGTCCGCACGGCCTTCGAGCGTTTCGAGGGGCCGCTGATGGTGTATGCCGCCCGCCTCCTGGGCGACCCCGACCAGGCCCGCGACGTCGTGCAGGATACCTTCGTCAAGCTCTGCAACCAGGACCGCGGCCGGATCGAGCCGCACCTGGCCGAATGGCTGTTCACCGTCTGCCGGAACCGGGCGATGGACATCCTCAGGAAGGAGAAGCGCATGGCCCAGCTCCGCGAGGCGCCCCCGGACGGGATGCCGACCGCCGAACCGCCCCCCGGCGAGGCCCTGGAACGCCGCGAGGCCATCAACCAGGTCTTCCAGTGGCTCGAACGGCTGCCGCCGAGCCAGCAGGAGGTGATCCGCCTGCGGTTCCAGAACGGCTTCTCGTACAAGGAAATCAGCCGGATCAGCGGCCAGAGCGTGGCCAACGTCGGCTACCTGCTGCACGCCGGGATGAAGTCGCTTCGCGGCCGATTGGTCGAAGCCCAGATCTGAACCGAACCGAAGGAGAGGCCCCGTCCATGCCCTACCCACCGATCGAGGACGATCCTCGCCTGACGGCCTTCGCCCTGGGCGAGATCGAGGAAGACGCCGAGCGTGCCGAGGTCGAGGCCCGGCTCGCCGAGGACCCCGAGGCCGCCGCGTTCGTCGAGGACGTCCGCCGGATGGCCAAGATCCTGTCCGACGAGCTCCGCAAGGAGCACACCGCTCCGCCCGCCCTCGACCCGGCCCGCCGCGAGGCGGTCGAGCGCGAGATGGCCGCGCCGGCCCATCGCGAGCCCCGGGCCTACCCGTTCCCGATGCCCCGGGCCCGCCACTACGCCATCGCCGCGGCCGCCCTGGTCGCCGTCGGCGGCGTCGGCGTGATCCTGATGCAGCAGGCCGGCAAGCACCGGCCCCTGATGGACGTCGCCCAGAACCACCGTTCCGACCTGGAGCGGTCGGCCCCCCCGGCCATGGCACCCGCCCCGGTCGCCATCGACGCCACGGGGCTGGCGGACGACCCCGGCAATCGCCCCTACTACTACGATGCCCCGGCCCCGCCGTCGGCCGTCGCGATGCCCGCCCCGGCCCCGATGCCCGAGGTGGCCACGCAGCCCGGCGTCTACAACCTGGACACCCGAGCTGGGAACAGCCCGGCCGCGCCCGATGCCTACGCGGTCACCCGGAATTCGGGCGGCTATGGCGGCTATGGAGGTATCCAGGGCCAGGCCCCGATGGGTTCCGTTCCGGGCCAGACCGCGGGCCGGTCCGGTATGGGCGGCGGCATGGGAGGAATGGTGGGGATGGGCGGGATGGCCGGTGGATCGGCGGCCGGCCCGCCCGCGAAGCGTGAGGCCGAGGTGCTGGGCAGGATGCGCCGGGACCAGGATCTCAAGTCCGCCGCCCCCTCCAGGGCCCCGGGCATGGAACCGGCCCCGAATGAGCGGTTTATGACCCGGGGCCTCGCGGCGAAGCCCGCGGCCCCCGCCGCCCCCCCGCGGCCCGAGCCGGCACCGGAGTCGGCCCTCGGCGAGGTGAAGTCGCGAGCCCCGGCCGAGCCCGGGGGGGCGGCCCTGGAGGGGATGGACCGCGGCGGGGATACCCTCGAGAAGCTCTCGCTGCTGAAGGCCAAGAAATCGGGCGAGGACAAGCTGGACGCGGCCGCCCTGGGCGTGGAGGCCAAGCAGGTCGAAGCCGGCGTGAAGCTCCGGGAACGGATGCTCCAGCAGGGTGAAGCCCGCCAGTTCAACGAGCAGGAGCAGCAGGACTTCGACCGGGAGGCGTTCGCGGCAATCGTCGAGAACCCGTTCATCCTGGCCGCCCAGCAGCCGCTCTCGACCTTCGGCGTGGACGTGGACACCGCCTCGTACGCCAACGTCCGGCGATTCCTGATCAACGAGAACCGGATGCCCCCGCCCGACGCCGTCCGCATCGAGGAGATGGTCAACTATTTCCGCTACGACTACGCCCCGCCGCAGGACGACCGGCCGTTCTCGGTGAACGTCGAGTTCGCCCGCTGCCCCTGGCAGCCCGATCACCGGCTGCTGCGGGTCGGCCTGAAGGGGAAGGAAGTCTCGATCGCCAACCGCCCGCCCAGCAACCTGGTCTTCCTGATCGACGTCTCGGGCTCGATGCGGGAATACAACAAGTTGCCGTGGGTCAAGGAATCGCTGCGGATGCTGGTCTCCAAGCTGGGCGAGAACGACCGGGTGTCGATCGTCGTCTACGCCGGCACCAAGGGGCTCGCCCTGCCTTCGACGACCGGCGACCGCAAGGACGTGATCCTGGCGGCCATCGAGCGCCTCGAAGCCGGCGGCTCGACCAACGGCGGCGAGGGGCTCCGCCTGGCGTACGACCTGGCCCAGCAGGAGTTCGTCCAGGGCGGCATCAACCGGATCATCCTCTGCACCGACGGCGATTTCAACACGGGCGACGTCACCGACATCGGCGCCGTCACCCGACTGGCCGAGGAGAAGCGGGCCACCAAGGTGAAGCTCACCGTACTCGGCTTCGGCCAGGGGAACCTGCAGGACGACAAGCTCGAAGCCCTGGCCAACAAGGGGGACGGGCAGTACGCCTACATCGACACCCTGAAGGAGGCCCACCGCGTCCTCGTCGAGCAGATGAGCGGCACCCTGCAGACGATCGCCAAGGACGTGAAGCTCCAGCTCGACTTCAACCCGCGGTTCGTCGGGGCCTACCGGCTGCTCGGCTACGAGAACCGGATCCTGCAGGCCCAGGACTTCCGCGACGACACCAAGGACGCCGGCGACATCGGCGCGGGGCACACCGTGACCGCCCTCTATGAGCTCATCCCGCCCGGCGGGGAGGGGGCCGTGCCCGCCGCCGAGCCGTCCCGGTTCCAGGAGCCGGCGAAGCCCAGGGACGACGATCTGTCGAAGGCCGCCACCCTGGTGGTGAACCTCCGGTACAAGCAGCCGGACGGGGACGTGAGCACCGGCTTCGACCTGCCCGCGAAGGACCCGGGCGGCGACTACGCCAATGCCTCGACCGACTTCAAGTTCGCCGCGTCGGTCGCCGAATTCGGCCTGCTGCTGAGGCAGTCGAAGTTCCGCGGCCAGGCGACCTACGAGGCCGCCCTGGAACTGGCCCAGGCCAGCCAGGGCGACGACCCCAGCGGCGACCGCAAGGAGTTCCTCGACCTGATCCGACGGGCCCGGGATTCCCTGCAACGCCCCAAATAAAGGGGAGCGTGGCCGAGTTGAATGCCGAACGGGCGGCCTCGGGGCCCGCCCGTTCGTTTTCCCGGGGGCCCGATCAGGCCGGATCGCCGAAGACCTGGGCGAAGTAGAGGTCCCCGGCGGCGTTGTACCGGACCGCGATGCCCGTTTCGGCGTAATCGCGGTTGAGGATGTTGGTCCGGTGGCCCGGGGAAGACATCCAGCCCTGGACCACGTCGGCGGCGCCGGAGTAGCCCCAGGCGATGTTCTCGGCCGCGGCCCGGTAGCCGTATCCGACCGCGTTCAGGCGATCGCCGAAGGTGGGCGTGGACGTGCCGTTCAGGGTGTGGCTGAGGATATCCAGGCGGGCCATGTTGTCGGCCTGGATGGTCGCCGCGTCGCTCAACCTGGCGTTGACGACCAGCGGGGCCAGTCCGGCGGCCGCGCGCTGCTGGTTGATCCGCACCAGGATCTGCTGCCCGATCTCATCGACCGAGGGGGGCTGGTTGGACGGGGGCGTCGGTGAAGGGGGCGGCGTGGGAGTGGGGTCGGGTGCAGGCGAGGGGGCGGGGGTTGGCGCGGGGGTTGGCGTCGCGGGCGCGGTGGCCGCGGGAGTCTTCGCGGCGGGGCGGATGATGACATCGTTGCCGCCGCCCGAGTCGATGGTGTTGTTGCCGGCGCCGACGCGGATCCGGTCGTCCTCGTTGCCGGTCTGGATGGAATTGTCGCCGTCGCCCGCCTCGATGCGGACCGGGATCAAGCGTCGGAACGCCTGGGAGACCCGGATCTGATTGTCGCCCTCGCCGGCCAGGATAGTGATCTGACGGACCCGTGCCGCGGGCACGGTCGGGCCGCCGGAGACCTTCACGATGGCCGGGCCGTTGGGCCGGTTCCTTCGGGTCATCACGTCGACCCCGATGGCGTCGTCGCCCGGCGTCCCCACGATCGTCAGGACGCCGCCGGCCAGGCCGGTGACGACCCCCGAGGCGGGCAAGATCCGGCCGTCCAGGCCGCAAGTATCGAGCGAAAACGAGGCGGCGCGCGGCCTCCTGGGGCCGTTCGTCATGGGGTGCTCCGGCGTGCGATCGGCGTCGAAATCAGCGGCGTCGGAAGGAGCTTAGCTTTGTCGAACTCGGTGATCAAGATGGTGTTGCGCCGACGCCACGCGATTCCGGCGTTCAGGGCGTGCCGTTGGGCCCGGCGAACCGCTCGCGGATCATCTCCAGGCATTTCCCGTAGGACGAGACGCCCAGCACCAGGAGGTCGCCCTCGCGGAGGTCGGCCAGGGCCGCCTCGATCGCCTGGAACTCCTCGGGATACTCGTCCACCGAGCCGGCCCGGTCCCCCCGGGCGATCCCGCGCCGGATCAGCCGGTTGAGCTCGCCGTCCTCGCGGTCGGTGTTGTCGCGGTCGGCGTAGAGCACGACCCGGTCGAAGCCGCGGCCCAGGATCTCCCCCTGGCGGAGCACGTCGTCGTCGCGGCGGTTGCAGCCGCTGTAGACGGCCGAACGCCGCCCGCTCGACGGCAGCCGGTCGATCGCGTCGACGACCGCCTGGAGGGCGTCGGCGTTGTGGCCGTAATCGACGATGAGGGTCGCCCCCCGGGCCCGGATCACGTTGAACCGGCCGGGGGCGTCTTCGGCGCCGCCGATGAACGAGGCGAGGCCGTCGCGGATCGCCCTGCGGTCGACGCCCAGGCCATCGCACGCCAGGGCCGCGGCCAGGGCGTTCTCGACCTGGAACGCGACGGCGCCCCCGTGCGTGAACGGCAGGTCTTCGAGGCGGGCCAGCACCTCCTCCTCGTTCCCCTTTGCGAGCACGATCGAGCCGCCGCGGACGAACGCCGCATGGCCCCCTTCGGCCCTCGCGGCAACAATGTGGGGGTTCGCCCCGTCCGCCGCGAAGTAAGCGACCCGGCCGGGGCATACCGCCGCCATGCCGGCGACCAGCGGGTCGGCCGCGTTCAGGACGGCGATGCCGCCTTGCGGGTGGACCGCCTTGACCGGGACCGACTTCACCCAGGCGAGCGCCTCGGGCGTATCGATCCCCTTGTGCCCCAGGTGGTCGCCGGCGCCGATGTTGGTCACGACCGCCACGTCGACGAGGTCGAATCCGAGCCCTTCGCGGAGGATCCCGCCGCGGGCCGTCTCCAGGACGGCCAGCTCGACGGCCGGGTTCCGCAGGACGTCCCGGGCGCTGTGGGGGCCGCTGCAATCGTGGCCGGAGATCTTCCGGTCCTGGATGAACAGGCCGTCGGTGCAGGCCAGCCCGACGACCTTCCCGGACCCCCGGGCGATGTGGGCGATCATCCGGCTGGTGGAGGTCTTGCCGTTGACGCCGGTCACCGCGATGCTCGGGATCCGGCCGGCCTGCCCTTCGGGCATGATCGAGGCCACGATCGCGCCGGCGACGTCGCGTCCGTGATCGGCGTAGGGCTCCATGTGCAGCCAGAGGCCGGGGCCGGAGTTGACCTCGACGATCACCCCGCCCTGTTCCTCCAGGGGCCGGCCGATGTCGCGGGCCACGATGTCGAGCCCGGCGACGTCGAGGTCGACCACGCGGACCGCCTCGATCGCCCGCTCGGCGACCTCCGGATGGACGCGATCGGTCACGTCGCTCAGGTCGCCGCCGCTCTCGATGAACGGCGGGTCGTGCCGGAGCACCACCGTTTCGCCCGCCTCGGGGATCGAGTCGAGGGCCTTTCCCTGCCGATGGAGGGCGGCGATCGCCTTGTCGTCGATCGGGATCCGGGCCTTGGGGGTCCGGTAGGCGTCGTCGCGGTGGGGATCGAGGTTGGCCTGTTCCACGAGCTGGGCGACGGTCGACCGGCCGTCGCCGACCACCTTCGGCGGCTCGATGTGGGCCGCGGCGACGAGCTTGCCGCCGACCACCAGCAGGCGATGCTCGGTGCCCTGGGCGAACTTCTCGACGATCACCCGCCGGCTCTTCTCGCGGGCCGATCGGTAGCCGGCGACGACCTCGTCGCGGGTGGACAGGTTGAGCTCGACGCCGACCGCCAGGTCGCGGTCGAGCGGCTTGATGGCGACCGGCGGGCCGATCTCCTCGGCGGCGGCCCAGGCGTCGTCCTCGTCGGCCACGATCCGCCCCTGCGGCACCGGGATGCCGGCGGTCGCCAGCAGTTGCTTGGTGAGGTCCTTGTCGGTCGTCAGGTGCGACGCGATCGCGCCGGTCCGGTCGGTTTCCGAGGCCCGCAATCGCCGCTGCCTGGCCCCCCAGCCGATCAGGAGGAATCGGCCGTCGCTGGGGTCGATGTGCTCGAAGGGGATCCCCCGGCGCCTCAGGGCCGCCACCATCGCGGCGGTGGTCCGGCCCAGCGTGTTGCGGTCGACGACGGCCGCCAACCGGTCGATCTCGGGCCTCAGGTCGAACGGGGCCCCGTCGATGGCCGCCCCGATCAGCCGGAGCGCCGTGGGGAGGGCGTCCTGGACGACCGGCTCCTCGATGTAGGCGATCGCCACCTTGCAAAGCCCCGGCTCGGGCGACTCCTCGACGGTCCGGCCGAAGCTGAGCGGGTGGCCGGCGAGCGTCTGCAATTCCAGCGCAACCCGCTCCAGCACGAAGCCCAGGCCCAACCCGCGCTCCAGGGCCGCCGGGAACCCGTGGGAGGTGCCGTCGGGGCCCGGGTGGATCGCCAGGCCGGGCAGGGTCGCGAGTAGTCGATCGGCGAAGCCGGGGAGTTCGGTCGAAAGCCGGCCGCGATGCTCCTCGAAATCGGCCCACGCCTCGGCCATCGGCTCGCGCGACCAGACATTCGGACCCCAGAGGATCCAGATTCGCCGGAACTTCATGGATGCCCGACTCCCGAGGGCCGCTCGCATCGCGGCCCTTCCCCAGTCCCCGGATACCGCACCGCCGAAGGCAGGATTGTAGCGATTGCGGCGATCCTTGACGACGCGGGCCGCGCAACCGGCCGGTTGCCCCGGGGTTCCGGGGGGGGTATAGTCGGGCTTTGTACCGGCCCCACCCAGCGGACCCCCCGCCGATGAGCCTGGACTGGACCCCCCTCGCCGACCTGATCGACGCCCACGACCGCTTCCTGGTGACCAGCCACGTCCGCCCCGACGGCGACGCGCTCGGCTCGGAAGTGGGGATGGTCGGCCTGCTCCGCCAGAAGGGGAAGGACGTCCGGGTGGTGAACACCAGCCAGACCCCGCCGAGGTACGACTACCTCGACCCCAACGGCACCCTCTTCGAGCACTTCGGCACGCGGGTCCGGCCGGCCGACCTGGCCGACCGCCAGGCCCTGGTGATCGTCGACCTCTCCTCCTGGGGCCAGCTCGGCGACATGGCCGACTTCGTCCGGGCCTTCCCCGGGCCCAGGTTGGTGATCGACCACCACGTCAGCCAGGACGACATGGGCGCCACCGTCCTCAAGGATACGACCGCCGAGGCGACCGGCACGCTGGTCGCCCGCGCCTTCCGGGCCCTGGGAGGCACGCTCACACCCGAGGTGGCCACCGGGCTCCTGACCGCCATCGCGATGGACACCGGCTGGTTCCGCCACCCGTCCACCACCCCCGAGACGCTCCGCACGGCCGCCGAGCTGATGGAAGCCGGCGCCGACGTCAGCCGGATCTATCGCCTCCTGTTCGAGCGGAACACCGCCGGACGCCTGCTGATGATGGGCGAGTCGCTGTCCGGCCTGCGCACCGACCTCGACGGCCGGATCGCCTACTCGGCCGTCACCCGCGAGGACTTCGAGCGGACCGGCGCCATCCCGCCCGATACCGAGGACCTGGTCGATTACACCGTCAGCCTCCGGGGCGTCGAGGTCGGCCTGCTGTTCATCGAGCAGAAGCGGGGCGGCATCAAGCTGAGCATCCGCTCCCGCGAGGGTTTCGACTGCGCCGCCCTGGCCGCCCAGTTCGGCGGCGGCGGCCACAAGGCCGCGGCCGGCGCGATGGTGCCCGACCCGCTCGACGCCAGCCTGCCGGTCGTGCTCGCCGCGGTCCGCCGCGCCCTGGGCGCCCCCGCCTCCTGACCGAACCTCACCCCACCCCCGCCTTGACCAGCCCACCGAGGGCCCCCCGATGCCGTCCCGTCGCGCCTTCTATCGATTCGGCTCGTCCCTGATCGGCGGGGCGATAGGGATCGGCCTGGCGATCCCGGGCGTCGCCTTCCTGCTCGACCCGCTCCGCAGGGGCGGGGGCGGTTCGGCCCTCAAGCGGGAGCTGACCCGCCTGGGCCAGTTGACCGTCGGCAAGCCGCAGGCGTTCCCGATCATCGCCGAGCGGCAGGACGCCTGGGTGAAGCACCCGCCCGAGCCGGTCGGGACCGTCTGGCTGATCCGCCAGCCCGAGGGCACCACCCCGCCGGTCGTCGCCTTCACCGCCGAATGCCCCCACCTGGGCTGCCTGATCACCGCGGACGAAGGGGGCTTCGTCTGCCCCTGCCATCGGGCCGAATTCGACCTGAGCGGCAAGAAACGCAACGCCGTCTCCCCCCGAGGCATGGATACGCTCGAAGTGGAGCTGTCGAAGGACGACGACCCCGTGGTGACGGTCCTGTTCCAGCGTTTCCGCACGCAAGCGGAGGAGAAGATCCCCCTTGTCTAATCCGGACGCCGTCGTCGCAACGGGCCCCGCCCGAGGGGTCCGCGGCTGGTTCGAGTCGCGGACCGGCCTGGCCGAAACGCTCGAAAGCCGCCGGATCCGCCCCATCGGATTCGGGGCCCGGATCCGCTACATCCTGGGCGCCGCCCTGGTGGGCGGGCTGATCGTCGAGGTCGTCACCGGCCTGCTGCTGATGACCGGCTACAGCCCGTCGGCCTCCACCGCCTGGGCCAGCACCTACTACATCGACCAGGTCCTGACGGCCGGCTGGTTGATCCGCGGCCTGCACAACTTCGCCGCCCACTCGATGATCGGCGTGGCCCTGCTGTACGTGGGGTTCGTGCTCATCTCGGGGGCCTACCGGGCCCCCCGCGAGCTGAACTGGTGGACCGCCCTGGGGATCCTGGGCGTCCTGATCGGCTTCACCCTGACCGGCAACGCCCTGCCGTGGGACCAGGACGGCTACTGGGCCTGGAACGTCGAGACCGGCATCGCCGGCGGTGCGCCGGTGCTCGGGCCGTCGATCCGCAAATTGATCCTGGGCGGCCCCGACCTGGGCAACGCCACGCTCGGCCGCCTGTTCGCCCTGCACGCCGGGCTGCTGCCGCTGGCGGGCGCCGGCCTGCTGATCGCCCATCGCGCCCTGAGCCGTCGCCACAGCCTGGCGGGCGTCCGCGACCCCGAACGGACGGCCGGCGACGGCTTCGCCTTCTTCGCGGCGATCGTGGTGGCGATCTTCCTGGGAATCGCGGCCTACCTGGTGGTGCTCAACCAGGGCGTCTCCCTGGAGGCGCCCGCCGACCCGTCCAGCCAGTACCCGGCCCGGCCCGCCTGGTTCTTCCTCTGGCTGTTCGAACTCCGCAAGTTCTTCCCGGGGCCGCAGGAACTGATCGCCACGATGGTGATCCCCGGCGCCCTGACAACAGTGCTCCTGCTCCTGCCGTTCCTCGACCGGATCCTGCCCCGCGGTTTCGCCCATTTCCTGGCCTGTGCCCTCTGGTTCGCGGTGCTCGGCGGCGCCGGCTACCTGACGGCCCTGTCGGTGAGGATCGACCAGGCCGACGAGCATTTCAACCAGGAAACGGCCGCGGCCGACGAGGCCCGGAGAAGGGCCTTCCTGCTCGCCGAGGACGGCTTCCCGCCCGAAGGGGCGCCGGCCTTGCTGTCGAGGGACCCGCTCTACCGGGGCAGCCGCCTGTTCGCCCAGAAATGCCAGGGCTGCCACGCCTACAACCAGGTGAGGACGGCCGAGGGCCCGCTCGCCGCGCCCGAGATGAAGGGCTTCGGCACGAAGGAATGGGTCCGCGACCTGCTCGAAAACCCCGACACGCCCGCCTTCTTCCGCGACCTCAAGAAGTGCGACCCCAAGCTGGCCGGCATGGCCAACTGGAAGAAGGGCGCCGGCAAGGACCTGAAGCCCGAGGAACTCGACCAGCTCGCCGCCTTCGTGGGATCGATGGCCGACATCCCCCCCGACACACCCCCCTCGGTCTGGGAGAACTCCGAAGCGGTCCAGAACGACCCCGGCTACGCCCTGTTCGCCGACCAGTGCGCCAGTTGCCACCTCTGGGGCGAGGCCGACGAATCCAACTTCGGCCCGAGCCTGTACGCCTGGGGCTCCCGAGGCTGGTTCCGCCGGATGCTCCTCAAGCCCGGCTCGCCCGACCTCTACGGCCTGGTCGAGCCGACCTGCCAGATGCCGGCCTTCGAAGGGCAGTTGACCGAGGCGGATGTCGAGGTGCTCTATCGGTTCGTGAAGGGAGATTATCGCCGGTGATCGACGGGCGGCCGGGGACCCGATACCAGCCCAAACCGCAGGCGGGCGAATCGCCGGCCCTCGTTTAGTCGCCCCGCCCCGGCACCTGGAAAGGGTGCCATGACCTCGTCCTCGTGGGCATGTTCGCCCGACCCTAAACCTCGGCCAGAAGGGATCTTGCGAATCTCGGCCGGCCCCGGAGAGGGTGCGTGCCCAGCCCCGCAGGGGCGGTCGAAAATAGCCAGGTGGCGTAAGCCCCTGGAACGCGGCCGAGCCGCCGTCCCCACGGATTTCCCCAGCCCCAACGGGGCGGTCGTGAATCGCCAGGTGGCGTGAGCCCCTGGACATGGCCGGCATCCAAAATCGGCCCCGGCATCGGCGCCGGAAGTCCTGAAAACAGGGACTTCCGGCCGCTGCGCCGGGGCAAGATTGCGGGGGCGTCCGCAGTTCCCAGGGGCTCACGCCACCTGGCGATTCACGACCGCCCCGTTCGGGGCTGAGAATGCCGCCGAATCCACGCCGCGGCCGGTTTCCCGAGCGGCCCTCAACGCCCCCGATTTCGCCGCCGGGCCGCCTTGATCGCCTTCCGCTGCTTCCTCATCCGATCGCGGCTCAACTTCGCGACGCTCCCGATCGGCCCGTTCGGCGTCGGCCTTCGCCCGCAGGTCGGCGAACAGTTTCCCGTTGGGGTCCTCCTCGCCCATCTCCTCGGCCTGGATCCGCGTCGAGCCGATCAGGCCCCGCATCGCCGTCTCCGCGTCGAGCTTCAGGCCGAGCCGGCCGGCCAGGGCCAGCAAATAAGAGCGGGCCTCGCCGTCCAGCAGGGCCATCTCCTCGTCCGTCACGCGACCCTGCACCTCGTCGCTCGCCAGCCGCGCCTCGTACGCCGACCGCAGGTCTTCCGCTTCCTGATCCGCCAGGAAATCGCCGTCATCGGGGGCGGTCTCGATCACCGATACCGATTCCACACCACTGCAATCCTCCGCCCCGACGATCCCCCGATCGACCTCCGCCCCGAACGCCTCCATCGCCTCGCGACCGGCCTGCCCACGGACTCCCACCTTCCCAGCCAGGGCTTCCGGATGGCGTTCGCGGAGCCGGCCGATGGCCTTCTCGTACATGCGGAACGCCCGCTGCTCGTACAGCCGGAGTCGATCATACGTGGAGTCCTGCAACGCATGATCACCCCTCAACGTGGCCTGCCGCTGGACCTCGTCCAAACGCTCCAGCTCGCCGTCGGCCAGCAAGCCCTTCAACTCGGCCACCTGCACCTCGACCAGCTTCTTGCGATCGTCGGTGGAACCATTCCCGATCCGATGCGGATCATTCTCGCGGAAGATCCGATCGACGCCCGCCAGGTTGTTCGCCCGCTCGATCTGCTTGACGGTCCACGTGCCCTCCTTCGACATCTCCAGGGCATCCTTCAGCATCCGCCACTGGTCGAGCATCCATAAAACACCGCCATAACTCGCCTTCAAATTGGCGACGACCGACGGCGGATTATGGCCCAAGCGTTTGGCCCGCTCCTGGGCATCGATCAACCGCAACAAACCCCACTTGCCGACGGCCATATCGGCCCGGAGCGAGGCCCGATAGGTCATCTCCGACCGGCACTCCAGGAACCGGCACCACCCCAGCGCGGCCGCATCGATATCGTCCAGATCCAGCTGATTCGCCGGCGGGAAGACGCGGGCATAGGAGATCCGCCGGCGATCGACCGCCAACCGCAAATTCTCGGGCAGGACCACGCCGGCCCCGCTGAGCCCATGGCGCAGCGCATTGCCCCTCGGCTGCGGGGAGTCATCTTTTTCGGTGAGTGACATCGCGGGTGACATCGGGTCGTCTCGCTGCGGGGCCTGGGGCATCGGGGCAAGGGGTAACGGTTGCGTCTGTCTGCCCGAGGGATCGTCCCGGGTCCTGAAGCGACTTGCCGGAAATTTGCCAGGGAATTTGAGGTGGCCCGCTACGGACGGAATTCGTTTGCAGGCATAATCAACGGCCCCGGCGCAACGGCCAGCATTCCCCCGATTGTGCGCCGGGCGAGCCAATGAGCTTGCCAGGGGGTGTCAGAGGAGTATTCTGGGTGGCGCTGGTGGCTTGTCCACTAGTGCGCACGATGGTTAAGCTATGTCAGGGAATGATGTGAGCGTGGATGGTCTTGTTGACCTGCCCACCAGCACATCCGGGGGGCTGTCGCCAGTCGGACCAGTGGGCAAGCCACCAGTGCCACCCGCTCGGATTCAGGTTAAGCGGCGGAGAAGCGAGGGGAGTTCAGCGATGGGTTTGTTCAGCTGGCTCATGGGTAAGTCGTCCGCCGATCGGCGTAGCCCCGTCGCTACGCTCCCCGGTCCGGGTACTTACTCCCTACCGGTCGTTGGTGAATCGAATTATCAGAAGAACATTCAGCGAATCTGCGGTAGGAGGACAGAGGATGGCGAAGACCTCATCATCGATGCCACGCTGGTCCTAGAGGACACGAACCCTTACGATAAGAACGCGGTACGAGTCGACATCAGCGGAGTGACTGTGGGCTACTTGAGTCGGGACCACGCGAAGCAGTATCGAAAACGGCTGAAGCAAGTCGGCCAACCCAACCTTATCGCGGCTTGTTCGGCAAACATCAGAGGAGGCTGGGACCGCGGGGGTGGTGACAGGGGCCATTACGGCGTCTGGCTAGACATTCCTATGGACGAGTAGCCAGATGCCTCTTAACCTCGGGGTGTAGCGGAACCGTTCCGCCGCGGCGCTTCGTGGCACCTTTAGGCTTGCCCTTGGCAGCGTGTGGCACTGGTTGCTTGCTCCAGAGTCCATAAGTCACAATTCGATCGCCTTACGCATTGCAGTCGCTACCAGTCCAGCAGCGTCATCTTTCAAGAGCTTTAGAACAATGTCCGTATATCTTTCTCGCTCAACTCCAAGGGATTTGGCTACAAAACTAACGATTCCTTTGCTGTTGTAGTGCTGCAAAGCCTTTCGGTAGTCTTTTGTAGATACAATTGATTCGAGCAATATTTTGTTTCTTTCTACTGTATTTACTACGTTTATTCCGCTTAAATAGGTCTGCAGTTCATCCTGTACTTGCCTTGCGTTCATTTTGCCTATTCTAGGACCGAAGCCGTTCAGTCGAAACTGAACATCTGCGATCGACCGCATTAGAGACTGCTGGTCGAGCTGACTGCTGAGTTCTTGCAGAACCCGATTTTCTGCTGTCCCTCTTATCGTTGCTATGTCGTCGCATCTGAGTGCTTTAGCAACGGCATCGATGACTTCGGGCAAACACATAAGATTTTCAACTTCAGCAACTTCTGCCACCATTATGCCCAAGTTCTTTAGAGCAGCAATCTCCTCCTCGCTCCTACGATCGCGGTCCACGAGACCCCGAACTGCCAGATGATGGAGGGTCGGAAGCGACTTCATAGCCTTAGTGGCCTCGATGACCTTCTCACAGGACTTGCAAGGAACTACGAGTTCCTTCGGGTACAGAGCCGAATAAATTGCGACATCGTAGCTATTGTCGTCACCCTCTACGAACAGAAGCGGTCGGCGGCTTCCCAAGACTTGGAACAAAAGCGCGTCGGGCAGTGCAGGATTAGTCACAATCTCGTGCCAGACCCAACTCGTCCCATCGAACCTCTCCAGCCAGATGAGGTGAGCGCCGATGCGTGTAGCAGCAAAGTCAAGGTCATGGGTGATGTAAACAAATGTGCAGTCGGGTCGCTTGGCCTCAATTTGATCCCAGAGCAATGGTTGGATTGCGCGATGAAGATGGAGCTCTGGCTCGTCAATAATAATTATGCCGTTCTCCGGAGCACAAAGTGCCTGCCCCATCATGTACACCGAAACTCTCTCGCCATCGCTCATATGACGGCCTTGGTACGCCTTCCCATCGTGCGTTTTTGCTTCTATTTTGTCGTCATGTATGATCAGCTCTCTTTGTGGCATGACTGCAGCCCAGATATCACTCAGATGGTCCAGTTTGCATTTAGGTGGTTTATTCTGTGGTGTTTTTTCGAAGGCAGAATGCGTGAACTCTCGGTTTCTTTTGGTCTCGTCGGCGAAGAGTAGCGCTAGTAAGTACTCATAGTCGTTAAGCAATTGGGTGAAAGGCTCGCTGCCCCACCGATGACCAACTCTATTGGCAACATGTTGCTCATGCTTCCAGCTCGGCTCAAAGTTGCCATAACGTAGCGAGGACTCCGCTTGTTGGTAACTTCTGGGCTGCACGAATACGGGGATGCTCAGTGCTCGCTGGGCCCCAACCCGGTGTGCTTTGTCTCCCGCAGTTTGTTCGATGAATGCCCCAAACCGAGTTTTGCCTGCGCCATTGGCTCCCACAATGACTATTGAGCGAGCTTCCTCAAGGAGAATGTTCTGGCCTTCGGGAGACTTAGGCGGCAATTCGACGGTTGGCATAATGTGAACTCCATGTTCGGCGGGTGGCACCGATGGCTTGCCCACCAGTGTTCCGGGAAGGCCGAGGACGGACGGATAAGCTCGCGATCGATGGGAGTTTTTTGGGCCCTGGGAGAACGTTAACCCATTGGTCTGTCGCACTGGTAGACAAGCCACCGGTGCCACCCGGCGCCAGTTGCCACCATAATTATCCAGCCGATCGCGAGCAATTCAGGTCGTGAACTGCTACTCCAGCTTGCCCCGGTCTGGTGCGGGGGTTTCCAGGCGTGCCCGTGCCCGCATCACCGACTCATGGAGCTTCTGCTCCAGCAGCTTCTTGGGCGGGAGTTCCGTCAAGTAGGAGGCAATACGGATTCCACTTCGGTCGAGTTGCAATAATTCGACCTGCTCGTCCGATTTGTCCGAACACAGGATCAGGCCGAGCGGCGGTTCCTCGCCGGGCCGTCGTTCGTATTTCTCCAGCCAGCGGAGATAAAGCTCCATCTGGCCCTTGTCCGCCGCCCGGAACTTCCCCAGCTTGAGTTCGATCGCCACCAGCTTCCTCAACCCCCGATGGTAAAACAGCAGGTCGAGGTAGAAGTCCTCGCCATCGATGGTGATTCGTTTCTGCCGGGCTACGAAGGCGAAATCAGACCCGATTTCCAGGATGAACGCCTCCAGTTCGCGGAGGATGGCGGCCTCCAGGTCTTTCTCTGCGTAGGAATCCTTCAGGCCCAGGAAGTCGAGGAAATACGGGTCGCGGAAGACGAGATCGGGCGACAGCTTGTCCTGTTCCCGGAGGGCGTTTAACTCCTGCCGGGCGAGTTGATCGGGCTTGCGGGAAAGGGCCGTCCGCTCGAACAGCATCCCGTCAATCTTGTCCCGCAGGGTGCGGACGCTCCACCGTTCAATGCGGCACATCTCGGCGTAGAAATCCCGCCGGAGCGGGTCTTTGAGCAGCAGGAGTTCCACGAAATGGCTCCATCCGAGCTGCTGGGAGAGCGTGGCGACCGCGGTGCGGTCGGGAAACGTCTCGGCCAGGCGAGTCATTCGCGAGAGATTGGGGACGGAGAAGCCGTTTCCGTACTCCGCGACCAATTCTTTCGACAGCGTCGCAAGAATCTCGCGGCCATATGCGGCCCGTTGGCTCCGGAGGATTTCCGTATGGATGCGGTGCCCGACCTGCCAGTACAGCAGCACCAGGGCGGAATTGACGGCCTGGGCGACTCCGGCCCGCGCGCCCTGGATCAGGATGCGGATCTCGGAAAGCAGCGTCGTCGAGGACGGTCCGATATCCGCGGATCGGGCAGGGACGCGACGGGTTGGTCGGGATTTCTTGGCCATGCCGCAAGATATAACAGGACCACGGATGCAACGCGAGGCGATCCGCGGTAACCGATGAGCCCCTGGCTGTCTCGGGATGATCGCGTGTCGAACGCATCACCCCAGCTGGAACTGCACCACGGCGAAGTCATCGGCCAGGGCCTTCCGGCCCCTTCGGGCTCGGGCGTTTTCGTAGGCCCTGGCGGGGAATTCGGGGTCGTATCCGTTGGCGCCGTGCTGGGCCAGGTAGTCGAACCAGTCGTTGAGGTTGCCCATGCCGCCGTCGGCCCGGTCGATTTCGAAGGCTCCGTCCGAGTAGACGTAGAGCCGGGAGCCGATCGGGGCGTCGATCGATTCGGTTTCGTAGTGGCTTTCCGGGTCGATGCCGATCGCGGGCATCGGTTGGCCCAGCCGCTTGTTGCAGCCGTCGGGGCGGAAGAGCAGGGCGGGGGGGTGGCCGGCCGTGGCGAAGTCGAGCCGGCGGGTCGATCGGTCCCAGACTCCGTACCAGAGCGTGAAGAACAGGTAGGCGTGGTCGTCCATCCGGAACGACCGGTTCAGGTAGGAAAGCACCTCCGCCGGGTTGGCGAAATCGGCCTCGGAGAACGGACCGCCCCGGAGGGCTTCGAGCACCGAGACCGACAGCAACGCCGAGCCGACGCCGTGGCCGCTGACGTCCAGCAGGTAGAGGGCGAACCGGTCGTCGTCGAGCCATCGGTAGCCGAAGGCGTCGCCCCCCAGCTCGGAACTCGGCTGGTAGTGCCAGTCGGCCACGACCGGGCCCCCCAGGCGGGAGGGGAGCAATGACCGGACGTATCGGGCCGCGACGGCCAGTTCGCGGGCGAGGCGCTCGCGGCTTTTGAGGGCCTGGTTGAGGGCCTTGGCGGTCTGTTCCCGGGCCTTGAGCAGCTCGCCCTGGGACTGCACCACGTCGACCAGGTTGACCTCGCGCTCGACCAGCGAGGCGAGGTCGCGGAAGGTCTTGTGCTCGGCTTCGCTGAGCGTCCGGGGCTTCGTGTCGCCGATGCAGAAGGTGCCGACGTTCTGGCCGTTGGGGCCGACCAGCGGCTGGCCGGCGTAGAACCGCAGGCCGGGCTCGCCGGTGACCTGCGGGTTGTCCCAGAATCGGGCGTCCTCGCGGGTGTCGGGCACGATCAGGGTGTCGGTGCCCAAAATCGCGTGGCCGCAGAACGAGATGTCGCGGCCCGTTGAGACGACCGGCAGCCCCTGCTTCGACTTGAACCACTGGCGGTCGGCGTCCACCAGCGCGACGTAGGCGACGGGGACCTCGAACAGGCGGGTCGCGAGCCGGGTCACCCGGTCGAACCGGTCCTCGGGCAGGGTGTCGAGCAGCCGGAGGGCGTACAACGAAGCCAACCGTTCGGCCTCGTTGTCGGGGATCGGTGGCGGTTGCATCGGGCGGGCTCCGCGCGGGTCGTCGCCGCAATCTCCCCATTCTATCGGGGTGTCCAGACGCTTCCGACCCTCCCGCGGGGGCCGGCGTTGTCGGGCTCGCCGGGGCCGACTAAGATCAGAGCGAAGCCCGGCGAGGCGGGGACGATCCGCCCGGCCGGGGCGCCGTGCCGCGACGCCGATGAATCCGAAGGGAGCCCCTTCATGGGCCGGGGTTGGTGGTTGGTCGTGGGCCTGACGGCGGTGCTCGGGCTGCTGGTCCTGGCCGATCCCGCCTGGGCCCAGGCCCAGGCCCAGGACGAGCCGGCGAGGACCGAGACACTCTCGTTCCTGAGATGGGCCGCGAAGGCGTCGGGGCCGATCGGCCTGATCATCCTGCTGATGTCGTTCTACCTGGCCGCCCTGGTGATCCAGATGGCGCTGGAGTTCCGCGCCTCGGCGGCCGTGCCCGAACGGCTGGTCCGCGTCCTGACCGAGCTGCTCGCCCAGAAGCGCTATTCCGACGCCTTCAACCGGCTCGATTCCGAGAGCGGCTCGTTCCTGGGGCGGGTCCTGGCGGCGGGCGTCCGCAAGCTCCCCTCGGGGTTCCCCGCCGCCCAGCGCGCGATGGAGCTGGTGAACGAGGACGCCACGATGGAGATGGAGCACAAGACCACCTACCTGGCGACGGTCGGCACGCTCGGGCCGATGATCGGCCTGGTGGGCACGGTTTACGGGATGATCCTCAGCTTCCAGGCGATGGCGGCGTCCGGCAGCACGCCCGACGCCTCCAAGCTGGCCGAGGGGATCGGCACGGCTTTGTTCGCCACGCTCGAAGGGATCGCGATCGCGATCCCGGCGATCGCCTGCCACGCGTTCTTCCGCAACCGGATCGCCCGGCTGTCGCTGGAGGTCGAGATGGCGGCCGAGCCGCTCCTGGAGCAGTTCGCCCCCGGCATCCGCACGCCCCACCCGCTGGCCACCATGAACCAGCCGGGGCCCACGAGGACCGCCTTGCCCCGCGATTGATGGTTGAAGGTCCGCCGAGTTGAGGGCGGTTGCCCATGCGCCCGAGACGCCGAGACGCCGCCCCCGAGGTGAACCTGACCCCCTTGCTGGACATCGTCCTGCAACTGGTCACGTTCTTCATGATGCTGGTCCACTTCGGCACGAGGCTGGAAGGGGCCTCGATGGAGGTCCGCCTGCCGGTGGCCCCCGCCGCGTTGCCGGGCGGCAAGCCGTCGGTCGATCGCCTGGTGGTGGGGCTGGATTCGAAGGGGCGCCTGCTGGTCGGCGACGAGGCCCGCGAAGGCTTCGCCGCCGAGGCCTGGTGGGCCGAGGAGGCTTCCAGGCGGCGCGCCGGGTTGGCGGCCCTGGGGCGGCCGGCCGACGAGATCCCGACGCTGGTGGTGATCCGCGCCGATCGCGCCGCTTCTTACGGGACGGTCCGCCGGGCCATGGCCGAGGCCCAGGCCCGCGGCTTCGCCAACTTCACCCTGGTGGTGCTGAGGAGCCGGCAGCCATGAGGGGACGATCGGCGCGGGGGACTCGGCGGAGGCTGGGCGAGGTGCAAGGGGTGATGTTCCCGGTCACGCCGATGCTCGACATGGCGTTCCAGTTGCTGGCCTTCTTCATCCTGACCTTCCAGGCGCCCACCCGCGAGGCGAGGATCGACCTGTACCTGCCGTCGGTGGCGATGGCCCTGCCGAAGATGGACGAAACCGGGGCCCCGGCCCCCGCCGACGAGCAGCGGGGCGAGCTGATCATCACGGCCCGCTCCGACGGCTCGGGCAAGCTGCTGTCGCTCTCCCTGAACGAGCGGCCCCTGCTCGGTTCCGCCGAGCTGTTCGAGGTGCTCCACGACCGGATCCGGCCCCGCGTCAAGCTGCTCAAGGTGGCCCTCCTGGCCGACGATCACCTGAAGTACGAGGAGGCGGCGCGGCTGCTGGGGGCCTGCTCGGCCGCCGGCGTCGATTCGATCCGCCTGGCCGACCCGGCCGCGTTGGAGGGCCGTCGGCCATGAACCCGGCCTGCCTCGGCCTCGCGCTCGGCCTCCTGGCGATCCAGGACGATGGCCAATCGATCGCGATCGCCGACCTGCCCGACTACCGGGCCGCCCTGGAAGACCCGTCCGACGAGCCGGGCGAATCGGTGCCGTTCCGCGACCTCTGGGATCATCCCGACGATTACAAGGGGCGGCGGATCCGCGTCGAGGGGACGGTGGCGAGGCGGTTCCGCCAGGCTTCGGTCGGCATGTTCCCGCCGCTGACGGAACTCTGGGTGGTCTCGGCATCGCGGGACCCGTTCTGCCTGGTCTTCCCCACCCCCGACGACGCCGACGAGGCCCGCGCGACCGAAGTGGGGGCCTCGATCCGATTCGACGGCCTGTTCCTGAAGCCGATCCGCTACCCGGCCGGGGACGAGCCCCGCGTGGCCCCCCTGATCGTGGGCTCCCGGTCGCCCGTGCCGCACGCGACCGACCCCCTGGCGGGCCAGCCCCCGCGGTCGCCGTTCTCGGCTGTCGACTGGATCGTCGGCCTGGTCGTGGGCGGCCTGGCGGCCCTGCTCCTGCTCAGGCACGCGCTGAAGCGGCCGGCCCGGCCTCGGCGGCGGGCCTCATCCGCCCCGACCTTCGTGGACTCGGACGACACCGACGACCGGACGGAGGGCCGCGATGCCGGGCCGATTGCCTGAACCTCCCGACGAGCTGACCCACGAGCCGCGGCGGCTCCGGTCGCCCCTGTTCGACGTCCGGGCGCTGGGCGGCTCGACCTTCGTTCATGCCCTGCTGTTGCTGTCGGCCTCGGCGATGATGGTGACGGTGGCCCTGCCCCGCCGCCGCGAGGAGGCGCGGACGATCCGGGGCGAGGTCGGCCCGGTGGACAATCGCGCCGTCCGGTTCCGGGACGGGGGCGGGGCGCCCGGCGAGGGCGGCGGCCAGGGCACGCCGGCCGACGGCGACGACCCCGCGAGGCTGCTCGAATCGATGCTCTCCCCCCGGGCCACGGCCGACATGCCGCGGTGGCTCCGCCCGCGGGACGACCGCCGGGCGGGGACCCGGGCGACGTCGGCGCCGGGGGGGGAAGGGGGCTCCGGCGGCGGGATCGGCGGCGGCCAGGGCGGCGGCGTCGGCCGGGGCACCGAGTTCTTCGGCACCCGCGACGAGGCCCGCAACATCGTCTACGTGATCGACCGGTCGGGCAGCATGACCAACAGCAATAGCCTGGCGATCGCCAAGCGCGAGCTGCTCGACAGCGTCGACGAGCTGGGCGAGGAATCCCGGTTCGCCGTGGTCTTCTACGACACGCGGCCGGCCTTCGCCGACTCGGATGCGATGGCCCCGGCCTCGGCCGACCACAAGGCGAGGCTGCACGCGAAGCTGGCCTCGATCGAGCCGGACGGCGGCACCGACCACAAGGCCGCCCTGTTCGCCGCCTTGCGGCTCCGGCCCGAGGCGGTCTTCTTCCTGACCGACGCCGACCAGATGACCGACCCGGAGTCGGACGAGATCCGCGACCGGGCGTCGCGGTCCGGCACGCGGATCCACGCCGTCGAGTTCGGCGCGGGCCCGGCGGTGGTCTCGTCCCGCCCGCTCCGCCGCCTGGCGGTCGAGACCCGGGGGACCTATCGTTACATCGATGTAACAACCTTCCGCTAAAAGGTGTGCCCGTCCAATACGCGTTCGAAGTCGCGAAAAAAACCGGCGGTAGGGCCTTCATTTCGCCCCCGGCGCGTGATACTTGTGGGGACATGTGCCCGATGGCCAGGCGCATCCCTGCCGCGGATCACCATGCGGCGACCCGGCGATGAACGCTGGGAAAGGGACCGCCTCCCGGCCCACATGAATTTGGCCGCCTCCCCGGTCATCGGGCCTTTTCGGAGGCCGTTCGATGCGATCTCGGTCCGGTCGGTTGCTCCTCGCGGTCGCGATGGCCGCGTCCCTTCTGTCCACATCCCCCTGCCTGGCCCAAGTCTCCGGCGAGCCCGCGGCCGCCCCGGCGGCCGCGGAAGAGTTCCGCTACTTCAATTTCCTGAGCGACCCCTCCTACCCGGTGGGCGAGAAGGTCGCGCTGTGGGTGGTCCTGCTGGTCGCCGTGGCCGGCCTGGGCTACGCCGCGGCCCTGGTCGGACAGGTCCTGGGGGCCGACCAGGGGACGGAGAAGATGAAGGCGGTGGCCCGGGCGATCCGCGAGGGGGCCAACGCCTACCTCTACCGCCAGTTCCGGGCGATCGTGCTGCTGGTCTTCCTGATCACCGCCCTGCTGTATTCCACCGCCGAGGCCACGGGCGTGGTCGCCGCCGGCCGCGCCGGGGCGTTCTTCATGGGGGCCACCTTCTCCTGGCTGGTCGGCTTCGTGGGGATGAGCCTGGCGGTCCGCGGCAACCTCCGCGTGGCGGCCGCGGCGCGGACCAGTTACGGCAACGCCCTGCAATTGGGCTACCGGACCGGGACGATCACCGGCATGCTGACCGACGGCCTGGGCCTGCTCGGCGGCACGCTGATCTTCATGGCCTACGGCGAGCACGCGTACGAGGTGCTCCTGGGCTTCGGCTTCGGCGGCACGCTCCTGGCCCTGTTCATGCGGGTCGGCGGCGGCATCTACACCAAGGCGGCCGACGTCGGCGCCGACCTCGTGGGCAAGGTCGAGGCGGGCATCCCCGAGGACGACCCGCGGAACGCCGCCACGATCGCCGACAACGTCGGCGACAACGTCGGCGACTGCGCCGGCATGGCGGCCGACATCTTCGAGAGTTACGAGGTCACCATCGTCGCCGCGATGATCCTCGGCTACGCCAGCTTCGGCCACATGGGCGTGATCTTCCCGCTGCTGGTGCGGGCCATCGGCGTCGTCGGCTCGATCGTCAGCACCTACACGGTGAAGGCCGGCGCCAACAGCACCAGCGACGAGCGCTGCACTCGGTCCACCGGGGATTCCAGATCGGCTCGGCGATCAGCGTCTTCGGGTTCATGGTCCTGGGCGCGTTCTACCTGCACATGGGGGACGCGTACATTCGCCAGTATCCCCAGGCCCTCTCCGGCTACCGGCTCGACCCCGAATTCCAGAAGGCCCGCGATGCGTTCGACCTCGGCGTGAAGAACCGGCTCAGCGGCGCCAACCTCTCCGCCCCCTACAAGGCCGGCGATACCGGCGTCGCGAACGAGGAAGAGGCCGCGACCTACAACGCCGCCTACCAGGCCGGCAACACCGGCAAGACCCTGCAAGAGTGGATCAAGGCCTACCCGGCCGCCGACAAGATCCTGGCCGATAGCCAGCCGCTCTGGATGCACTGGGGCTTCTGGGGTAGCTACGGCCTCGACATGCGGCCGGCCCTGACCTGCCTGATCGGGATCCTCCTGGCGATCGGCCTGAACAAGGCGACCAGCTACTACACGCATACTCAGTACGCGCCCGTGAAGAGCCTGGCCAAGGCCTGCCAGACCGGCCACGCCACCAACATCATCCAGGGCTTCGCCGTCGGCTATGAATCGGCCGTGGTGGCGACCCTGGTCATCGCCCTTTCGGTCTTCGTCTCGGTGCTGATCTACAGCGGCTCGAGCCCCATCTTCATCGCCTACGGCGTGGCGATGTGCGGCATCGGCATGCTCACGCTCACCGGCAACACGATCAGCATGGACGTGTTCGGGCCGGTGGCCGACAACGCCAACGGCGTCGGCGAGATGGGCTACGACCGCGACGAGATGGGCGAGGACAACTACCGTCGCGCCCGCCAGATCCTGGCCGACCTCGACGCCGTGGGCAACACCACCAAGGCCGAGACCAAGGGGATCGCCATCGGCTCGGCCGTGATCGCGGCCGTCAGCCTGTTCGCCAGCTTCATCGCCGTGCTGGCCGTCGGCAGCGAATCGAAGATCGGCGAGATGAGCACGGCCCAGTACCTCACCGAGGCGGGCAAGCTGTCGGTCGCCGAGCCCCGCGTGTTCATCGGCATGCTGATCGGCGGCGTCGTGCCGTTCCTGTTCAGCTCGATGCTGATCCGGGCCGTCGGCCGGGCCGCGTTCCTGATCGTCAAGGAGTGCCGCGTCCAGTTCCGCGACCCGGCGATCTGGCAAGGCACCAAGACCCCCGATTACGGCCGCGTGGTCAATATCTGCACCAGCACCGCCCAGGCCGAGCTGATCGGGCCGGGCCTGCTCGCCATCCTGGCGCCGATCCTGGTCGGCATCTTCCTGGGGCCGCAATCCCTGGGCGGGTTCCTCGCCGGCATGATCGTGGTCGGCCAGTTGCTGGCGGTGTTCATGGCCAACGCCGGCGGCGCCTGGGACAACGCCAAGAAGACGATCGAGGACGGCCTGTTCGGCGGCAAGGGGTCGGAGGCCCACAAGGCGTCGGTCACCGGCGACACCGTCGGCGACCCGCTGAAGGACACGGCCGGCCCGGCGGTCAACCCGCTGATCAAGGTCATGAACATGGTCTCGCTGCTGGCGATCGCCCCCATCATGGCCAACTCGACCAACCCGCTGCTCTACGCGATCGGCCTGTTCGCGATCGTCGGCATCGGCTGGGCGATCTGGCGGTCCAAGACCGAAAGCAAGGAGATGAAGGAGGTCGAGGCCGAACTGGCGTCCGCCTCCGATAGCGGCAAGTCGCTCGAAGCCGTCGGCAGCGGCGCCTGAGGCCCTTGCCCCGGCCGAAGCCGGCCGCCCTCCCGGGACCCCGATCGAAGGAGGGCGGCTTGGTCCCCCGGCTCAACATCGTCGGTTGCGGAAAAGTCGGCCGGGCGATCGGCCGACTTTGGTTCCGCTCGGGGACGTTCCGGCCGGGCGGCATCGCCAATGCCCGGGTCGAATCGTCCCGACGCGCGGTCGAGTTCCTCGGCGCGGGGGCGGTCGTCGAATCGTTCGGCGAGTTGCCCGAATCCGACGTCACCTGGATCGCCGCCAACGACGACGCCCTCGCCGAAATCGCCCGGCGGCTCGCGGCCCAAGGCGCGATCCGACCGGGCGACGTCGTTTTCCATTCCAGCGGGGCATTGGCCGCCTCGGTCCTCGGCCCGCTCGCCGACCTCGGCGCGTTCGTCGCGAGCGTGCATCCGCTCCGAAGCTTCGCCGACCCGGCCATCGCCGCGACGGGATTCGCGGGGACCTGGTGCGGTTGCGAGGGGGACGGGCGCGCCCTGGAAATCCTGGAACCGGCCTTCCGGTCGATCGGCGGGCGGACGTTCGCCATCGCGTCGGGGGCCAAGCCGATCTACCACGCTTCGGCCGTCTTCGCCTCGAATTACCTCGTGGCCCTGGTCGAGGTGGCGGTCCGTTGCGGGCGGGAGGCCGGCATCGACCGCGAGACGACGCTGAAGGTCCTGGGGCCGTTGATGAGGGGCACGCTGGACAACATCGACGAACTGGGCCCGGCCGGGGCGCTCACCGGCCCGATCGCCCGCGGCGATGCGCGTTTCGTGGCCGATCAGGAACGGGCCCTCCGCGAACGCGACCCGCAGATCGCCCGGCTCTACCGGGAAATGGGGCGGGTCGCCGCGGAACTGGCCCGCGAGAAGGGGGAAACGCCCGACCCATCGCTGGATGAAATCGCGAAGGTCCTGGGCGACCCTTAACCTTCGAGACAGGACCTGGCCGGGGCCCCGGGCGTGGCCGATCGACGGATCAACCGGGTCGCCCGGCGATTCATCGCACGATCGGCAGGTCGACCGGCGTCCCCGAATGGGGCGTGGAAACCGCCCGGTCCGTCGGGTTGAGGGCCGGCCGCGGCCGGAGGATCTTCGGGGCGGCCCCGCGATGTGCCGCAAGGTTCGGCGTGGGAATGCCGATCCGTCGTCGGCAATGCTCGACCGCGATCGGCGCATCGGCCGGGATGCGCACGGCCGCGTGTGACGGCCCGATGTCGTCGAAGAATCGCCGGACGCCCGCCTCGCTCGCCAGGTCGTAGGGCCAGCCGCCGTGGCATGCCGGCGTTGCCTCGAATCGGTGCAGGGCGGGCAGGAGGTGTTCGGCGAAGACGCCGTAGAGGATCGCGTCGGAGAATTCGCCCGCCGTCGCGAGGGCGCGGAGCCAGGGCTTGCCGGTGGCCAGCTCGACCCGTTCGCGGAGCGGCCCCAGGGCGTCTCTCCGCCAGGCGGTGAGATCCGCGGCGTAGTTCGCCCCGAAGTAGTCGGTCATCGGCAGCCCCAGCAATCGCGACGCGGCCCGGTGCCATCCGATGTGCGGGAACTGCCTGGCCTCGCCCGGTGCTCGGTAGAGGCGCAGCCGGTCGTCGCATTGCAGCGAGGCCGGGTCGAAGGGCCGGACGAAGGCCACGCCCGGGCCCGCCAGGATGAAGGCGTCGGCCCCGATCGCCGAGGCCGCCGCCAGCCGGGCGATCGCGCCCCGGGCGGCCTCGGGGGCCCATCCCATCTGCCAGCGGATGCCGCGGGGTACGAGCGACTCGACTTCCAGGATCTCGACGCGGGGCCCGGCCAGGGGCCGGAATCGGCCGGCAAGCCGCCCTTCGACGATCAGATACTGCCGGAAATCCCCGGAGACGAACCGCTGGGCCGATTCGCAGAGCAATCGGCAGGGGTCGAGGTCCGCGGCCTGGACTTGCGTGAGGATGGCGAATTGCATGTAGAGGCCCTCCCGAAACCCTAGGTTTTCCCCGGCCCTGGTCGCGTCAGATGTTGCAAACTCGCCCCTCCACTCGTGCGCCCGTTTCGGTTATCATCGACCGGGTCGGCCCCCGCCTATCACCCCACCCGCCCCGGCGCCCCCAGGATGACCCAACCGACCCTCACCAGCCCGAAAGGGCGTGCCGCCGTCCCGCCCGCCGACGTGATGAGCCTCAAGTCGCTCCGCGCCGGCCAGTCCGGCCAGATCATCGAACTCACCGGCGATCCCGACCTGATCCATCGGCTTCGCGAGATCGGCCTGCAGGAAGGGCTGGTGGTGCGGATGCTCCAGCCGGGCAATCCCTGCATGATCCGGCTGGCCGGCCGGAAGCTGGGCTTCCGCGCCGACGGCGCCGCGCACGTGATGGTCCGCCCGGTGCCCGAATAGGCCCGGCCCCGGACGGACGCTTCCCGACTCGGGACTTGGCCGACTATGATGGGGTGGGCCGCCCGCCCTCCCCGTAGCAAACCCGGGCCGGATCCACACCGCATTCGTTTGGATAGCCGATGGCGCTCGACACCGAGCAGGGCTCTCTCACGATCGTGATGATCGGCAACCCGAATACCGGGAAGTCGACGCTGTTCCATTCCCTGTCGGGCGTCACCCAGCACATCGCCAATTACGCCGGCGTGACGGTCGAACCCAAGCTGGGCTCCCTGGCGCACGGCGGGCGGTCGTGGACGCTGATCGACCTGCCCGGGATGTACAGCCTGGCCCCCCGGTCGCCCGACGAGATCGTGGCGGTCGACGCCCTGCTGGGCCGGAATCCCGACCTGCCCCGGCCCGACGTCCTGCTCTGCGTGATCTCGGCGGTCAACCTCGACCGCGACCTGTACCTGGCCAGCCAGGTGCTCGAGATGGGCCTGCCGACGGTGGTGGCGCTCACCATGCGCGACATCGCCGACGGCCGCAACATCCGGGTCGACGCCGGGCGGCTCGCCGAACGCCTGGGCGTGCCGGTCGTGCCGGTCCGGGCGCCCCGGCGGGTCGGGCTCGACGACCTCAAGACGGCCCTCGAAGAGGCCGGCAACCGCGAGCCCGGGCCCCGCGCCAGCCTGCTTCCCGAGCCGTTCCAGCGCGAGGTGGCCGCCCTGGAGGCGTTCCTCGCGCCCCGGCTTACGGCGGGCTCCGGCCCGTTGCCCAGGGCCTTGCTCGGCCGATTGCTGCTCGATCGCGGCGGCTATGCCGAAACCCGCCTGCCGCTCGGCGGCTGCCGCGAGGAATTCCACGCCTGGCTGGCCGAGGCCCGCAACCGCCTGGAAGACGCCGGCTGCAAGGTGCCCGATGTCGAGACGACCTCCCGGCGCGCCTGGGTGGCCGAGGTCGTCGACGAAGCGGTGCACCACGCCGAGGGGGAAAAAGCCTCGTTCGGCGACCGGCTCGACCACGTCCTGACCCACAAGGTCTGGGGCAGCCTGATCCTGGCCCTCGTCCTGATGTTGATCTTCAGCGCCGTCTTCACCTGGGCCCAGGTGCCGATGGACTGGATCGACGCCCGGATCAGCGACCTCGCCGGCCTGGTCCATTCGCACATGGCCGAAGGGGCCCTGCGGAGCCTGCTGGCCGACGGCATGATCCGCGGAATCGGCTCGGTGATCGTGTTCCTGCCGCAGATCATGCTGCTGTTCGGCTTCCTGTCGGTGCTCGAGGAAAGCGGCTACCTGGGCCGCGCCGCGTTCCTGATGGACCGCCTGATGGTCAAGGTCGGACTCAGCGGCAAGTCGTTCATCCCCATGCTGTCGTCGTTCGCCTGCGCCATCCCGGGCGTGATGGCCGCGAGGACGATCGAGAACCGCCGCGACCGCCTGACCACGATCCTGATCGCCCCGTTGATGAGCTGCAGCGCCCGGTTGCCGGTCTACACGCTGATGATCGCCGCGTTCATCCCCAATCGGCAGTACCTCGGGGGCCTGCTGTCGTTGCCGGGGCTGACGATGCTGGCGATGTACCTGACCGGCGTGGCCGCGGCGGCCGTCGTGGCCTTCCTGCTCCGCAGGACGATGCTCAAGGGCGAACCGCCACCCCTGGTCCTGGAACTGCCGGCTTACAAGTGGCCGTCCCCCCGCGTGGTGATCCAGCGGGTGCTCGACCGCAGTTGGGACTTCCTCCACGCCGCCGGCACGGTGATCTTCGCCGTGTCGATCCTGATGTGGGCGGCCCTCTATTATCCCCGAGTCCCCGCGCGGAAATCGCCCCGCTGGCCGCCGAGCGGGACCGCCTCGAAGCCGGCCTCAACGAAGCCCAGCAATCAGGCGACGAGGCCGCCATCGAGGGGCAAAACCGAACTGGCCGCCGCCCGGGGCCGGCTCGACGGCTACCAGAAGCGTCAAGCTGGCTGGGCCGCACGCCGGCCGTGGATCGAACCGACCGTGAGGCCTGAGATGGGGACTGGCGGATCGCCAGCAGCGTGCCCTCGTTCACGGCACGGGAAGTGATGGTTGCTTCGCTCGGCGTCATCTTCGACGTGCCCGCCCCGGACGGCGGCGGCGGAGAAGATCAACCTGCACGATGCGGCTCCAGTCCGCCACCTGGCCGACGACCGGCTTGAAGCCGCTGTTCACGATCCCGGTGGCCCTGTCGGTGATGGTCTTCTTCGCGCTGTGCGCCCAGTGCGCTCGACCCTCGCGGTGATCGGCCGCGAGACCGGCAACGTGATGCTGGCCGTCTTCTGCTTCGTCTACATGACGTCGCTCGCCTATGGCGCGCACAGGCGGTTTACCAGGCGGCGAACGGGCGCCGGCGCTGGTGCCGGCAAGGCCGGATCGAACCGAGGGGAGGGGGCCTGGGATGATGACCTGGGATTGGCAGCAGGCGATCGCGCTGGCCATCGTGGCCTCGGCGGCCTGGTTCCTGGTCCGGCGGTTCTACCTGGCGTTCGCCCCCCGGCCGGGCGGGGCCGGGGCCTCGCCAGGTTGCTGCGGATCGCACGGTCGGCAAGCAATGCTCGGTGCAGGTCGCGGCCATCTCGAACTGCCACTCGCACCTGGGCGCCCTGATCGAACTGGGCCCGCCGAGCGGTCCCCGGCAGATGACCGGGACCGGCGTCTAAGCGAGTGGCCGTGGTTCTCCTGCATTTTCGCCCCGGCAGGGGCGGCGTAGGACGTCCTTTCGATCCCCGGGGTTTGCACCCCGGGCTATCGACCGCGGCCCCTCCGGAGACCCGAAACACGGAAAGTCGGGAGGAACCCTGTCCGCCCGCTTAGCGCCGTCGCAGCGCGCGGTCCATGTCGCGCTTGGCGTCCCGATTCTTGACGCTCTCGCGCTTGTCGTAGAGCTTCTTGCCGCGGGCGATGGCGATCTCGACCTTGGCGATCCCCTTCTTGAAATAGACCTGCAAGGGCACGATCGTCAGCCCTTTCTCGGCCCCCCGGGTCGACAACTTATCGATCTCCCGGCGATGGAGCAGCAGTTTCCGGGGCCGCTTGGGGACGTGGTTCATCCGGTTCGCCTGGAGATACTCGGGGATGTCGCATCCCAGGAGCCAGACTTCCCCCTTGTTGATCTCGGCGTAGGCATCTTCCAGGTTCGCCTTGCCGGTCCGCAGGCTCTTGACCTCGGTACCGGTGAGTACCATGCCGGCCTCGACCTTCTCGAGCAACTCGTACTCATGGCGGGCCTTGCGATTCCGCGCGACGACCTTGATGCCATCCTCTTCCGGCTTGGCCTTGCCCTTGTCTTTCTTGCTCATCGCTCGGCTAACTCCCGGCTTAATCCTTCGCCAGCAAGAACGATACGACCATGGGACCCGGGCGGCAAGCGTGCAGGATTCGTAAAGGAATGGCGTAAGGCTTGATCACCGCGTCCCCTGGCAGATCGCGACGACCTCCGCCAACGGGTCGAAGCTCGGCGCGATCGCGATGGATCGCCGCAATTCCCTCCGATCGACGACGAGCGTCGGTTGGACGGCGTCATCGGCCGATTCGAGCCGGATCGCCCGCCAACGCTCGGGTTCGTCGCGGGTGGATTCGTCCCACTCGATCGCCCGGAGTGCCGACGCGACTCGTTTCGAGGAACGCGGCTCCCCTCGGGATCCGACCAATCCCCGGCGAACCCCAGGTGGCTCGGCCTCCGGTCGAGCAGCTGCAGCAACTCGCGGATCGTTCGGCCGCTCGACGGATCGACGAAATCGAGGGCGATTTCGGCCAGCGGCGCCAGGACAAACCGGCGGAACGCGGCCCTCGGATGCGGCACGATCAGCCGGGCATCGTTCCAACGCCCAGCGGGATCGACGGCCACCGCGAGATCGTATCCCGGCCGATCTGGTGATTGCCGAAGAACAGCAGATCCAGGTCGAGCGTCCGAGACCCCACCGAACATCCGGACCGCCCCAGCTCGCCCTCGATCCGTTGCAGTTTTTCGAGCAGATCGAACGGCCCGAGCGTCATCTCGATGGCCACCGCCACATTCCCGGAACCGATCTTGCCCGGCGGGGCCGCCACGGCGATCGTCTCGGCATAGGGGCTGGCGGCGATGGCCGGACGCCTTTCATCGCACCCAGGGCCGGCGATCGCGGCATCCAGGATGCCGCGCGATCGCCGAGGTTACTGCCCAATCCGATCAGCAAGGTGTTCATGTTCGGATCGGGCCGACGAGTCCGGGGGATGGCCGGTGGCGGCCGATCCGGGTACGATCGGGATTTGTCACGGGATCGCCGAGGAGATCGAGATCATGTCCGCAACCCCCGAACCGTCTTTTGAGCCGGCAAGCCTGGCCGAGCTGGCCCGCCTGCTGAACTCCGTGGACCACCTCGAACCCGGCCAGAGGGAGCGGATCGCCGCCCTGATCGACGAACTCGACAAGGCCCTGCATGCCGGCACGCCCCCGGAGCACGCCGCCCAGCTTTCCAGGACCACCGCCGATCTGGTGAATTCTCTGCGCCCCCACCAGGATACACCCCTGGAAGCGGCCCGCGAAAGCCTTGAGGAGGCCGCGGCCCGGGCCGAGGTGGATGCTCCCATCGCCACCGGCGTGGCCCGTCGGCTGATCGACCTGCTCTCCGAACTGGGGATTTAGCGGGCCCGGCAAGGAGGTCGCGCGATGGGATCGATCGATCGGCAACATCGCCTGTCGGCGTGGGCCCTGCTGCTCGGCATTGCCTTCCCGCCCACGCTGGCATCGGCCGACATCCTCTTCGGGCCGATTTCGAGACGGGCGACCTCGGCCAGTTCGGCGGCGGCGAAAGTCCGGCCGGGGGACATCGCGGTCGTCACCGATGTCGTCCGATCGGGCAATCATGCCGGCCGTTTCACGATCCACGAGGACGACGTCTTCAACGAACAGCAGCTCCGGGCGCAGGTCAACGGGCCCAAGGTGGCCGTCAGGAAGGGGCCGATGCCCATGCGTCGTTCTACCTGTTGATGAAGAACCGCCCGGGAACGCGATAACTTCTTCTACTGGAAGGCAGCCCGCCGCCCGGCTACAACAACGTGATGACCTGGTGGGTCGAGCCCCGGGCGGATGGTTCGGGCACGCTTGTCAAGTACGGCACCGGGAACCTGGGCCGCAAGGGGGTCCACTGGGAGGCCGATTTCGAGGTTGGTAAGTGGCATCAGCTAGGGATGCACATTCATTGGTCGGAAGACTGAGGAAAGGGAATGTCCGCCTCTGGTGGGACGGCGAACTGGTGCTGGACAAGCGGGTGCAGACCAAGGTGCCTCAGGCCGTCTACTTCTCGCAGCCGGGTATCCACCGGACCCCGCACAGCAAGCCGGTGATACGATCTACTTCGACGACATCCTCTGCGCGACGACTGCAAGAGATCGAAATCCGCAAGCCGGCCGCCCCGGAGTCAGGATTGAACCGGCGAAGTCGGGCAAATTCCCGTCCCCCGCAATCCTCGATCAGATCGACAACCGCCCGATCCGCTCGGCCGCCTGCAGCAGCCTGGGCGTGTCGACGGTCAGCGTGGCGCGGATGAACCCCTCGCCCGACTTGCCGAAGCCGATGCCGGGGTCGTCACCACGTCGGCCTCTTCCAGCAGCCTGGAGCAGAAGTCGGCCGAGCCGATCCCCCTGGGGCAGGGGATCGAACGTAGAAGGTCGCCTCCGGCGTCAGCGCCGTCCAGGCCGACCGCTCGCAGGGCCGGGATGAAGGCGTCGCGGCGCTGGCGGTAGAGGTCGCGGATGGGCGGCGTGATCGTGTCGTATTCGTCGAGCGCCGTCTTGGCGGCCCACTGGATCGCGGTGAAGATGACCGAGTCGGTGTTCGAATTCACCTGCGCCAGGGCGCAGACCAGCGGGGCGCCTCCGACTGCGAAGCCGACCCGCCAGCCGGTCATGTTGAACGTCTTGGACAGCGAGTGAAACTCGATCGCCACGTCCTTCGCCCCGTCGATTTGCAGGATGCTGGGCGGGGGGGCGTCGTAGTACATCTCGTTGTAGGCGGCGTCCTGCACGACGATCAGGTCATGCCGATGGGCCAGTTCGACCGCTTCCTTGAGGAAGGCGAGGTCGGCCGTCGCGCCGGTCGGGTTGTTGGGATAGTTCAGGAAGAGCAGCTTGGATCGCTTCCAGATGTCGGCCGGGATCGAGCTGAAGTCGGGCTTGAAGCCGTTGTCGGCCCTCAAGGGCAACGTAAACACCTCGCCGCCGGCGAAGGTGGTCCAGGTCCGGTAGACCGGGTAGGCCGGGTCGGGCACCAGGCTGATGTCGCCCGGGTTGAGCACGGCCATCGGCAGGTGTGCCAGCGCCTCCTTGGAGCCGATCGTGGGCAGGATCTCGGTGTTGGGATCGAGATCCACGCCGTATCGGCTTTTCAGGAATCGGGCGATCGATTGCCGAAGCTCGGGCGCCCCCTGGTCGAGCGCGTACTGGTGGAACGCCGGGTTCTCGGCGTGCTGCTGGAGGCTGCGGATGATCGCGGCGGGGGTGGGCCGGTCGGGGTCGCCCACGCCCAGGTTGATCACGTCGCGGCCCGCGGCGATGGCGGCCTTCTTCTTGCGATCGATCTCGGCGAACAGGTAGGGGGGCAGCTTCTGGAGGCGGTCGGCCTTCGAGAACGGCATCGTCGTCCCTGGTTTCTTGCTGTCTGGGCTTCGTCCCTGGCCGAAAACCCTAACAGGAAAGGGACCCCGGCCACATCGGCGTCCCAGCTTAACGGATGCCCTCGCCCGCGTACCAGAGCGGCGAGGTTGGCCGGCCGCCCCGCCGCCGGGGCGTTCGGCCGCCAGGAAGCAGGCAGGCCCGGATTACTTGCGGGGGCCCGTGGGCTTGGCCGCCCGCGCGGGGGCCGGGGCCGGGGCCGGGGCGGGGGCCGTTTTCTTCTCAGGGGCCGCCTTGCGGGCGGGGGCCGGCGCCGCGGCTGCCTTGCCGGGTTCGGCGGTGGCCTTGTCCTTGGCGGCGGGCTTGGCGAGGCGGACCTGGCCGGTCGGGCAGACCTTCTTCAACTCGCAGCGGGGGCATTCGGGTTCCCCCTCGACGCAGGTGTCGTGCGAGAGCTCCTCCATCAGGTCGACGAACTCGGCGCCCCGGTTCTTGGGGATGGCGCGTTCCAGGGCGGCGCGGGCGGTGGCATCGTCGATGTTGGCCTCGATCAGGCCGAGCCGCTCCAACGCCCTCCTCAGGGGCCGGTCGATGGGGATCGCGTGGCCGCCCAGGCCGTGCTGGATCGCCGTGGCCAGGACGTAGTCCGACGCCGTCGCCTCGTAGACGCGGAGCGCCTTGACCGCATCCTTCTGGGGCCCCTTGACCAGCGCGTCGAGGTTGAAGCCGTAGGTCTTGCTGAACATCTGGCGGAGGAACCGGCGGAGGCGCTGCGACTTGACGTCGGGGTCGGGCAGGTCGGCGAGCGTCTCGCGGACCTGGGTCATCGGGCTGACGCGGACCTCGTTCCAATCGAAGAAGCCATCCTTGAAGCGGCCCACGGCCTGGTTGGCCTGCTCGCGGGTCGTCCCTTCGTGGCAGATCCCATAGATGATCGATTCCATGACCGACAGCCGTTCGGGCTTCGGCTCCAGCTTGTAACGCTTGCGCAGGAGGTTGTACACGGTATCCAGGAGCTGAGCCTTGCTGGGTGCGGCCATGGGATGCGGTCTTTCTGGGTCGCGGGTTTCGGGGAGGGACGGGGCCCGGCCGACGGCTCAGGCTTCCGGGTCGATCGCGGGTTCGGCCTGGTCCGCCGGCGTGGTCGGGCCAATCTCGTCGGATCCCGACTCTCCTTCGGTGGGTTGATGCGGGGGTGCGGCACGATCCGAGGCGATGGCCTCGTCGATCAGCCGGGAGATCTCGATCGACTTCTTGACGCTCTCATCGCGCTCGAAGGCCAGGACGGGCGTGAATCGGGTCTGGAGCCGTCGCGCGACCTTGGATTGGAGGAAGCCGGAGGCGTGCTGGAGGCCTCGCATCGCCAGCTTCTGCTGGGTTTCGGTCCCCATGATGGTGACCTTGACGGTGGCGTGGCGGAGGTCGCTGGAGACCTCGACGCCCAGGACGGTAACGCCCTGGACTCGGGGGTCGGCGATCTCGAAGAGGATCGCCTGGGAGACCACCTCGCGAATCGCTTCGGCAACCCGTGGGATCCGGTGGGAGGGCATGAGGTGTCGGGCGGCTCCGGGTGGGTTCGCGGGCCTGATCGGCCGGGGCGATCCTAGATCTCTCGGACGGTCGCCCGGACCAGTTCCAGGCGGGGATGCGCGGCGACCGCCTCGACGACGCGATCGAGCGTCTCCTCGGCGACGCGCCGGGTCGCGGCGACGACGGCGACCCCCAGGGCGGCGGTGTCGGGCTCGTCGTCGCGATCGACTTCGGCGAGCGCCACGGGGAAATGCCGTCGGAGCTTATCGAGGATCTCGTGCATAAGGCGGCGTTTTTGGCGGCGGTTGGTGCAATCCCTGAGGCGCAACTCCAGCCGAAGTGCGGCGGCATGCATAAGACCGGCCCCCACGCATCCCGGCGGCCCCCGCCGGCCCGGTCTGCGGGCGGGCCGGGGCGTCGGGCCGGGGCCGGCGGACCGCCGGATCGGGGTCAGAGGGTCCGCCGGATGACGTCGACACGATACGCTTCGATGGTATCGTCATTCTTGATATCATCGAAGTTGCCGATCTTGATGCCGCACTCGAAACCCTCGCGGACTTCGCGGACGTCGTCCTTGAACCGCTTGAGGGCCTCGATCGAACCCTTGTAGATCTCGCGACCCTCGCGGATCAGGCGGACCTTGGAGGATCGTTCGATCGAGCCCTGGGTCACGAAGCAGCCGGCCACGGTGCCGATCTTGGAGATCTTGAAGACCTGGCGGACGATCGCCCGGCCCAGGTGGACCTCCTTGATCTCGGGCACCAGCATGCCCTCGATGGCCTTCTTGATCTCGTCCGTCACCTGATAAATGATGTCATAGCGACGGATGTCGATCTTCTTCTCCTCGGCCAGGCTGATCGCGCGATCCTCGGGGGCGACGCGGAAGCCGATGACGATCGCCTGGCTGGCGTCGGCCAGCAGGATATCGCTCTCGCCGATGCCGCCGACGGCCTTGTGCAGGATCCGCAGGGGCACCTCGGCATTCTCGAGCTTGTCGAGTTCCTTGACGAGGGCCTCGAGCGAGCCCTGGACGTCGGCCTTGAGGATCAGGTTGAGGGTCTTGACCTTCTGCTCGGTCATCTTCGTATAGAGATTCTCGAGCGTGAGGGCCGGCCGTTCGGCCACCTGGCGGCCCCGGGCGCGGCGGGTCTCGGCGATCTCGCGGGCGAGGGTGATATCGTCGACGACGCCGAATTTCTCGCCGGCGGTGGGGACGGTATCCAGGCCCGAGATCTCGACCGGGGTGGAGGGGGGTGCCTCCTGGATCGGGCGGCCCCGGTCGTCGTTCAGGGCCCGGACGCGCCCGAAGGCCTCGCCGCAGACGACCGCGTCGCCGACGCGGAGGGTCCCGTCCTGGACCAGGACGGTCGCGACCACGCCGCGGCCCTCGGAGATCGACGATTCCAGGCAGGTGCCGGTCGCGGCCCGCTTGGGGTTCCCCTTGAGGTCCCGCAGCTCGGCGACGATGCCCAGCATTTCCAGCAGGTCGGGGATGCCGGCGCCGGTCAGGGCCGAGGTCTTCACGACGGGCGTGTCGCCGCCGTATTCCTCGGGGACGAGGCCTTCCTGCGAGAGCTCGCCGTAGATCTTGTTGAAGTTGATGCCCGGGAGGTCGGTCTTGTTCAGGGCGATGACGATCGGCACGCCGGCGGCCTTGGCGTGGGCGATCGCCTCCTTGGTCTGCGGCATCACGCCGTCGTCGGCGGCGACCACCAGGACGACGATGTCGGTGACGTTGGCGCCCCGGGCCCGCATCGCGGTGAACGCCTCGTGGCCGGGCGTATCGACGAACGTGATCTTCTGGCCGTTGTGCTCGACCTGATAGGCGCCGATGTGTTGCGTGATGCCGCCGCTCTCGGAGGCCACCACGTTGGATCGGCGGATCCTGTCCAGCAGCGACGTCTTGCCGTGGTCGACGTGGCCCAGGATCGTGATGACGGGCGGGCGGGATTCGCGGCCCTCGGCGTTCTCGTCCTCGGGCTCGTCGAACGAGGAGAGCAGGTCGTCCTCGGCGGTCCGCTCGCGGACGACCTCGATCTCGACCCCGAATTCGAGGGCGAGCATCTGGGCCATCTCCTCGTCGATGTTGGCGTTGATGGTGATGAGCTGGCCCGTGCTGTTCATCAGCTTGCGGATCAGCTCGTTCGCCTTCACGCCGATCGCCTCGGAGAGGCTGCGGAGGGTGATCGGCGGCTCGATCTCGACGTGGGATTTGCGGGAAGGCGCGACCGCCAGGCGGTGTGCCTGCCCCTTGTGCTTCTTGCCGCCGGAGCGTCGGACGCGCCCGGGCTCGTCCTCGCCCTCGATCAGGGTGGCGGCCGGCACGGGGGAGGCGGCGCCGACCCGGCGTTCCTGGGCCCGCTCAGCCGGGCTTGGCACGCCGGCCGGGCGCGGTCGGTGGCACCGCCGCCCGCGGCCTTCCCTTGCGGCGTTCCTCCCTCTTCATCGGTGATGGCGGGGGCCGGCGAGGGGGGCGAGGCTGGAGGGGGCAGGGGCCCCATTCCCGGCGGGCGTCGGGGCATCGGGGCCCCGTCCCGCCGCCTGGGCCTCGGCGGCTCGGGGGCCACCAGGGCCTCCCCGGCCTAAGCGCCCGGGCGGAGCGGTCCTCCCGGCCTGGGTGCGCCGGGGCGGGCGGCCGCCGGCGGGGCCGGCCTGCTGCGTGCTGGCTGGCCCGCCTGCATCATGGCCCGCAATTCTTCGGGCGTGAACCGCTTCTCGGGCCGCTGGACCTTTGCCGGCGTCGGCGGCCCGGGGCGGGCGTCGGAGCGTCGAACCGGCGGGCCGGTCGGCGGCGCCACGGGGGGCAGCGGGCGGCCGCCGCTGGAGGACGGGGCGATTCGGCGGGGCAGCGGGCGGCCGGCCGGGGCCGCCGTCGGGCCGCCGGAGGGGCGGCTGGCCGGCGTTGGGCCGGGAGTGCCGCGCCGCCCCGGGGTGCCGGTCGGCGAAATGTAATCGCCCCGCTGCAAGGGGGCCGGGGCATCGGCGCCGGTTGCCGCGGCGGGCGCGGCGGGCATCGGCCGCGGGCTGCTGCATCGGCGGCGGCTCGGCTCCGGACGAGCCGACTGGCCGTGCCCGGGCCGATGGTGCGGCGTGTGCGAGGCCAGCGGCCCGTGCGGCCGCCAACGGGGCCGGGCGTGCCGGCTGCTGGGGGGCTCCGCTGCGGCCCGGGCGACGCCGGTCGCGGCGGCGGCTGCTGGGCCGGGCGCGCGGGGCGGGGGCGAAGTTGCCCGAGGCGGTGCCGGGCGCGGGCTCGGCGGCGGTGGACGGCTCGGGGCGGGCCGGGGCGGGAGTGCCGGCCGACGCCGCCGGGGTTTCCGGCGCGGGGGCGGTCGGCGGGGTCGGTCGGGCGGGGCTCGCGGTGGCCCCGGGGCTGGGATTCCGGGGCTCGGCGACGAGAGGGCTGATGGGCGGCTCCTTGATGGAGGGGGATGCCGGAACCCCGACGGTCCCGACGCCTTTATCGTGGTCGGAGGGGGCGGATGTGGCGGGCGAGGGGCCGTCCATCAACTCCTTGATCCGGTCCACCGTCGCCGGTTCGAGGCTCGCCAGGGCGCTCGGCTTGACTTCGAGTCCCCACTTCTGAATTCGGTCGATCAGATCCTGACTCTTCAGCCCGAGCTCTTTGGCTAACTCGTGGACGCGCGTGGACAAAGGCGACTCCTTCTGGGTGGGGCCGGTGCCTGTTCAGGCGGCCCGGCCGGCGGATATTTTGGGCGGTTTCGGCCGATCCTGCCAAGCCCAGTTTCCCCACCCATCCGGTCCGCTAGGGGGCCCTCCGGGGTAGGCGTGGGTTTGGCAACGGGCGGGTTGTACGGCGGGCCGTCGCGGGGTCGGGCCTCATGACGGGTCGTGGTCCGGCACGTTCGCCTCCCTTTCTCCGGTGTCCGTCTCGGCGGGATCGCTCGGGGTGGGCTTCACCCCGGCCTCGCGGGATTCGATCTGCTGGGGTGAAGAACCTTCGGCCACGGCTTCGGTGACGATCCGTTCCGTCTCCTGCTGGTCCGATTCGTCCGGCGGCGAGGTGATCTCGCGGCCATGCCGCGCCCCGCCGTTGGCTTCCTCGCCGAGTTGGAGGTCGCGCACGTCGTATTCTTCCGAGGAGGGCAAGCCGGTCTCGTCCGAATCCGCGGCCAGGGCCTCGCCGGCGGCCGAGCCGTCCGCGTCCAGTTCGCCGTCCGACGCGATCGCCTCGTCGGCCGGCGGGGGCCCCTCGGCGGGGCCCAGCAGCTCGTCGAGCGTGGGGATGGGCCCCTCGGCGGCCGGCGGCTCGGCCTGGACCGAGGCCCGCATCCCCTTCCGGCGGGGCATCTCCTCTTCCTGGGCCTCGGCCAGCGCCTCGGCCTGCCGGGTGATCTCCGACGCGGTCTCCTCGGTGAGGCCGTCGATGGTGTTGACCAGGTCGTCGATTTCCATGACCGACAGGTCGTCGTAACTCAAAATCCCCTGCTCGACCAGCCGTTCGGCCAGCTCGGTGTCGACCCCTTCAATTTTGGTGAAGACGCTGACGGCCTTCTCGATCAGCTCGTCCAGCTCTTCGCTGGTCATGATCTCGATGTCCCAGCCGACCAGCTTCGAGGCGAGCCGGACGTTCTGGCCGCGGCGGCCGATGGCCAGCGAAAGCTGATCCTCGCGGACGAGGACGATCGCCCGGCCCAGCAAGGAGCAGAGCATGACCTCCTCGATCTCCGCCGGCTGGAGGGCGTTGGGGATGAGCACCTGGAGCGACTCGTTCCATCGGACGATGTCGATCCGCTCGCCGCCCAGTTCGTCCACGATATTCTTGATGCGGGTGCCGCGGACACCCACGCAGGCGCCGACGGCATCGACCTTGGCATCGATCGACGAGACCGCCACCTTCGATCGGTAGCCGGCCTCGCGGGCCAGGGCGCGGATCGAGATGATCCCCTCGGCGATCTCGGGGATCTCGAGCTCGAACAGGCGGCGGACGAAGTCGGGGTGCGTCCGGCTCAGGATGATCTTGACCCGCTGGCCGACCTTGCGGACGTCCCGGATGATGGCGCGGACGCGCTCGCCGGGGTGGTGGCTTTCGCCCGGGATCTGCTCGCCCCGGGGGAGCAGCCCGTCGGTCTTGCCCAGGTTCACCGTCACGGCGCCCCCTTCGAAGCGCTGGATGGTGCCGGTGACCAGCTCGCCGAGCTGCCCTTCGAATTCGTCGAAGAGGCTGTCGCGCTCGGCTTCGCGGATCTTCTGGATGATGACCTGCTTGGCGGTCTGCGCGGCGATCCGGCCGAAGTCGGGGGGTTCGACCACCTGTCCGTCGGCGAGCGTGCGGATCTTGCCGGTGTCCGGGTCGATGACCACCTCGATCGCGGCGGCCATGGGGTAGTGCTTCTTCGCCGCCGTCTCCAGCGCCGATTCGATGCCGCCGAAGAGCACATCCTTGGGGATGTTCTTGTCGCGGTGGATGCTATCGACGATGCGGACCAGATCGACGCTCATGCCGTCTCCTCCGATGAGGCTGCCCGGGACCTTGGCCTTGGCCGGCCCGGCGCGACACCTCGATCGGAACGCCCGGGCCCGTTCTCCCCGCCGACCCGACGGCGAGGGGAACCCGCATGGGGTGCGCCCGGACCCTAGACCCGACACGCTCCAGCCCCGGCGATCCCGGCAAGGCCCTGCACGACAGCGGGGGGATGATTCCCCGAGGGCAACGCCCGCCCGCAAGTCCAACCTCGATCGCCAGCTACGGCCCCAGGAAAACCAGGCTAACCGGGCTTATGTCGGCTGTCAAGAAGGCGCAACCCGCCGGAAACCGGCCTCAACCCGCGAGGTTGCCGCGATACACTAGGACTGGATCAGGAGGGACTACCCGACCGGCGTCGTCCCGCCTTGGCCAGCATCCCAGGATGGCTGAAAGTGTCCCCATTTCACCGGGCCCTCTATCTTACGGGGCCTACCGCGTCGGGCAAGACGGCCGTGGGCGTGATCCTGGCCCATCGCCTCCATGCCGAAGTCATCGCGATGGACTCGATGACCCTCTATCGGGGGATGGATATCGGCACGGCCAAGCCGACCGTCGAGGAACGTGGGGGGATCGCCCATCACCTGATCGACGTCCTCGACCCCTGGGACTCCGCGAGCGTGGCGGATTATCGGGGGTGGGCCGGGGCCGCGATCGAGGCGATCGAAGCCCGGGGCCGTCGGGCCCTCTTCGTCGGGGGGACGCCGCTGTATCTCAAGGCGTTGCTCCGGGGCCTGTTCGACGGGCCCGGGGCCGACCCTGCCCTGCGCTCTTCGCTCGAGGCCGAGGCCGACCGGATCGGGGACGAGGCGATGCACGCCCGGCTGGCCGGGCTCGACCCGCAGACGGCGGCCCGGGTCCATCCCAACGATCGCAGGCGGGTTGTTCGCGCCCTGGAGGTGCTCGAGAAAACCGGGCGGCCGATCAGCGATTGGCAGCGGCAGCACCGGGGGCCCGCGGGGGTCCTGCCCGTCTTCGCGATTTCAAGGCCCCGGGCGTTGCTCCACGACCGGATCAATCGCCGGGCCGAGGCGATGTTCCGGGGCGGCCTGATCGACGAGGTCCGGCGGCTGATGGATGGCCCTCGGCCCTTGCATGATGTGCCGGCCCAGGGGGTCGGCTATCGGGAGGTGGCCGATTTCCTCGCCGGGCGGATCGATCAGGACGAGGCCCTGGCCCGGACGCAGGCCCGAACTCGCCAGTTCGCCAAGCGCCAGGAGACATGGTTCCGGGGGCTGGAGGAAGTCCGGCCGCATCCGGTCGACGAGGGGGAGGGGCCGGAACGAACGGCCGAGGCGTTGGCCCTTCGGATCGCCGAGGGATCGCCTTGAGCCTTTCCGGGGAATCTGCCCTTCCCCGGAAATGCGGCTTTTGCTACCTATCTCGCCCGATTGGATCGGTCGCGTAGGTGTCCGGCGACCGGGCCGTTCCCAGGGAGGGGAGCGACGCCAGATGGGGCCGCGTAACAGATATCTTTGGGTGATCTTCGCAGCCTTCGCCGGCCTGTGGGCGATATCCCCCGCGCAGGGCCAGGTACCCCAACCACGCCGGGGTGCGGCGAACCCGCGGACCTCGCCGAACGATGAGCCGCCCGAGTTGCCGGCCCCCGCCGAGTTGCCGGTCGCCACGCCGGCCGTCCCGGCGCCGCCCCTGGTGGACGATCAGGTCATCCCGGCCGCCGACGGCCAGGTCGCCGACCCGGGTATGCTGCCGCTCGACGGCCTGATGGCGGGCGTGCGTGCGGTCGGCCTGAGCGTCCACGTCCAGGCCGATCCGGTGGCGTATCTGAACAAGGAAACGGTCGTAAAGGTCGTGGTCAAGAACACGGGCCCGACCGAAGCCCGCGGCGTGGTCGTCCGCGACGTGCTGCCCGAGGGCCTGGAGTTCGTCGCGGGCCTGGATGCCCAGGCCCCCGAGCGGAGCGGCAACGCCCTGGTCTGGAACCTGAGCAGCATGGCCGCCGGCACCGAGCGGACGCTGAAATACAAGGCCAAGCCGACCCGCGTGGGGCCGCTCGACCACGCGGCCACCGCGACGATCCGGGTCGGCTCGAAGGCACGGACCGAGGTCAAGCAGCCGAAGCTCCGCGTCGAAATCGAGCCGGTCAACGCCACGGCCACGGCCTTGCGCGGCGATCGGGTGCAATTCAAGGTGAAGGTGAGCAACCCCGGCAGCGGGTCCGCCCGCAACGTGCTGATCCAGGCCCGGATCAGCACGGGCCTCCGCCACGAGGAAAAGAGCCGTTCGCTCGACCTGACCCTGGAAGAGATCCGGTCCGGGGACACGCGGGAACTCGCCGCACTCTGGTTCGACACGATCGCCGGCGGCCCGCAATTCTGCGAGGTCTCCGCGACGAGCGCCGACGTCGTGCCGACGACGCCCGAGGAGCAGGCGGCCGGGACCGCCCGGGCCGAAGTGAACGTCCTGGAACCGAAGCTGGCGATCTCGATCGAGGGGCCGGCCAAGGCCTATACGCGGATGACGGCCCCCTACCGCCTGAACGTCGAAAACCCGGGGACCGCCCCGATCGACACGATCGCGGTCGCCATCTACATCCCCGAGGGGGGCGAGTTGAAGCTCAAGCCCAACGGGTCGCGGTATAGTTCCAACGATCGCAACTTGCGGTTCCAGGTACCTCACCTCGATCCCCAGCAGAAGTTGACCTACGAGTTCCGGGTCGAGATGGGGGCGCCCCGACCGCTGGCGATTACCGCCGCGGCCAAGACCCGCACCAAGGATCGCGACCTCCTCGAGAACGCCCGGTTCGACACCGAGATCCAGGGCAAGGCCGACGTCCGGATCAAGGCCAACGAGCGGAACGGTATCCTCGATGTCGGCGAGATCGCCGAGTTCGAGATCTCCCTGGAAAACCGCGGCACCAAGGAAGCGGTGCAGGTCACCGTCTCGGCCGAATTGACCAAGAACCTGAAAGTCGTCGAAACCGACCACGACGGCGACGAGCGGGCGCAGTTCGACGCCGAGTCGGGCCGCCTGGTCTTCCCGGTGATCCCGCGGATGGCCCCCGGAAACGTCCAGCGGATCCTGATCCGCGCCAAGGCGGTCAGCCCGGGACTGGCCAAATGCACGTTGGCCCTGAGCCTTGACGGGGAGGAGATGATCCCGTTCATCGCTTACACCAAGGTCGAGTCGCTCTCCGACCGCTCCCAGAAGTAACCCGACCGCAGCCCTCCCCAACAAGGATGACCCCAGCGGAATCTGGCGGGAGTGATCGATGACAACGGACGTGTCCCCGGTTTCGGCCGGCCTCCGCCTTCGGTTCTCGATGGGCCAACTGATGGCCCTGGTCGGCGCCTCGGCGGCGGTCGCCGCGCTCCATGCCGAGATGTCGAGGCAGGCCGCGGCCCCCTCGCCTTGGATTGGCCACCTCACCGCCGATCCGGCCGTGCTCTCGGCCTCGATCGTGGTCGCCGCGATCGCGGTGGCGGGCCTGAGGCGTTCCAGCGCGACAGGGATGCTGCTGGCGCTGGCGGTGTCGGCGTCCTCGCTGGCCCTCTATGGGGGCCTTCGGCACACCCAGTATGCCGCCCTCGGTCTCCCCGCCTTCGCGCTGCTGACGGTGGCCGTCCCGCTGTGGATCCGCCGGGAACTGGGCGTCGATCCGCCCTCGCGAGGGGGCTGGGCCCGCCGCCTGGTGGTCGCCGGTCGGATCGGGCTCGACTCCTCGATGAACCTGCTGGGCCTGGTCCTCCTCCTTTTCATGTTCGAGGCGATCGGCAGCGTTTTGCCGCCGCCTGCACCGGGCGGCATGATCACCGCGACGTTTGCCGGCGGGCCGCCGGTCTATCCGTCGGCCTCGTCGGTGATCCTCACCGGCAGCATCGCCCCGCCACCGGCGGCAACAGTCCCGATGACGCCCGATTTGCTGCCCGAGTTCGCCCCGCCGCCTCCCGAGATGGACATCGAGTGTTCCCCTCCCGGGCCCTGAAACAACTATGCTGGGGCCTTGGGAACGTCATCCGAAGCCCCGAGCCGATGAACACGATCGAACCGACCGACGCCCCGCTCCGCGGTTTCCTGAACCTGAACAAGCCGCAAGGGATCACGTCCCGCGATGTGGTCGACCTGATCGCCCGGCCGCTCCGGCGCCGAAAGATCAAGGCGGGCCATGCCGGCACGCTCGATCCGCTGGCGACCGGCGTGCTGGTCGTCGCGCTGGGGGCGGCTACCCGATTGGTTTCCTACGTACAGGCCCAGGCCAAGACCTATCGGGCGGTGGTCCGCCTGGGGGCGACGAGTTCGTCCGACGATGCCGACGGCGCGATCACGGAAACCCCCAACCCGCCGATCCCGACCCGGCAAGCGGTGATCGCGGCACTGCAATCCCAGGTTGGCACCATCCTCCAGCAGCCGCCGATCGTCTCGGCGCTCAAGGTCGAAGGGCGACGGGCGTACGACCTGGCCCGCAAGGGGGAGGCGATCGACCTGGCCCCCCGCCCGGTCCGGATCGATCGGATCGAATGCCTGGCCTATGAATGGCCGATCTTGAACATCGAGGTCGATTGCGGTTCCGGCACCTACATCCGTTCGATCGCGCGGGATGTCGGCCAGGCACTCGGTTGCGGCGGCCTGATCGAGAGGCTCGAACGGACCCGCATCGGCCCGTTTCGGATCGAGGAGGCCGCCGATCCCCGTATGATTACACCCGATTCGCTCCCGGCTCTTTTGCAGCCCATGGCGCGAGCCTTGCAAGATTTCCCAACTTGCCGGCTAGACCCGGAGCAGGCGAAAAGGGTTTCCCGGGGCCAGTCGTTGGCCATCGATCGCCTCGAAGGGGGGCCTTTGGAACCGGGAGAGGTCGGGTTGTTGGGGGCCGACGGTGAGTTGATCGCGATCGGCGAGGTCAGCCCCGGCCGAGAGACGATCCAACCGCGCAAGGTGCTGTCCGGCGATTAACGGGCGGGTGAACATGGGTGGCCCGTCCGGTGTCGAGGGGGTGGGGCGGGCGTTCCGCTTCCACGTTGACGGGCCCGCGGAATTCGCCCTAGAATTCGCGGGAACCACCCGTCCTTTCCAGCCGCACTCCGCGAGGTCGAGGGCATATCCTACTTTGGCCGAACTCAAGAGCAATGAGGGTCTCGGGCGCCCCGAGCGGGCCATCCTGGTTGGGGTCCTTTTGCCCGAGGGCGGTTTCAATCCCGACGATCCCCTGGACGAGATTCGCGGGCTGGTCGATAGCGCGGGAGTGATCGTCGTCGGCACGCTGACCCAGAAGCGGCAGCAGCCCGACATCGCGACCTACGTCGGCTCCGGCAAGGTCGAGGAACTCAAGGGCCTGGTCGAGGCCCATGAGGCCGACCTCGTCGTATTCGACAACGACCTGGGCCCCGCCCAGGTCCGTAACCTCGAAAAGGCGTTGGGCGTCAAGGTGATCGACCGGACCGAGATCATCCTCGATATCTTCGCCACCCGGGCGAGGACGCACGAGGCCCACCTCCAGGTCGAACTGGCCCAACTCGAATACTCGCTGCCCCGCCTCAAGCGGATGTGGTCGCACCTGTCCCGCTACAAGGCGGGCGTCGGGATGCGCGGCCCGGGCGAAAAGCAGCTGGAAGAGGACCGACGGCTGGTGGTCCACCGGATCCAGGACCTCAAGGACAAGCTCGGCAAGATCCAGGCCCGGAAGGAGCGGGAGGTCGCGGCCCGGGGGGAAGTCGCCACGATTTCGCTCGTCGGCTATACCAATGCCGGCAAGAGCACCCTGATGAATGCCATGACCGACGCGGGTGTCCTGGTCGAGGACAAGCTGTTTGCAACCCTCGACACCCGGACGCGCCGCTGGAACCTGAAGGGGGGCGGACACGTGCTGCTCTCCGACACGGTCGGCTTCATCCGGCACCTTCCGCACTCGCTGGTCGCCTCGTTCAAGGCCACGCTGGAAGAAGCCAGCCAGGCCGACTTGCTCCTCCACGTCGTGGACGCATCCAGCCCCGAGGCCGAGAAGCAGATCCAGGCCGTCAACGAAGTGCTGGATGAACTCGGCCTGCTCGCCCACCCCACGATCCTGGTCCTGAACAAGGCCGACAAGGTGCCCGACCGGTCCTACCTCGACGTCCTCCGGGCCCACCACGCCCAGTCGGTCGCGATCAGCGCGGCCCGCCGCGAGGGCCTGGATGACCTGGAGCGGGCGGTCCGGGACGCGCTCCACGAACAGGCCCTGGATGCCGAGATCGTGACCGGCGTCGGCAATGGCCGGGTGCTCGCTTACCTGGCGCAGCACGCGGATGTCCGGGAACGCTCCTACCAGGACGATCGTGTCCGACTGTCTTGCCGCTTACCCCGCCGTTGCCTGGATTTTCTTCAGGAGCATGGCGTACAGGTAAGCACTTCGGATCGCAGGCTTTACGCCTGATCGGCGGCACGAAAATGGCCCCGCCCCGTCGGCGATCTTGCCTGGCGGGGTGGGGCTACTACAATGACCGATCCCATCGAATTGCGCGATCGGGGTGAAAACGCGACTTCCTACTCACCATCAGCACACGGGGGGTGACCGGATTGAACATCCGCACGGCTCGGGTTGGCGACGTACCCGCCATTCATGACTTGATCCGGACGTTCGCCGATCGCAAGGTGATGATCCGGAGATCGTTGGGCGAGCTCTACGAATCGATCCGCGAGTTCCTGGTGGCGGTGGACGACGACGGCCGGGTGATCGGCTGCGTCGCGCTGCACGTCTTCTGGCAGGACCTGGCGGAACTCAAGTGCCTGGCCGTCTCGGAGGAAGCCCAGGGATTGGGGATCGGCAGGCAACTCCTCGACGCCTGCTGGGACGCCGCTCGCGAGCTCGAAATCCGTACGGTGTTCACCCTCACCTATGTCGCCGATTTCTTCGAGAAGTGCGGATACCACCGGATCGACAAGGCCGAGCTGCCCCACAAGATCTGGAACGAATGCGTCCGCTGCCCCCTCTTCCCCAACTGCAACGAGATGGCGCTGATCCGTTCCATCGATCCGCCGCCCGCCGAGGCCGACGCGATCGGGGCACTCGCCGCAGCCTCGGTCTGACGACCGGGCGGGACGGGGCAAACAAAGCGGGGGGCATGGCGCCGGTAAAAGCGCCATGCCCCCGTCCTTTTCTTGAGCGGCCAGGGTAGGCCGGGCCGCCAGGCGATCAACTCGGCACCACGTTCGTGACGACCCGTTGGATGACCTGGTCGGCCGCCCCTTCGCCCACGTCCGCGTGGTGATCGCGCGCGAAGTAGAGGCGGATGCCGTCCCGAACAAACGTGCCGTCGGCCCGGTTGGCCTTGCGGCGCTCGCGGATCATCGTCACCAGATCCAGGTTCACGATCAGGTCGTCGATTTTGACAAAATTCATCCGTTAATATCCTTTGGATTTAAGCCAGGGGCCGGTTGTAGGCGAATTCGCCGGCCAGGATGAATCGCCGTTCGCCCTGGCGATTGGCGGGTTCATAACGGCCGGCATCGAGACGGGTCCGGCTGGCCTGGGCGTCGATGCCGAGGTCGGACCCTTCGATGGCCGCCTGGGCCCCCGATACCAGGGCGTTGAGGCGGGCGAAGGCGGCCGTGAATTCGGGATCGCGGACCGCCAGCACGCCCTCGAAGGTCACCGTGCGGATCCGACGGGTCGCGTCGGTATCGTCGGTTTCGGACCAGGGGCCCGGGACGACGATCGCGACCGGGTAAATCCGGTCGCCCGGCGGCGAGCAGGCGTTCGATTCGCCCAGCAGGACGTCACCTAGCCCTCCGACACTCCTCAGCAAGGAGAGGATGGTCGAGTAGGCGGTGACCAGGGCGGCCGGCGCTTGATCGCCGCCGCCCCGGGCATCGAGCCAGCCGAAATACCGCCGGGGCAAATAGGACAGCGGGAAGAACATCGACCAGTCCCCCTAGATCAGGGCAGGTTGAGCGTGATCGATTGCCGGTTGCCCGACGTATCGGTCGTGGCCGTGATCCTCGCGGCCGGGCTGTTGGCGCCCTGGATCACGATCGACCCGGTGTCCGCCCCCGAGAGCATCCCCGCGTTCGCGGCCAGGATGGCGCAGAGCGCCTGCCTCGCGTTGATGCCGGACTCGATGACGATCGGGTCGAGGCCAGCGGCGGCGAGCCTCACGCCCTGGAGGGCGGGGTCGAAGGCCGATCGCGAACTGATCGCTGTATCGACCAGGGCCCCGAACGTGCCGGGTGCCGAGTGGTCGGCCTTGGCTTCTTCCCAGACGGCCGAGGCAATCTGGGATGCCGAGGGTCCGGCCATGGGCGCGGCGTACCAGGTCGGTGCCGCGTTGTTCCGGGCGTAGTCGACGGGATTTGCTGGCGTTACATACCACGTGGGCGCGACATTGTTCCTGGCATAGTCGTTCGGGAACGAGGCGGCCGCGTACCAGTTCGGCGCGACGTTGTTCCTGGCGTAATCGCTCGGGAACGAGGCGGCGGCGTACCATGAAGGCGCGACGTTGTTCCTGGCATAATCGGTCGGGAACGAAGCGGCGGTGTACCACGAAGGCGCCACGCTGTTGCGGGCGTAGTCGGTCGGATTGGCGGGCGCCGTGTACCACGAGGGCGCGTTCGCTTGCGAGGCGACGGAGGCCGGGAACGTGACTGCGGCCGGCGCCGCCACCGGCTGGCCCGCAAGCTGCTGGGCGTTCGCGGGCAGGGGGCCTGCAACGTCGGCCGGGGCCAGGGTGACGGCCGGCTTCACCGCCAGGGTGCCGGCGGCCGGCAGGGCCCCCAGGCCGAATCTCTGGGCGTCGGTCGGGTCGGCTGCGGTGGTCAATAACGTCTTCTCCTCGGGGACGGCGCCCGAGGCGACGAACAGGTACGAAATCTGGGCGCCGTTGAGGTCATTGGCCGAGGGGCTGAAGACGTACTGGCCGTTGCCTTTCTCGGCGATCGCCCCATCGGCCGGGGCCTGGGCCCCGCCGTCGATGGATCGGTAGGCCGTCACCGACGCCCCGGTTAGCGAGGCACCGGTGGCGGCGTTCACGAGCCGGAAGCCGAGGGTCTGCCCCGGAGTATTTCGTCGGTACATGAACGGGGTCTCTCTATCGCACAAGGGGGTGGAAGGGGAAGGCCGACCGCGATCGAGGCGCACCTCATCGGCTGAGGCGGGTCCCCCAGGGGGCGGGATGCGGTGCCGCCGGATTCGACGACGAGTCGAGCCGGATGGCCAGGCGGGCCAGGCGTTCGTCCCGCTCATTGGCGAGGGCCCTGGCCTTCGCGACGAAGGAATCGTTGTGCTCGCCGTGGCATCGGCTGACTTCCTGGTAGCGGCGCTCGAGCACGGTCAGGACGATAACGGCCCGGATCTCGACCTGGGCGTCGGCGGGGAGGTCCCGGGCCAGCCGAAAGCGGGCGTCGAGAGCGGTCGTGACGTCGGCGATCTGGGGGCCCAGCGTCGCGATCAGGAACTCGGTGCGGATCGCGGAATTCGGCGGGGACGGAGGTTCACCCTGGCCGGCCGCCTGTCCCGGGACCCGCAGGCTTGCCGAGGCCGGGGATGCGGAATCGACGACATAGAGCCTCGCCGGGTTCATGCCGCCCGAACCGGGCGCGATGAGCTGGGCGACATGGCCGGGTCGGACGCCCCGGGCCTGGAAATCGACGGAGGCGGATTGGAGGCCCCAGGGGCCGACGAGCGTGCCGTCGGTGCCGCGGGCCAGCACCTGGTCCCTCGGGCAGAGCAGATGGTAATCGCCGGGCGCCCGGAGGAGGATGTCCTCGTCCGTGGCGAAGACGGGCAGGGCCATGATCGTTGACCTCAACGGCAATGCCTGGTGGGTTCGAAAAAGCCCCCGCCGCGGCCGGAAAGACCGCGGCGAGGGCCGACGAGACCGGGAGGATCAGGCCGAGAAGCCGGTGATCCCCTCCAGCCAGGCGTGATGGGTGGGGTTGTCGATCTCGACGGCGCACTCGGCGAGCCAATCGCCCTCGATGGCGTCGCCGCGATTGCCTCGGGGGCTCCAGAACTCGTTCCGCTTGAATCGCATCCGGACCTCCGAGGAGGTCAGGGCGATGGCGGTGTAAGGCCGGAGCAGCGGCGCCTCGATGATCGACAGGCCGCCGAGGAAGGGCGCCTCGAAGACCGAGATCGGCGTGCCGAAGACGTTCACGCCGGCGTCGAGGCGCTGGACCGCCTGGCCCCAGGTCGCCAGGCCGGTCATGAAGTTGGTGGAGAGCAGCAGGACGTCGGGGTCGCCGCCGCCCAGCCGGGCCTTCTCCAGGGTGTCGCGCACCAGGTCGGTCGGCTTGTAGGCCGCCGCGTTGGCGGGCGCCGTCACCTTGTTGGCGATCAGGGTCTTCAGGCCCTTCTGCTTGGGCCGGGCGGCCACGCCGGGCGCCTCGCCCAGGCCGTAGTAGGCGCTGGTCTCCATGTCGTCCATCAGGTTCTGGAGGGCGTCCATCTTGTACTGGTCGAGCGGGGAACGGGCGCCCGCGGCCAGCTCGAAGCCCGAGGACGATTGCAGCGACCCGCCGATCTGGACGGGGTGCTGGAAGGTCTGGCAGTACTGCACGACCCCGGCCGGCTTGTAGGCGACGGCGTTCTGATCCACCTCGGCCCCGGTCCGGCTGTTGCCGATCAGGTACAGGGTGGCCCCGGCGGGGGCGGCCGAGGCGGTCGTGCCCTCGGCGGCCCGACGGACGTTGATCACGCCGGTGGCCGGGGCCGGATCGGCCACCAATTCCACGTGCTCGCCCGAAGGCAGCTCGAGGACATCGCCGTTCATCAGCATCCCGGCGTCGGCCAGGGTGAGCTGCGTGTCGGCCGCGGCGATGGCGTTGGCCAGGACGGCGGAACGGCTGCGGAAGCTTCGGCCGATCATCGTGAACGACTGCGAGGCGACCGGGACGCGGGGGATTCGCGTGACCAGCGGGCATCGGTTGACGAACCAGTTGATCGCCACGACGCTGATGTCGTTGCGGATCTGGGCCTGGTTGTCGAACACGCCCTGAATCCCTTGCAAGTAGGAGCTAGGCATGAAACAGATCTCCGGCTAAGGCCGAGAATACCGAGGGTTGCTCCGCCCACGCCCACGAAGGCGAGGGCGAACGGGAGGGGGACGGGACGGGTCCTCGGGCGGCCTCCGGGGCCTGGGCCGCCGCCGGCGGTCCACGGCGGCGGCCCAGGCCGACGGGCGTCGCCGGGCTGGTTGGGCCCATCGACGTCGCCCGCCATTGCTGCAGGACGTTCTCGCCCAGCGTCCGGGGCCCGGCGGGGGGCGACGGATTGGCGGGGCCACGCGACTCGGCTAATGGCCGCGTGCCGCCCCGGGTGGCCGGGGCGCGGAAGTGGGCGAATTCCGGGCTGGACAGCCAGTCGGACACCGCTTTCTGCACCGGCCGGCCGTCCCGGGCCACCACGCGGACCTTGCCTTCCTCCTCGATCACGTCCAGCTCGTCGCGCCACAGCCTGACGAGCTGCGTCGCGGCGCCGGGGACGAGGGGGCGTCCGGCCAGGGCCGTGGCGAGTTCCCGGTCCCGGACGGCCGCCTTGTAGGCCCCTTGCCAGTGCTCAACCTTGCGATCGAGCTCGGCCAGTCGCCGGGCCAATTCGGCCTCGCGATCGCGTTCGCGATCGCGGGCGGGCGGCGGGGGCGGGACCATCGGGGCCGGCATCTCGCCCTCGCCCCTGGCGTTGTCTTTCGCCTCGTCGGCCGGCTCGATCGGATCTTCGGGGAAGCTCATGGTCGGGTCTCATCAAGGGGGCGGATTCAGCGTCGACGGTCCACGAGGCCCAGCAGGAACGGCAGGGCGAAGGCCCTCGCCAACGCCAGGCCGACCGTGAAGACGCCTAGCAAGCAGAGCAGCGATTCGGCGGGATCGGGTCGCATGGGCGGCGGATCACAGGGAGTTCTTGTCGCTGAAGATCCATTGCGCCTTCGGTTCCAGGGCCGCCGGCGGGAGCGATTCCCGGCGGCGGGCCTGGGCTTCCAGGTACCGGGCGATCTCGGCGTCGTAGGCGTCGTACTGGGCGTCGCTCATCCCCGGCAGGCAGAGCCGGAGCAATCGGCCGAGCATCTGCGTTTCGGCCAGGGGCAGGGCGCCCGCCCTCGCCGCGATCGCCTGGAAATCGCCGACGACGCCGGCCACCTCGCCGGCGGTGAACAGGTCGAACTCGGTCGGGTAGACGATCGAGACGGCCTGGCGATCCTCCTTCGACGGGTCGCCGTCGGCCAGGATGATCAGGGCCAGGTCGGCGGCCTGCTGCTCGGCGCGGGCCAGTAGCCGGGCGATCCGCGCCAGGCGGTTATTGCCGTCGGAATGGTCGATCGCCTTGGCCAGTCCCGATTGCGACAGCCCGTCGCGGCCGGCGGGCCGGACCAGGGCCGAATCGCGATCGACGTCCTCGCGGAGGTCGGCCTTGTTGCGCCGGAGCGATTCGGCGCCTTCCTTGGGGAAATCGACGATGTCGAACCCCTCGTAGCTGACGGCTCCGCCCATGGAGTTCTTCTTCTTGGGCAGCAGCCAGCTCGGCCCGATCGGGATCGTGCCGTCGGCCTGCACGTAGTCTTCCGGCCCCTGGAGCAGCGGGTGCGCCTGGGTGGTGTCGGAGAGGATCAGCTCGCTATCGCGGTTGTAGTATTCGCGCTGGCGCTCGGCGACCCCCTCATAACGCGACTGGCCGACGTTGCGGCATCGGTACTTCCGTCCGTCGAAGACGCGGACGATCGGCACGCGGCCGTAGGGATGGTCGGCGGAGTGGAGCACACGGCCGTCGTCGTCGTACAGGGTCCATCCCCGGTCGGTCCAGTGGCGGAACCTCGCCAGGGGGCCCGTGTCGGACTCGACCCACTCGCGGACGAGGCATTCCTCGTAGAGGTGGCCCGAATCGTCGAGCCGCCACCAGAGCATGTCCATCGGCAGGATGAACGACGCGCGGCATCGATCCAGCCCGAGCCGCTCGACGTCCGCATGGGTCTCGATCGGCTGGCCCTCGGGGGCCTCGGGATGGTCCATCAGCAGGTCGAGTTGTCCCAGGACCAGCAGCAACGGCGCGACCACCTCGCCCATCCACTGATCGATCGAAGTGCCGTGGCCGTCGACGTCGGACCACCAGTCCCGCAGGCAATCGGGGCCGACCCGCTTGACCTCGCGGCTGTAGATCCGCGAGAGGTGCGTGCCGACCGCCTCCGCCACGAACGTGGGCACCGGGGTCCGGGCCCTTCGCAGCTCGTAATCGTCGTCCGTGGCGAACGTCGCCATGTCGAGGCCGGCCGTGATCGCCTGCGGGTCGCGGGGGTCGGGGTACTCCCGCTTGTGACGGACCAGGTTGCGGACCGGCAGGCCGCGCGAATCGACGCCGTAGATCGCCTGGCGGTAACGCTCGCCACCCTCGAACGAGTCGAGCAGCCAGCTCCAACGCAGGTGGTGCTCCTGCCATTCCGGATGGCGTTGCCGGATGACCGCCGGGCCTTCGGGATGGGATCGCATGGGTTTCTCTACCTGAACGTTTGGGGGAGGGATCGGACGGCCCTAGAAGACCCGCGACGCGCGGATCCTCGGCAGCGACGACGTACGGCCGAGGTAGCGGCCCTGGGGATACACGTTCTTCAGGCCGCCCCGGAGGGCGTCGAGCATGTCCTCTGCCGGGTGCTGCGGATCCTGCGGCCGGTCCAGGTACTGCCCGTCGCGCTTGGCCCGCTTGTAATGCCGGAAGGCATCGATCAGCTTTTCGCACCGGGGATGGATGAGCAATCGGGCGATGCCGTCGGCCGGTTGCAGGAACGACTCGACCAGGGCCAGGCCGTCGGCCACGAGCCCCGTCGGCCAGGGCTGGATCTTCTCCAGCCCGGCCCTCTGGAACTCGCCCAGGATGGTGAGCCCCGTGCCGTTGCCGTAATTGCCGGCCGGGTCGGCCGAGACAAACTGGCGTTCGCCGTGACACCGCTCGTTCGACACTTCGATGATCTTCTTGCCGACCATCTCGGCCGGTTCGTACTGCGTGAGCAACTCGCCGAAGACGTGGATTTCCTCGGGCTCGCCCAGGTTCCCGGGCGCCACCTGGAAGAAGACCGCACCCGTGTAGCATCCGGTGTCGATCGCCACGTGGACCGGCAAGTGCGGGTCATACTCGCCGCGGTTCGAGACGTGCCTGGCCTCGTCGAACGCCTCGAACCAGATGCCGTGGGCCCTCGGCGCCATGCAGAGATAATCCGATTCGAAGGTGCGTCGGCTGGTGCCGCGGACCTTCTGGATTAGCGCATCGATCGAATAATGGCCCGACGAGAGCTTGGCCTTGGGCAGCCTGCTCGGGGTCTGGTCAACTTCCTGATGGCACCAGGTCATCAGGGGGCACTCGCCGCAACGTTCCAGGTTCGGCCCGCTCCTCGATTCGGGGCAGCGCTCCAGGACCTCGAAGGCGCAGAACGTATGCATCGGGAAGACCCCGTTCCGCGACCGATCCATCAGCTCGCTGATCGGCCCGTCCTGGCGGTGCCAGGTCGAGGTCATCAGCACCGAGGCGGCCATCCCGTTCTGGTTCATGCACATCCCCATCGCCGCATCGCGGAGGTCGGGGTCGATCTCGTCCACCTCGTCCAGCTTGAGGCTGGCGACGTGCGGACCCCGGACGCTCGTGGCCGAGGCCGCGAGGATCTCCACCTCCGAACCGTTCGGGTACGCGGCCCGGTCGCGCAGCAGCTTGGGGTTATCGGGCACATCCGCGTGGTCCCAGACCAACTTCCGCAGCGCCCGGAGGATCTGCTCGGATTGCGATTTGCTCCCGCCCAGGATCCGGGTCTCGTGGCGGGGGTTGCGGAGGCTCGTCAGGTGCGTATCCAGCGCCGACAAGAACGACTTGCCGCCGCCCCGGGGCCCCACGATCAAAGCCAGGGGCGGGCGATCCCGCCGGTATTCGCGGAATGCCTGCCAGGGCGGGGTGTGTCGGAGGCATACCGTATTGGTCGTGATCGACAGGCCGGAACGGAACCGGGAGACCAGTTCGTCCTCGCCCTCGTCGGGGGGGTCGGGATCGCGGGAACACATGATCGCCTCGACGGGCTTGCCCCTCGCGGGAGCCCCTCGGCCAGTCGGTCATGGCGTTGCGCACGGCGATCCTCGGGACGATCCTCCTAGCGGTTGCGATCGAATTCGCGGAATTCCCGGATGATGTCGGCGATCCGGGATCTTGGCAGGTCAAAGACGTCGGCCAGCAATCGCTGCGATAACCCCTGCCGGTACGCGACGTAGATCACCAGGTTGCGGCGGAACCGCCAGCGCTTGCCGACGCTCGCGCCCTCCGGTGGCAGGAGGCCGGGCCGGGGGGCGGCTTCCGAATCGTCGTAACGACCTCGCGAATGCAAGGGCATGCGATCGACTCCGATCGGTTTGTCGCACAAAACTCCGTGGCGTGGGGTTGCTCGGTTTCCCCGCCGATGTCGTTGCGGCAAGTCCCAGGATGGCAAGGGGTTCCATGCGGAAGCCCCCGGCCGGTTCTTGGGCCGGTCCCCATCCTCGTTGTACGACAATCCCGACGGGCGTGGCCCGATTCGGGGCCGACGCGCAAAAAAAGCGGGGGCCCGCCGAGGGCCCCCGCTCGATCGTTTGCCGGACTATCCGATTCCGATCAGCTCAGGCTGATCTTCCGGGGCTTGGCCTCGGACGCCTTGGGCAGGCGGATCGACAGCACGCCATTGCGGAAGTTGGCTTGAACGTCGTCCGGTTTCACGGACGTCGGCAGTTTCACGACCCTTTCGAAGGCGCCATAAGTCCGGCCGTTGAACAGGTACTTGCGGCCTTCGGGGGCCTTCCGCTCGGCCTTGATGTGCAGCAGGCCGTTGTTGACGGTCACGTCGATATCGGCCTCGGCGTAGCCGGGCAGGTCGAGTTCGATCGTGTACGCGTCTTCTTCCTCCCACATCGCCATCGGCACGGCCGCGGCGGCGGGGTTCAGGAACCCGCCATCGCTGCCGAAGACGCGGTTAAACAGGCCGTCCACATCCTGGCGAAGTCGGAAGATCGGCTCCTCGGCAACCTCGGCGAGCCAGCCACCATTCTTGCGAGCGACGGGAACCATGGATGCAACACCTCACGTTCGGGTCCACGGGTAGCCCGGACAGGTTGGTAAGAAATGTGGAAAGAAGGGACCCGCGACGGACTCCCGTGGACGACCACCACGCGGGACCCAGGGCGTTGGGCGGAAACCGCAACCCCCATGCCAAAGGTTCTACGGTAGCCAAGTCTCCGCGGTTCACCCGGAAAAACCAGGCTCTTTCCACGATCCCGCACCCCATCGAGTGCGGGATCGTCGCATGACAATTTGTCAGGACCTCAAGGCTTGGACGGCGGTAATTGGCCGATCCAGTCGGCGATCAACCTGGCGGCCTTCGCATCTACCTCGGTGCTCACCAGGGGCGGCATTTGACCGGTCCCCCGACGGGTCAGGCGCCGGTACAGGACCGATCGATCCATTGATCCGGGCGCCACCAGCCGGGCATCGGCGATATCGAAACGATCATGGATCGGCTCGGCATCGATCAGCCGCATCCGGTCGGCCGGCGTGTGGAAATCGAGCTGCATCCGCGCGTTGCCGCCGCCCGCCTCGACATGGCACGTCGCGCAATTGACGTGCAGATACGACTTGACCCTTTCCTCGAGCGATCCCTCCGAACCATAGGGGTTCGGCAATCGGGGCGTTTGCTCGATCGTCGGGGGCAGCTTCTCGTCGAAGAGGCCGAGGGCCTCCCAGCCGCGGAGCTGATGGATGACGCCGCTCCCCTTTCGGACGTCGCGGCTCAGCTGAGGGTCGTTCAATCCCAGGGTAAAACCGGCCGCCCGCGAGTGGCAAACCATGCACTCGGCCCGGCTGGGGAACCGCCAGATCTGCTCGCGGGTGCCGCCGGCCTGGCCCTGGTCGGGGACTTCCAGGGAATGCTCATCCCCCGAATCAGCGACCAGTTCGGCATCGGTCTGGGCGTCGTTCCACCGATAGCTGTAGCCGCTCCATTCGCCTTGCTGGCGGATCAAGACCCGCGTCTCGACACGGCGGGGTGCCACCTTGCCGCCCGCCTCGGCACAATCGAGGGTCAACGTTTGCATCAAGACCGACCCGTTGGGATAGGTCCAGCCGCCCCCGGCGTTGAGCTGCGGCTTTCGCTCGATCTTCCCCAGCCCGGGGATCGCCACGAAGCGTCGGGCCGTCGCCCCGTCGGTCCAGGCCGGCGCGTTGATTTCATAAGGGATCAATGCCGGGTGGGTTTCATGCCGGGCGACATCGCGGAACAGGCCCGTCTCGCCCAGGGTTTTCGGGAACGGGTGGGGCGGCAGATCCTCGGGGCCGGTCGGTTCGAGTTGCTGGAAGGTGCCGCCGGCCTGATCGAAGATGTACAGCTCGCCGGCGTGATCGGTGCCGAAGCCGGTCACATTGAACGGCGTATCGACCAGCAACCGAGGCGCAGTTACCTTGCCCCCATCGGCCTTGATCCCCCAGGCGCGGCCGGTCGACCAGTCTCCATACACATAGGTCCCGCGAAGCTCGGGGAGCCGCTTCCCCTGATACACCCGGCCCCCCGTCAACGATCGGGCTTCGGAGTGATGATGCTCGGCGGCCGGGGGCGAGATCGGGTCGGGGCCGGCCTGGCGCTTCGCGTGGAAGATGTGGCTCCCTTCGCTGACGCTCCACCCGTAGTTTGCCCCCTTGCGGACGAGGTAAACCTGCTCCCAGAGGTCTTGCCCGTTGTTCCCGACCCAGAGTTGGTCCAACTCGTGGTCGTAGGACAACCGCCAGGGGTTGCGGAAGCCGTAGGCCCAGATCTCGGGCCGGGCCCTGGGCCGATCGAGGAACGGGTTGTCCTTCGGGACCCCGTACGGCTTGCCGCCTTCCGGGCGATCGACGTCGATTCGCAGGACGGCCGCCAACAGGTCGTCGAGCGTTTGCCCGGTCAGGTTGAGGTCCGAATCGCTGGTCCCATCGCCCGACGAGACATAAAGGAAACCATCGGGCCCGAACGCCAGGTCGCCGCCGTTGTGGCCGTCCGACGGCCAGGAGATGATCGTCGTCGCGGTCCCCGGATCGATCCGATCCGGGTCGGCCCGATCGACGGTGTAGCGGACCACCTTCGTCGCGTTCTTGCCGTCATCCCCGGCCGCGTTCAGCCCGATGAATAGCCACCCCGTCCGCCGATAGTCGGGATGGAAGGCGATCCCATAGGCGATTCCGTCGATCTTCTCCAGCAGCGTGGTGATCCGGTCGGCATCCGGGTCGTCGCGGAATGACACCAGGCGGCCTGGGCCCGACCACGATCCGAGGTGCTGCAGGGCAAATAAGCGATCGGTGCCGGGTTCGGGCAGCAGGGCGAGCGGCTGGAAGACGTAAATCTTCGGGAACGACCGGGTCGTCCTGTAGGGGGTGGGCGGATCGGGGGTGCCGACCAGTCGCGAATCATCCCAGCGTAGCCGTTCGCCGGGCAGGGCGACGGGTTCATCCCCGGCCAGGGCGACCGTCCCGAACAGGCCAAGCAGCGCGGCGAGGCATCGGATCGAGGTCATACCGGATTCTCGATGTCGTGTCGAAGGGAAGGGAGGATGTCGCGGGCCGACCCGGAGTCGGGTCACTGGAAGGGGAAGGGATGTCCGCAGGCCCGGCGAAACCAGGTCGAGCCTAATCAAACGGGCGGGAAATCGCCAGGATCCGCGGGCGTTGTAAAATCGAGGGCCGGCCGTCGGGGACAATCCCTGGACGATCGCGTTACAATACCGTACCTTGTGCGACCCGGCCGATTCCCCGCGCGTGGGCGGGAAAGCAGCCGGCGGACGACCGATCCCGCCGACGGGATCCACTTTTCCGGTCCGTACAACCCGGGGCGGGCCGGCTCGGGAGGGGCTAACGAACACAATGTACGTACCCAAGCAACTCTTCTTCACCAAGGGTGTGGGGACGCACCGCGAGAAATTGACCAGCTTCGAGTTGGCCCTCCGTGACGCCAAGATCGCCTGCTACAACCTCGTCCGGGTGTCGAGCATCTTCCCGCCGGGCTGCCAGGAAGTCACGGTCGAGAAGGGCCTGCCCCAGCTCAGCCCCGGCCAGATCGTCCACGTCGTGATGAGCGAGAGCGCCACGGCCGAGCCGAACCGACTGATCGCCGCCAGCGTCGGCGTCGCCATACCCCGCGATCGGACCCTGTTCGGCTACCTGTCCGAGCACCACGCCTACGGCCAGACCGCCAAGGTCTCCGCCGATTACGCCGAGGATCTCGCCGCCGAGATGCTCGCCACCGTGCTGGGCGTCGAGTTCAACCCGGATAGCTCCTGGGATGAGAAGCGCGAGATCTGGAAGATCGCCGACGTCATCTACAAGACGAAGGAAGTCACCCAGACCGCCGTCGGCAACAAGGACGGGCTCTGGACCACCGTGGTCGCCGCCGCCGTGCTGCTGCCCTGAGCCGGCCGGGTCGGATCCCCCCCGCGACGTCTTTCCTCTCCCCATCACGCCCCGCC
>JAXMBD010000001.1:0-1027 GCA_046350035.1 Isosphaeraceae bacterium | reverse complement strand
TTCCTGAACGCCGCACCGAGTACGGCATTCGAGGCCAACCCCAGCCCCAGCACAAGGATCGGGACCAGCACGTCGAAGATCCGCGGCGGCTGACCCGATGCGGTGGGGATCCAGTGGGCGATCGGGTACACAAGGGCCGCGACGATCCAGAATCCGAAGTTCCGAACCAACAGTGTCTTCAAGCCGGCCTCGCTCATCGTGGTCCCCCTCGTATTGTGTATCCCAGCGGACATCGCCACCGAATTGCCGCCGATCGACGCCGCTCACCTGCCGGGGCCGGGCAGGGACCTATGAACCCGCGGAAGCGAACATGCGGCCCCGGTCTGCTGCAGCGGATGATTCGGCGTCTGGGCTACCCGCCCCGCCGACGAAGCCACTCCTCGAAGTGCGCCCGACCGCCGGGCGCGCCCTGAAACGGGAGGTCGCCGAGGAACTCGGTGCAGACCTCGCACCGCTCGGGCACGTGCCGGGCGTAGTGGTCGAACCGAGTGACCGTCACCATCAGAACGTCCGTCAGGCTGGATAGCTCGCCGAGGTGCTGGAGGTGCCAGCAATAGTGCCGCACGTCCATCGCCACCGGCCCGGCCGTGGCCCGCAACTCGGCGAACAGCTCCCGGCCGAGCGCCCGAACCCGCGGCAGCTTGACCCCTCGGGCCGCCAGGTCGTACTTCAGCTCCTCGATGATCGGCTCAAACGGCCCCACGGCGGCTGACGGATCCGTCCGAGCAGCCAACAGGGTGTGGCGGGCCGCAGCCAACTGCGCCGCGAAGGCATCGGAGGGCAACCGCCAGTCCGCCGGGTCGTCGGGACGCTCGCCCATCGCCGCGCCTCCGCCGCCGAACTAGATTTCGACAGTATCCGTTTCTGTCTAATCGGCCCTTTGATTCTGTCTTATACGAGCACCTCCGCTCGTCGGTGGTACCGCCGTCGACGGTTACGACGACACAAGATTCATTCTACGGATGGGTGGGATGTACGAACAACCTGCCCCGGCCCAGGAAAGACGCGGTCGCCGCGTCCGTTACTC